>NZ_JAIOUQ010000003.1:591568-700082 GCF_019931065.1 Methanobacterium spitsbergense | reverse complement strand
CTAAAAACAAGAACAAAAAAAAATTCGAAAAAAGTTAATTATGAGACAGCCTCAAATAATAAAAAAAAATTAATTATAAACCTATTCTACCTTTTAAAGTAAAGAAAAGCCATATTATAATGAATACTGCAAATATTATATAAAGTACTCTTCTTGATTTTGCAACTTTCCTCTGGTTTTCATTGTAAATCTGCTCGCACTTGGGTGAACAGAATTTTTCTGATAAAGGTATTGGTTTTTGGCACATTGGACAGTGCTTGTGTTGATCAGTCATTTTTAAACCTCTTGAATTTTATTGTTATATTTTAATATACTATAATATTTTTTTTTATTTAATTATTCTTCTGGCAGTATTATGGTACCTATTTTACCATTTATTGCAGTTTTAATATTTTGAGGATCTCCCCCATTTAATATAACTGTTTTGATACTTGATCTCTTAATAATCTGTATCGCTGTCATATCAAAAAATTCGTATGTACCTGCCTTGATATCCTTGGTTGACATAAGTTCCATCATTTTAGATGGTTTAACCTCATCAAATTTCTCTGCATCAGGATACTTATTAGGGTCTTTGTTGTAAAGACCATCTACAGAGGTTGCATTAATGAGTAGTTCTGCACCCACAAATTCCGCAAGAATACTTCCTACTGCATCTGTACTATGTGCTGGTTCTGTACCACCCATAACAATGATTCTATTAGAACTTGCAAATTGTAACGCCTCTCTAAAGTTATGGGGTACTTCAGGATATGCATCCGCCCCAAGAGCTGTTATTAAAAGCTTTGCATTTAGTCTTGTTACTTCTATACCCACATCATCACACATTGCTTCAGATGCTTCAAGACCTCTAGCAATTCCTATGTAATCACGAGCTGTTTTTCCACCTCCAACAACAACGAATATTTGATGTTCTTTGGACAGGTCCTGCAGTACCTCTGCATAGTCCCTGAATTTTTTGTAATCATAATCTTTAATTATTATTGAACCGCCTATTGTAACAACTATCTTCATCTCATCACCATCAAAGATACTTAAATTTAATATAATAAATAGTTTAGAAGATATAACATAAGTAAGTTGAAGTAGTTTGTAGTTCATAATCAGAAATAAGTTAAATTTGCACATGCTCTATTTTAAATTTATACACGAGATATATTAAATACAATGAATTTCCACAGTTTAGGAGTGACATAAAGTGAGTGAAGTATCATCAAAAGAACTGTACGAAGTAAAAAGAACCCTTAAAGAATTATCAGAAAAAAAGGGACGAGGTACAGAATTAGTAACAGTTTATATTCCACCAGATCGTCAGATCAGTGATGTTGTAAAACATATGCGTGAAGAGCTGAGTCAGAGTGCTAACATCAAAAGCAAACAAACAAAGAAAAATGTTCAATCTGCAATAGAGGTTATAATGCAAAGGATGAAACTTTTTCAACGCCCCCCTGAAAAGGGTTTGGTTTTGTTTGTTGGAATGATCCCTAAGGGTGGACCTGGTACAGAGAAAATGGAAACATACATGTTCGAACCACCTGAACCTGTTCAAACTTATATTTACCATTGTGATTCAACCTTTTTCCTAAAACCTCTTCAGGAGATAATTGAAGATAAGGATGTTTATGGGCTTGCAGTTATAGATCGTAAAGAAGCAACAATTGCTATTCTCCGGGGAAAACGAATTGACATAATAAAAAATCTTACCAGTGGTGTTCCAGGTAAACATAAAGCAGGGGGACAATCTCAGAGAAGGTTTGACCGTCTTATTGATCTAGCAGCTCATGAATTTTTAAAAAGAATAGGAAATCACATGAATGAAGCATTTTTAGATGTCCCTGATCTTAAAGGAGTTATAATTGGAGGTCCGGGACATACAAAGGATGAATTTGTTGAAGGTGATTATCTTCATCATGAAATAAAAAATCTGTTGATAACAACCGTTGACACATCTTATACTGGAGAATTTGGAATAAGAGAAGTTATGGAAAAATCTATGGATGTACTAACCGAAATTGATGTTGTAAGGGAGAAAAAATTAGTACAGAGATTTTTAGTAGAACTTATAAATGAACAGGGACTTGCATCTTATGGAGAAGCTGAAGTAAGGCGTAACCTTCAGATGGGTGCTGTTGAAGTACTATTGTTATCAGAAGACATTAAATCAAAACGAGTTAACTATGAATGCCCGTCATGTGGAAAGACCATGGATAAAACCATTAAAAATAAGAATGAAATTAAAGATAAATCCTGTCCCGACTGTAATGAAAAAATGAAAGTTGGCGAGACAGAGGATGTTATTGACGATTTTGTTGCTTTGGCAGAAGAAGTTGGTTCAGAAGTAGAGATAATATCAACAGAAACTGAAGAAGGAATGCAGCTTTTAAAGGCTTTTGGAGGCATAGGAGCTATATTAAGGTATAGACCTTAATCTGTTCTTATTTTTTTTTATTAATATGTCTACAGTAGACTTTTTTTTAATAAAAAAAGGATAAATTTTTATCCTAACCTGCTAACCCTGATTAAAGATTCAACAGGAACATTTTCAACTTCAGATATGCCTGCTTTATCAATGAGCACAACTACTGCTATTGGGATGGCCCCCAAATCTTTGAACACCTTGGCTGCTTCACTTATAGTTCGCCCACTTGTAATAACATCATCTACAATAACAACTTTACGTCCTTCAACAGAAGCAAAATTACTACTTACAGCACCCTTTGCATCTTCTTCCATCTTTCTATGTTTTATTGGATGGAAAACAGATATATCTGATCCAAGTATCTCTGCCATCATGGTTGCAAACGGTATACCACTTACTGTTATACCCACTATTACATCAGGTTCTCCATATTTAAGTGCCATATCTGCCATTGCAGCAGAGACATATTTCATTCTAATTGAACTTCCACCTAGACTGTTCCAATTTATTGCAAAGTCAATAGGTGCTTTTTCTGACTTATCTTGTGTTTTACTATCTTTTCCCTGTAAAATAAGCCATCTTGCAGTATCTTTTGAAACGTTTAATTCGTCTGCTATTTCTCCTGTTGTAAAACCTCTATTTCTAAGCTCATAGGCTCTTTTAATGAGTTTTTCATTCATGGAATCACATCCCTCATTAATTAACATTCATTCATATTCACAGGGGTTAATTTCTGAGCAGATTTCATGGCAGCAAGCACAACCTTTAATGCATGGATTCCATCTTCCCCTGTTATCTTAGGTTCCTCATCATTGGTAACTGATGATAAGAACGATTTAAGTTCATCTTTTAGAGGTTCTGAATGGGTTACCTTTACTTTTTGAGCATTTTTTCCATAGACTTCAACTGTTTGATCAATATAATCTAGAGAAATAATTCCTTCAACCCCTGTAATCTCAAGTTGTCTCTTTTTATACGGTGTTAGCCAGTTGGTTTCAAGTATACCAACAACGCCATTTTCAAACTTCATCATTATTTCTGCATGATCTTCATATTCACATTTTTCAAGTCTACTACCCATGTTTGCATACACACGTGAAGCAGGACTGTCCAAAAGATAGAACATAATATCTACTTCGTGTATAGCGAGATCAATTGCAACACCAACATCTTTAATTCTTGGAGGAAAAGGCCCTACTCTTTTAGCTGAAGCAGATACAACTTCTCCAATCACACCTTCCCTCATGAGTCTTTTAGCCTCAACAACAGCCGGATTGAATCTTTCAACATGCCCTGTTGCAAGCTTAACTCCTGCCTCATGGGCTGCATTAACCATGTCCTTTGCCTCATCTAACGTGAATGCAATAGGTTTTTCAACTAATACATGTTTTCCTTGTTCAATTGCACTCATAACTACATCATAATGATATGTTGTGGGTACACAAACACTAACCACATCTATCTCGGGCATTCTCAAAATGTTATCATAATCAACAAATCCAACGGTGTTGAACTCCTTCGAAACTTCTGCTAGTGTTCCCCTCATAAGATCGGAAACAGCCATTAAATTAGCATTTTCAAGTTCAGAATAAACCCTTACATGGTTGTAACCCATAGCTCCGACACCGACTACACCAACGTTAACCTTACTCAAATATAATCCTCCATCATAAGTTTTGCAGCTTTCAAACCCAATTTACTGGCTTCATCTGCAGAACCTTCCACCTTCACTCTTGAAAGTACTTTGCCTTCTTTTGTAAGAAGAACAGCACAGAGTTTGAGTTTATTCTCTTTTATATTAGCAGAAACACCTAAAGGCCATTGACAACCAACACCTAACTCCTGAAGAACCCTTTTTTCTGCAGTTACTTCCTGGAATGAAGTCAAGTGGTTTAAATTCTTTAAAATGTTTCTTTTATCACTATCATGTCTCGCAACAACTGCGATTGCGCCCTGCCCTGCAGCAGGAGTAAAATACTCAATTGAAAACCTTTTTTTTATATGTTCATTTAGACCAAGTCTTTTTATACCTGCCTCGGCCATTATAGTTGCATCGTAATCTCCACTTAATACTTTCTTTATTCTTGTATCTATATTTCCCCTTATAGTTTTTATACTAAAATCTTTTTTATGAAAGTTACAGAAAGCTTCCCTTCTAATGCTACTTGTTCCTACTATTGCACCAGATGGAAGTTCATCCCATTCATACTCTGATACCAAAACTTCGTTTGAAGATTCTCTTTGAGGGATTGCAACTATTTCTAGGTCTCCTTCAAGTTCTGTTGGTAGATCCTTTAGGCTGTGGACTGCAAAATCCACATCTCCTTGTAAAACTGCGTTATCAAGTTCACGGGTAAATATACCCTTGGCATCAATGTTGTAAAGTTGGGAATCTTGGATTTTATCTCCAGTAGTTTTGATAATCTCCATATCTATTTTTTCATGTGTTATTTTGGATAATGCATTAATTATACTCTTTGTTTGGACAGTTGCAAGACTGCTCCCCCTTGTGCCAACCTTCAAAAAAATCATCTCCAGTAAAGAAAAACTTCAGCCATAGTCATTGGTTAAATATATTCCATTAAAAGTTCCGAATTGAGATTAATAATTATAAAGGATCTTGAATATAGTGATCCTAAATCATTTCATTAAAACTCCTAGTGAATGATTCTTGTATAATCTCTAATAAATGTTACCATGTAAAGTTCTGAATTCTCTATTACCTTTTTTTAATATCTGAAAAGTTTGATCTGTAGATAATGAGTATATTAGAACATGTATTTTTAACAGCACAAGTTATAGCATCATTTAAATTATTTGAATATTTGAAATTTCTATTTAAAATATTTTTAACATTAGCTCCCAATTCATCTGTTAATATTAATTGTACATCACTTTCTATTTTATCTAAAACTTCTGAAACAGATTTTTCATCTATTTCTTCACATGTTACTCCATATTTACCTCCAAATATCACACATACATCATCCATATCTTTCATCATGGACAATGCTTTTTTTACTGCTGTGACATTCAATCCCGGGTTTATTTCTTCAATTATTCTAATTCCATTGTAATCAGTGGTTGATGTCCTTCCTTTGACTCCATTAAAATTATTTAAGCCATTCTTTATTTTTTCTAGAGATACTTCAAGAGTTAAAGATGCAGTTATTGCTGCTAGTACATTACTAATATGTATAGGCGCTGGTGCAAATGTGGACACTTCTATATACTCATTGATAATTTTATTTCCTAGTGTTTTAAAATCAACAATATCTATCCTCATGTGGGTTTTATCAAACCCAAATCTTATTTGTGTAGCTGTTAAATTTGCAGGATTTTTAACTTTAAACTCACCGTTATCAAATGTGTTTGTTTTCTCTTGAAATTCAGAATAATTAGTATTATAAGAATCCAAATCGCATGAAACCATTCTACTTTGGAATATCTGCAACTTTGCATCACTAGCAACCCTTGAATTATTTGCTATAGGATAATCTTCAGCTAAATTTGTAAGTATTCCCACATCTGCCAGTCCTGTTCCACCAAGAGATGTTTCAAAGATACAAATCCCAACTTCATATCCTTCTGCAAGTTTCCATGCTTCAATTATACTTGCAGGAGTAATGCTTATATTCTGCTTTAAAAGCTTCCATTCTTTGTCTTCAACAACTTCAACACCCAAACTGCTTAAAACTAAAGGATTTGAGTCCTTAAATATCTCTTTTAATATCCATACAACACTTGTTTTTCCTTTAACACCAGTGACTTCAATTACTGGTACATTTATCTTGTTTTCAAGTAAGAATCGAACTGCCTGATGATGGGTCATGTTAACTTCAGATTCTAATTCACAATGAACCGGTGCAATCAATATTAAATCAGATTCTGTAGAATAATTTTTGTCTAACTTTAAATCATCAAAGCCTTCCTTCCCTACAAATTTCAACCCTTTCTCTTCTAGTTCTATACGAGTTTCTTGTTCCATTGTTGAGTATATATCCCATGCATAAACTTCAAAATTAGGTATTTTTAAAAATTCGGATGTTATTATTGCACCCCCATGGGTCATATCCACTACTAAAACCTTCATGGATTTATACGTCTCCTTGAAGCTTCTCTCTAACCCGCCTGTAGAAATTTTTGGTTAGCCGCACAAAGTAAGCACTATCATCTGATTTTTTAAAGATCATTTCATCCATATAATTTATTTCTTCCTCTAATTGACCATCTATTACTGCAACTGCCTTTTTACCTTCACGCAAAAATTTAACCTTGATCACACTATCATCAGGCACTACCGTAGGTCTTGCACCCAGCTTAAATGGACATATAGGAACTATTATGAATGCACCGACTCGGGGATCGACTATAGGTCCCCCTGCGGACATTGAATAAGCTGTCGAACCACTTGGAGTGGCAATTATAATTCCATCTGCTCTGAGTTCTTCCACAACCTCATCATCGACACTTATTTCAATGTGAAGCATCTTAGCAGGTTTTTGGGTCATGAGTACAACCTCATTAAGTGCAGAATGTAATTCTTTATTATGCCATACCTGAAGTTGGGTTCTTTTTTCAACAAAATAATTCCCATCTAGAACCTGTTCCAATGCTGTTAAAGTTTCATCAGGATCTATTTCGGTTAAAAAACCTACAGCACCCATATTAATACCAAATAATGGAATCTTTTTCTTGTTTATAAATCCTTGGGTTCTGAGTACTGTTCCATCTCCACCAACTGCTATAACCATGTCAACATCCATGTCTTTTAGGTCTGAAGCAATGTTTTGATATTTGTTTAGTTTGGATGCTAATTCAGAATCCAGTAGAGTTTCAACATTTTTTTCTAAAAGAAATTCAACTATTTTCCCTGCTAGCTCAACTGCTTCTTCGACATCAAGACGTGCCACAACTCCTAAGTGCATCAGATACCTCCCAAAATTTCTATTATTTCTTTGTGAATCGATTTGTTACATGAAGCAATTATTGATGTCCTGTCAAGAACATTCAATCCACTCTCAAGTGACTGGCAGTTTTCATCTGTTACAATACCTTTTGATTCTTCAATAATAAGTTTTGCAGCAGATATATCAACTATTCTTAAATTTCCCCTAATATCTAAAAATGCATCGTATGTTCCATCTGCAACATAACACAATTCAATTGCAACTGAACCTAAAATTCTCATACTTCTAACAGTTTTTAAGAGCTTATCTATCTTGGACATCTCTGCACGGTATATGTAGGCACCTATTGATGAACCTGAAACATCGGTTTTTTGGGATGGTTTTATTGGAATTCCATTGAGAAATGCCCCATTCCCTTTTTTTGCACTGTAAATGTCTCCAGTTGCAAAATTTTTTACAAAACCCACTTCTACATCACTGATAATTAGTTTGCTTGGATCTGTGACTAATTTTGATGCACCCATTGGATCTGCAACTGCAATGGATATACCATATGCTGGTATGTTTTTTATGGCATTTCTTGTGCCATCTAAAGGATCAACTACAAATACTGCTTCAGAAGGTCCTTTTCCTATTTTAAATTCGCCTATTTCCTCGCTTATTAATGTGACTGGTCTTTTAGACTCTTCTAAAATTTCAATAACCTTTTCTTCAGCAACAAGGTCTATAAACTTGGTTGGAGTTCCATCTGCACCCATTTTAACTATTTTATCCGATTTTGGATTACCAACAAGCGGTTTAACTACTTCATTAGCCTCTTCCATTATTCTGTTTGAGATCGTACTCCAAAACTTGATATCGTCCCTGTCCATGTTTATCCCTTCGATTTACCACTTTATCTATTGTATTTGCTCTAACCTATGTAGACAACTGCTGCAACAACAGCACCTTGTTTCTTAACTATATGGGTTTCATCTGCCATTAGCATTTCCTTTATTTTGAGTCCCCTAATATCCATCATATACTGCACCATAGACTTTGCTTCACTTTTTACGTCTTCAAGATCTCTGTTAACTCCAGTGTTTTCAACTACACACCCAAAGTCATCAGATGTTGCTGCAGCCACAACTGCGGTTATTAAATCCCCTTCAACATCTGATGATGTATATGCAAGCACGCAATTAACCATATCCCCTGCAGGAAATTTTGGAATTGGTACCACCTCTGTACCAGAAGGTAATATACTTGAAACTTTTATAAGATTAACATTACCAATATTTGCGTCCAATAATGCATTATCAAATGCATTGAGCTTTGTTGGACCTTCAGCCCTTCCAGAAGTTATCGAAACTTTCATTTGTACCACTTAAAATTTAAATATTCAAAAATAACATAGTCATATCCTATATGATCAATGGTTATCTATAAAAGTTTACATATCTAAACATAGATAGGATAATGATAGTATACATGCTATTACAAATATATTAAAGATCATGAATTGAATATGAATTTTGTTGATCTCTTTTAGATTTATAAATATTCAAAATCCCTTTAATGGTTCATTAAAGGATCTATATATGATAATCGGAGGTAAAAAATGTCAAAAAAGGTAGTAGAAGTTAAAACCTTAAAAGTTGGTAAATATGTTATAATAGGCGGTGAAGCATCCAAGATCACTAGTATTCAAACATCATCACCGGGAAAACACGGTGCTGCAAAGGCAAGAGTCGAAGCCTCTGGAATATTTGATGGTCAGAAGAGAAATTTTGTTAAACCCGTTGATTCTAAGTGTGATGTCCCCATGATAGACAAATGTTTAGGCCAAGTTTTATCCATTATGGGAAAAAATGATGTTCAGCTTATGGATCTTGAAACCTATGAAACATTTGATATCCCAATTCCAGATGAACTTAAAGGCAAACTTAACGAAGGTTCTGAAGTGGATTATATCATGGCAATGGGTAAAAAGAAGTTAATGAGGATAAAAGGATAAATGGGTTATGTTAAACCCATAATTTCCTGATTTATCAAAAATTTAATAACGTATTTCAATTAAACTTACTGAGTCGATAATAAATGCTTTTTTACACAGAAAATGTATTGAAGTTCGCATTTTCAATGGAAACAACAGATATCGATGTTGAATTCCCTATTTCTGATAATAAATTAAGATTTGCAATTTTAGGAGTACCTTTTGATGGTACAGCAAGTTACAAGCCAGGAGCTCGTTTTGGTCCCAGATCAATCAGGGAAGCATCCTATAATTTCGAAGGATATAACCTGATTCTCGATAAGAATATATCTGCAGAAGTATACGATTTTGGAGACTTGGAAGTTGTTCATGGAAATTTCAATAAAACATGTTCAAAGCTTAAAACTACTATTTCTGAAATATTAGCAATGGAAATGGTTCCATTAACAATTGGTGGAGATCATAGCATCAGCTACTGTGTACTGAAAGCCATAGATGAAAGCCATGGATTTGAAATGGATGATATTACTATAATACATTTTGATGCCCATATGGATTTAAGAGATCTTTACATTGGGGAAAAATATTCCCATGCAACTGTTATGCATAGGATATCTGACCTGAATCCCAAAGAGATTATCCAAATAGGTATTAGATCTGCATCAATGAATGAAGCAAGTTTTTCAAGTAAACAAAATATAAAAACTTTCAAATCTTGTGATGTTGATGAAAACATTGGAGAAATAATCGAATTGATAGAAAAAATCCATGGCCCAATATATTTGTCCTTTGATATAGATGTGCTGGATCCTGCATATGCACCTTCAGTTGGTACTCCTTCTTCATGTGGTTTAACTCCCAAACAGGTTGAAAAATTGATCTACAGTTTTAAAGGAAAAGAAATTGTAGGATTTGATATGGTTGAGGTTTCTTCAACTCAAATTGGAGATATTACCTCGTTAAATGCTGCTAAAATAATTTATGATATTCTATCATTGCAATAACAGATAAATAAATATTTTTTACAATATTCTTTGTGGTTTTCATACTATTTTTTAAAATATATTCACCAAATATTAATGGGTTATTAAATACAGTATTTTTTTATAGTGGAACGAAAATACATTAAAATCATATTGTTCAACTGAAATTGATACTTAAATTGTTATTTAACCCGTCAAGAATAAAAATCATAATACAAACTGCTTCAGAATTTTTAATTGAAAATTAAAGGTGGATAAAATGTATAAAAGAGAAGTCAAGCTCTCCGGTCATATAATAGACTCCCTGATCCTTCCTAAGGCTCTTGATCTCATTATGGATATGGGAGGAGATTTTAAGATAATTGAATTTAAAGTTGGTAAGCTCAAAGGGAATATCAGCCATGCTAGAATAATTGTTGAAGCATCTAGCGAAATACTTCTTGGAGAAATCCTGGATGAACTTTCAGAAATTGGTGCAATTGTTGTTGAAATTAAAGATGTTAAGATTTTAATGTCTGAGAAGAATAAAACACTTCCTGTTGATTTTTATTCCACAACACATCATCCTACCCATATACGCCATAATGGGGAATGGGTAGTGGTTGAAGATATTGAAATGGATTGTATGATTGTTGTGGATTTAGAGAGTGGAAGAGCATTTTGTAGACCAATTGGAAGGATAAAAAAGGGAGACTGCGTTGTTGTAGGTAGGGATGGGATCCAAGTTTCTCCTCCTGAACGTCCAAGAGGTAAAAAAGGTGTATTCGAATTCATGTCAAGCGATGCATCCTCTGAAAAACCAATAAAATCTATAATAAGAAAGATATCATCGGAAATAAAGGAAGTTAAGAGTAGAGGAGGCAAAATTGCAGTTGTTTCGGGCCCTGCAGTTGTACACACAGGATCTGGTCCAATATTAGCCAATATGATAAAAGAGGGGATAATTGATATTATCTTTGCTGGAAATGCCCTTGCAACCCACGACATTGAAAATGCACTTTATGGAACTTCACTTGGAATGTGTGTTAAAACTGGTGAAGCTGTTACACGAGGTCACAGAAATCATATATATGCTATAAATGAAATAAACAAAGCAGGATCTATAAAAGATGCTGTTGAGAAGGGAATATTGAAAAAAGGGATAATGTACGAGTGCATTAAAAATGATGTCCCATTTGTACTCGCAGGTTCAATAAGAGATGATGGACCCCTCCCAGATGTAATAACTGATGTTATAGATGCTCAAGATGAAATGAGAAAATATGTTCAGGATGTTGATATGGTTATAATGATCTCTACCATGTTACATTCAATTGCAACAGGGAACATGCTACCATCGCATGTTAAAAGTATATGTGTAGATATTAACCCTGCTACAGTTACAAAACTAAGTGACAGAGGTAGCGCTCAGGTTGTAGGCATAGTTACAGATGTTGGGACTTTTTTACCCCTACTTTACAATGAGCTGAAATCAGAATAACCAATTTCTTTTTTTTTATTTACTTTTTATATTTTGTACTCCTTCTTTCTTATCTATTATTTTAATAGAATTTTTTTTATCTTCAAAAAATCATAATAATATAATATGCAATATATTAAAATTTTAGGAGCAGGTCCTGCAGGATTGTCTGCAGCCATTAATCTTGCAAATGAAGGTTATATTGTAGATGTTTTTGAAAAAAATAAAGACATCGGCTCAAGAGTTCAAAAAAACCTACAAGGACTTGAAAACTGGTCAGATAATCAAGATATAATAAAAGAATTTCGTAAAATGAAAATAAAACCCAATTTCGATTTTGAACCTTTCAAAAATCTTAAAATAACTAATAACGATGAAAACTGGGATTTTTATTGTAAACGACCTGCATTTTACCTTGTAAAGCGTGGTACTGAAGAAAAAAGTTTAGATCAAGGGTTAAAGGAACAAGCACTTGATAAAGGAGTCAACATACATTTTGAGGAAACCGCCCCAATTGAAGATGTTGATATAGTTGCAACTGTCCTGATCCAAGAAACAAATTCGCAGTTGCAAGAGGATTAACATTTAAAACAGAACTGGATAATATAGCAATCGGCCTTATAAATAATTATCATGCATTTAAGGGATATTCATATCTTCTTGTATCCAATGGTTGTGGTTGTATTGCAACTGTATTATTTGAGGGATTTGATGATCTAAACAAATATTTCAAAAGAACATTTGATACATTTTCAGGTAATTTTGATCTTAAAATGGAAGATCAACAGAAATTCGCGGGCTATGGAAGCTTTTCAAATAAGATTAGAAATGAAAATAAAATAGTGATCGGAGAAAGAGCAGGATTTCAAGATTTATTATGGGGCTTTGGAATTAGAAACGCGATAAAATCAGGTTTTATAGCTGCAAACAATATTTTAGAAGGTAATGATTCTGAAAATTATTATAAAACTGTTGAAAAATATTTTAGACCAAAATTTAATGCAGGAATAGTTAACAGATTCATATGGGAGAAATTTGCATCCAGTAATTATTCACTCATTTTAAATAGGATATATAAATCCAAAGATCCATTAAAGTACCTATATTCATTTCACAATTTCAATCTCTTTCAAAAAGTTACCTATCCCCTTGCGCTTTTCTATATGAAGCATAGGTATTCAAATCTCAAACTATAATTAATCATAAAGATAATTATTAAATTAACAATTGATCATAATTAAGAGGACATGTTATGGAGAGAATAAGTGGAAATCTATTAAATGTTTCTACAGAAGAAATTTATGGTGCCGAAATTTCTATTGAAAATGGGATTGTAAAATGTGTTAAAACTGTTGATGAGGATTTTAAGAGTTTAATTTTACCGGGTTTTATTGATTCACATATACACATAGAAAGTTCTATGTTAACACCTTCAAGATTTGCAGAAGCAGTAGTTCCATATGGAACAACATCTGTTGTATCTGATCCCCATGAAATAGCTAATGTAATGGGGATTAAGGGCATAAATTACATGTTAAATGATGCTTCTTCTGTTCCACTTAAAATGTTCTTAACTGCACCTTCCTGTGTTCCCGCAACATTGTTTGAAACATCTGGAGCAGTGATTTCTACAGAAGAAATAGAATTATTACTTAAAAATGATAATGTAGTTGCACTTGGAGAGATGATGAACTTTCCAGGAGTATTAGAAGATAATCCTGAAGTAATAAATAAATTAGAAGTTGCAAAAAAATTAAAAAAGCCCATTGATGGCCATGCCCCACTTTTATCAGGCCCTGAACTCTGTAAATATATTATTTCAGGAATATCAACAGACCATGAATGTACTAATGTTGATGAAGTAGCTGAAAAAAGAAGACTTGGCATGAAAATAATGCTTAGGGAAGGTTCTTCAGCCAAGAATCTTAAAGATCTTGCTACTGCAGGGGGAGATTTTATTGTTTCTGATGATAAACATCCTGAAGACCTTTTAAATGGACATATAAATGAAATGATCAAAAGAGCTATTGAATATGGGATAGATCCCATTGATGCTATTAAAATGGTGACAATCAATCCTGCAGAGCATTATAAATTAAACAACGGAAATTTAATTCCGGGAAAAGCTGCAGACATGATTTTAGTAGATAGTATTGAAGAATTGAATATAGAAAAGGTTATTATAGATGGAAAACTGGTTGCAAAGGATGGAAAACCTCATTTTAATGTGAAACCAATTGAAATTCCAAGCACGTTTAAATTAAAACCAAAAAATTCTTCAGACTTTAATATTATGGGTAAAGGATCTAGTGAAACTGTGAGGGTTATGGAAGTTCTCGAGGGCCAGCTAATTACCGAAGAATTTTTAGCTAATTTAAAAATAATAGATGGAAAATTAGAAACAAATGTTGATAAGGATATACTAAAAATTGCAGTTGTAGAACGTTATGGTCATGAACGGGTTTTTAATGCATTTATAAAGGGTTTTGGTATTAAAGAAGGTGCTATTGCATCAAGTGTTGCCCATGATTCACACAATATTATAACTGTAGGAACAAACAGCCAGTATATGGCAAAAACTGTTAATACTGTCCTTAAAAATAAAGGAGGGCTAGCAGCAGTTTCAAAGGAGGGGATTTATTCATTGGAACTTCCTGTAGCAGGATTAATGAGTTACAAAAATGTTAGAGATGTTTCATCAGATTTGATGATATTGCATCATGCCGTTAAAAATATGGGCTCAAAACTACAATCTCCATTCATGTCGTTATCTTTTATGGCACTACTTGTAATTCCAAAACTTAAAATAAGTGATATTGGTCTTTTTGATGTTGAAAAGTTTGATTTTATTGATCTGATCCAGAAATAATGGTTTAATCTTATTAAATCTATTATTAGGGTATTTAACAATTATATTAATCGTATTTTTTGAAAGCCTCTGAAATTTTTTTCATTGCATTTTTATGTTCTTCTCCACCAACTTTGTTTACTATCCTAGAAATTTCACTCATTCTATGACGATAAAGTTTCTCCATGTCCCCAGAAACCATTTCCATTCTTGTTAAATAAACTAGTCCTTCGATTATTCCATATATTGCCCTGTTTAATGGTTCAACACATTCTTTTTTCTTGATTATATAGGAAGTTTCAGCCCTTAAAACAGTTATTACAGAAATTCCAAAATTATCTTCCCTTTCAACATCCTTCAAACTTGTAACATTAGCCAAAAAAAATGCGTCTGTATTTTTAATATAAAATTCATTTTCATACTGCTCAAAATATTTTTCAGACAAATCACCCATAGTAGATTCTACAAAAACCATTGGATCCTTCAATATATTCACAATGAAACTTTGATTTTTCTTTATGTTATGAACAGTACAGGATCCTTGGTGAAGATACAAAACAACTTCTTTATTATCCTTACATATCACCCCTATAGGTGCAGCATTGGGAGTTCCATCATCATTCCTCGTTGTTAAAATTGTTTCATATAATAATCCCTTTTTCATACCAATTGACTCTAGATCCAAATATACCCCCTCCACCGAATTATTTTCTTAAAATAAAACCTGTTAATGTCCCGTTAATTATACAGTCAAAGTCTAATATTTCATGCCATCCAGACTCTCGAAATACATCCATATAACAAAGTCCCATTAATTTTCCATTATCTTCAAGAACAACATCAAGAATTTTTTGAATGTCTTCAGCTTTAACTTTGGATTTTGGCATAGCTAACCCTCCCAAAAGAGCAACAACATCAGCATGAGGATCTGCTAATTCACCAAACCGCATACCTTGATCAGAAGGGATAATTTTTTTGGCACTAGTTAAATCTGTACCAGTTATAAAAATTGATTCCTTTTCCTTAACAACAAAGGCAAAAAGCAGAGCAAAAGGACTACATACCCCAGGCATACCAATGAATGTTATTTTTTTAGCATCCTTTACCTCTTCTCGGAATGCTAAAAGATTCTCGGTTATTCCTGTAAATTCACTGTCCTTTCTCATATATATTCTCCTAATAGATGGTTTACCTTAAACAGGATAAATAATTTTTTAGAACTAAAAAATAAAAAGAATGTTCTTATAATCTGTTTTTTTGATCCTTCAGTAACTATCTGTAGGTCCCTTCAAAAAGATATATATTACATAAGCTATGATTAATACTATTATAATTGGCACTAACCATATGAAGATATAGAACAAAACAGCTGCCACTAAAAGAGCTATTATTATATAAACTAGATCACTAAATTCCATGTTTTTATTGTTAGTTCGGGATCATAAATAGATTTCCAATATTAAGATTTAAGCTAATTCAAATTAAGCAGTTATAAACTAGAAAATCTGCTTTTAATATATTTAAAACCATAATTAAGGAGTATAATAAATGAAAATACTTGTTGTTAATAATCTTGGGCAGTACAATCATAGAATTTATAGAAGTCTCCATTATCTTAAGATTCCTTCAGAGATAATTCCAAATTCAACATCACTTGAAGAAGTAAAGGAAAAAAATCCCCTCGGACTTATTCTCGGTGGTGGACCTTCGATCGAAAGAGCCGGAAACTCCTTGAGTTATGTTGAAGAACTTGATTATCCAATTTTAGGCATATGTCTTGGCCATCAAATTATTGCCAAAGCATTTGGTGGAGAAATAGGTGCAGCAGGTATTGAAAGTTATGCTCAGATTAAAATAAATATACTTGATGAAAACGATATATTAAAGGGTTTTGGAAAAAGTGCAGATGTATGGGCATCTCACAAAGATGAAGTAATTAAACCACCTGAAAACTTCAAAGTTCTTGCAACATCATCAATATGTGGTGTTGAAGCCATGAAACACGAAACCAAACCTATTTATGGAATACAGTTCCATCCTGAAGTTCATCACACTGAAAATGGAGGAAAGATATTCGAAAACTTCTATGAAACTTGTAAGGAATATAATGAAAAAAAATCATTAAACTAATTAATTTTTACAAAGTTTGAATATCTAAATTTAATTATTTATCATGAATCAACTAAATAAAATAAATTTCCTTGCATAAAAATTCCAGAACAGAATTAATATTGATGTAAATATCTTTGAAATCAGATAGTTAATCCCTTGATCCTCAGTTAAAACCCATATCAAAACTTCATTAAAAAAGAGACCAATTATTCCAATTAACGCAAAAACCCCGAATTCAAAGTGTTTTTTTGTTTGAATTCTTATATTAAAAACCCAGCCAATACTCAAGAAATAATTGGCAATTAATCCCAGTGTAAAGGCTAAAGCAGCTGAAATGAGGTAATAAATCCCAAAAACTTCAGTTAGAAAAAATAGGGAACCAAAATCAATAATAAAAACTATCCATCCTACTAAAATATATCTTAAAAATTGAACCCAAGTTTTATTTGTTTGATTTCTAAACAGCTTTTGCAATAAATTATCATGAGCCATACGTTATCCCCATAATAAAATAATATTTATTTGTCATCATTTATTAACATTTAATTAATACAAGTAAAAATAATTGAATCATACAATGTAAAAATAAGAAATAGATTTTATAGTTGTTATGATAAACATAATTTCATATTGTTCAAGGTGAAAACATGTTAGATCCATCTGATTTTATAAATGAATCAATTCAAGAAATAAAAAATATAATAGGCGATAAAAAAGCCATAATAGCACTATCTGGCGGTGTTGACAGCTCAGTAGCATCAGTATTAACTTCAACAGCTATTGGAGATAATTTAATTGCCGTATTTGTTGATCACGGGCTTTTAAGAGAAGGAGAATCAGATTATGTTAATAAAACATTTAATGACCGACTCAATTTGAGAACTATTAATGCAGAGGAAGAATTTTTAAACAGACTTGATGGTGTTTCTGATCCTGAAGAAAAGAGAAAGATCATTGGTGAATTATTTATAAGAGTTTTTGAAAGGGTTGCAGAAGAAGAAGGTGCTGAATTTCTTGTACAAGGCACAATAGCACCAGACTGGATAGAAAGTGATGGACAAATAAAATCGCATCACAATATAGCACTTCCACATGGATTAGTACTGGAGATTGTTGAACCAATAAGAGAACTTTATAAAGACGAAGTTAGAGTAATAGGAAGTAAAATGGGTCTTCCTGATGAAATGGTTAACAGACAACCATATCCTGGTCCTGGGCTTGCAGTAAGGGTAGTAGGCATATTGACTCCTGAAAAAATAAGCATTTGTAGAAAAGCCAATGCAATTGTAGAGGAAGAAGTTAAAAAAGAAGGTCTTGATGCAACTTTATGGCAGTACTTTGCTGTTTTAACTGATACAAAAGTTACGGGAGTTAAAGGAGACATAAGGGATTTTGGTTATTTGGTAGTGCTTCGAATGGTTGAATCAATCGATGCAATGACTGCAAATGTACCTGAACTCCCATGGAGTATGGTAAAAACAATATCTCAGAGAATAACAGCTGAAATACCCGAAGTAACACATGTTTCACTTTCTGTAAGTGACAAACCTCCTAGTACAATTGAATTTGCCTAAAAAAATTAACCTTTTTTTTATTTACTTTTTCTTTTTAAGTTCTTAAACAGTGAATTATTTAGTTTTGGTTGATCATATAAATTATCATGACAACCAATTCAAAGGAAGATTCACTTATACCAATCTACTCTGTAAAAACTGGTAAGGTAGAACTGGTTGAGAAAATAAAAAAAACCGACGAAGAATGGAAAAAAATATTGAGCAAAGAATCCTATAATGTTGCAAGACACCAGGGGACAGAACTTGCGTTTACAGGCAAATATCACGACTGTCACGAGGATGGAATATATGAGTGTATTTGTTGTGGAACGGATCTGTTTGATTCGAATACTAAGTTTGACTCCGGAACTGGATGGCCAAGCTTCTGGCAACCCATAGCTGATGAAAATATCAAAGAACATAAGGATAGAAACTATGGTATGATAAGAACTGAATCACTATGCGCCCGCTGTGATGCACATTTAGGACATGTTTTCGACGACGGACCCAAACCAACAGGATTGCGATATTGCATGAATTCTGCATCCTTAAAGTTAGTCAAAAGATAAATTTAAAAGATTTTTATTTAGAAATATATTATTTATTTAATCAAAATAAAAACAAAATTTTTTGTTACTGCTCAAATGCTCTCATCGATCTTATTAAGTTTGTAGTTGAATAGTTTATTAGATAATTATGATAAACGGCAAAACAGCTTACCTCAAAAAACTGACTTCTAGGATAAAAATGCATTCAGTGGATGTTGGTAAGGAGATTGATGGGAGCACACCACCATCTGTTTTTATTGGTAGTTGGAACTATCCCAAAGTATATGCAGGACCAATGATAGCACCGCTTTCAGGTGACACCACCATCATGGACATGCCAGAATCTTGGATCCCACAAGACAAAAGTCAAGAGGATATAATAGGTTACAGATTGAATCTAGTGCGTGGGAAACAAATAGTTGGTATTAAAGACCTGGAAAATAATTTTATTGAAAAACTTCAAGAAATATCTCTTGCTGATAGCTCAATAGGAAGTGAAGCAGAATTCAGTAAAAAACCAAGAGGTACCTCTTTCAGTGATGAACACACCCCTCATGGCCCAAGCGCACTTATACAAAAGTTTGACATTGATAATGTAAAATGGGATCATGAGCTTGAGAAAGTTTTCTATGATAGTGATCTTAAGGCTGCCGATGCTGTATTAGACCTTAATAATAAGGGAATACCATTTTCAAACATACAGAAAGCATTTTCAGTAGGTGCAATGGGAGTTGGTAAAAGAAGAAAACTTGTACCAACAAGATGGTCAATAACTGCATGTGACAGCACTATAGGTGATCGTCTACTGAAAAATGTCCGTTATAATGATGTTCTTGATACACATCGTGTATATGAATTTTCAAGTCTTAACAATTATTATGCAATTCTTCTACTCCCTACAGAATGGCAATACGAATGGATGGAAGCATTTTTACATGTTCTTGGAAGTGAAGAATTAATATTTTCCGACTACGAAGGAAACACTGGAAAAAAAGGTTATTCAAGAGTTGGAGGATGTTACTACACATGTAAAATGGCAGTGCTTGAATCTCTTGCTCGTGAAGGAAAACAGGCAGGAGCAATAGTTTTAAGAGAAGCATATAATGGTTATGTGCCCCTTGGAGTTTTTAATGTTCGTGAAAATGTTAGAAATGCTATGAATCAAAAACCACTTGAATTTGAGGACATGAAAACAGCTCTTTCCTACATATCAACCAAACTCAAACTCCCAATGCAAAAATTTGTAAAACAAAGTGACCTTTTAAAAGAACTTTTACAATCTAGACAAACTACTTTAGACAGTTTTATACCAACTTAAAAGAGGATATTATGGATTTATTTTACAGACGACCTTCATTTGAAACAAGAAATGCCATGAGCAAATCAGCTCTCAATCTGAAACATATCCCTGGCAGTAGATATGAAGAAATAGAAAGTGCAGAAGAGGGTGTAAAAAAATTCACCAGACATGATCAAGTTAAAATTGTGAACAGTGGCAATTCTGCCATTCTCTCAGTAATGAGTACATTTAAAGATAGGATCATGATTCCTGATCAAGGTGGCTGGATAGGTTTCAAAAAAATGGCTGAATTTCTTGGTATTAAAGCAATTCCAATTCCAACAGAACTTGGCATTGTAGAAGTAAATGAATTGGAATGTTTAATAGAAAAATTTAATCCTGAAGCTCTTTTCATAACCAGTTTTGCAGGATATTCAGCAGAACAACCTATAAAAAATATTTACAAGATTTGTGAAGATATGGGGGTTGTTTTAGTTGAAGATGCATCCGGTGGAATTGGAGATGAAAGTGGAATGCTTGGAAATGGCAAACATGCTCATGTGATTGTTGCATCTACTGGATCTCCCAAAACAGTTAATGTTGGGAATGGTGGTTTCATTTCAACTAACGATATAAATTTAATTAATTCAGCTAAAAATATTTTAAAAAGTTTTAAGGCAGATCCAGTAACATGTGCAGGTATTGCATCAGAGATAAAAAATGCACCTTACATACTTTCTAAAACATTAGAAGTTTGTAACTTTTTAAAGTCAGAAATAATGGAGTTTAGGGAAGTATTATATGGGGACAAATCGGGATTAAACATTATAATCCCTGATGAACATCCTAAAAGATTAAGTTATCAATTAAGAAATAGATTCAATGTGAATGGAGGCAGTATAATAACTGTATGCCCTAATTACAACAGGGTGAAAATGAATGCATTATGCATTGAAATAAAAAATCTTGATGTGAAGTGCATGACACATGAAAATCTTGATGAGATAGTAAAAATATTAAAAACTCTAAATTAAAAATATAATTTCTTTTAATTCAAGTTTCAAGTATCAAAAGAGCAGTTTTTTCCATTAAAAGTTTTTTAATGCTTCCTGCAGTTTCAGCTTCAATATCTGAAATATGATACATGGTTTTTAACTTATCTTCATCAGGTTCAAGAACTTTATCGTCTCTCTCATCAAGAATATCTGTTAATTTATCCATGACATCAGCGTTACAATCAACTGCTATTACACAAACAGTCACATCTCCGTTTTTAATTCCTAGTGTTTTTAAGGCTTGCGAGATCTGCCTTTGACCAGACATTCTCACACAAATCTCTAGACCCAAATCATTTGCAATGTTTTCTTTTCTTGAAAATGCATTGATAGCATGTATTGTAGCATGTATTGCATGTTCTCTGCCAGCTATTCCCTCTGCATCCATGAGTTGGATAATACAATTGTCAAATTGTTTTAAATCAGCCATAACCTGTCCAATATTTGTTATATGAGTTTTGAATCCGGCCACCTGTATATTACATCCTAGTTCATCGTTGTTTTCAAACATTTCTACCCCTCCATGATAAAATATAAAATATGGATTCTTTGAAATGTTCTGACCTAAATGAAACATATACTCCTATAACTCCCTTGAAAAATTTTGATACAGCAAATATCAACTCTAAAAGTACAATTATCTGAATTAAAAATATTGCAATCGAAGTAATTCCAGCCAAGTCGAGATTTAAATTAATATTAGATATGTTGAGGAAACTGTTAGTAAAATAATCCATCAATAATAATAAAAACAGTCCTACAATAAACTGGACAGTTGTCATGAAAAACAATTCTCCAGATTTTATCATAGAATCTTTGACCTTTTCA
The DNA here is from genome assembly GCF_019931065.1 of Methanobacterium spitsbergense. Taxonomy (NCBI): domain Archaea; kingdom Methanobacteriati; phylum Methanobacteriota; class Methanobacteria; order Methanobacteriales; family Methanobacteriaceae; genus Methanobacterium; species Methanobacterium spitsbergense. The sequence goes on along the minus strand of NZ_JAIOUQ010000003.1, from coordinate 678,113 downwards.
TGTATGTCTGAAAGTGCCATAATATATGTGAAGCTTAAAAGGGATAATGTTGCAGAAACCAACACAAAAACTTCAATAAAGCTAATTATTTCATTGTAGTTATGTATCTTGATTGCTCCTAATATCCAAGGTACTAAAAAACCTATTGTAAGTATAATTGCCATGTAAGTGGATAAAAGACTTCCTAAGGCACTGAAAAATCTTTTTACATGTGATAACTTACCTTTTGATGGTGCAGAGTTCATAATTAAATTATTAAATCCTCTTGTTTATTATATCTTCTTTATGCTGATCTAGAATAAACAGCGATTTTATGTTCTAAACCGGGAAAGGAATAATAATCATAGTTTGATTAAAATAGATTATTCCTTATTTTCAGATTCTCTGATCATTTTATCGCTGACTATTTTGTTAACTCCACCTAAAACTGCTTCTACACTGGCCATTATAATATCTGGCTGAGTACTTCTTGCGCTAACTATATTATCACCATTTTTGAGTTTGACAACAACATCAATCAGAGCATCAGTTCCCCCTGTTATGGCATCAACATGATATTCTTCAAGCTGTATGTCTGCAATGTCTTTTACACTTTTCCTAACTGCAACAATTGCTGCATCCACCGGACCAACACCAACACCAGCTTCAACCTTTTCCACACCATCAACATTGATTTTTACCGATGCAGTTGGGGTGACCTTGTTTCCAGAGACTATGGTTAACTCTTCAAGTTCTACTGGCTTTTCTGCTAGAACTCCAAGTGCATCTTCTGCAATTGCTTGAAGATCAACATCTGTTACACATTTTCCCATATCTCCAAGGGCTTTTATTCTTGCGAATATTTGTTCAAATCTAACATCATCTACCCTTAATCCCATCTCTTTTATTCTCTTTCGGATAATATGAGAACCCACATGTTTACCCATAACAAATCTTCGTCTGTGACCAACAAGCTCCGGAGTTATTGGTTCATATGTTTCTGCCTTTTTAATAACACCATCTGCATGTATTCCTGATTCGTGTGCAAATGCATTCTCACCCACTATGGCCTTGTTTGGCTGAAGATATATTCCTGTCATCCTTGCCACTGTTTTTGACATTTCATAGAGCATTTTAAAATTAATATCTGTTTTAATATTGTAAAGAGAATTCAGGGAAACTACAACCTCCTCAAGAGAAGCATTTCCAGCTCTTTCACCAATTCCATTTACTGTTACATGAGCCTGACTTGCACCGGCCCGAAGTCCTGATAGAGTATTTGCAACGGCTAATCCAAAATCATTATGACAATGAACACTAACTGGCACTCCTAATTCTGTTAAACCCTTGTAAAATTCATAAGATCTTTCTGGTGTGAGCATTCCTACTGTGTCACAGGCACAAACTCTTTTAGCTCCAGCATCTATTCCTTCACTTAGAACTTGTTTAAGAAATTTGTAATCACTTCGAGTTGCATCTTCTGCTGAAAGTTCAACGAGTAAACCATGATCAACAGCATATTCTGCAGCTTCAATTGCTGTTCTTTTTACTTCTTCTCGAGTTTTCCTTAATTTATGTTCTATATGTAAATCAGATGTTGGAACAACCAAATGAACACTTTCAACTCCACATTCTAGAGCTGCATCTACATCAACTTTAACTGCCCTTGCAAAACTGCATATTTCAGCTGAAAGATCTTCAGAAACTATTTTTTTAATTCCTTCCCTTTCCCCCACCGATGTAATGGCGGAACCTGCCTCTATAACATTAACCCCTAACTCATCAAGCTTGATTGCTATCCTAAGCTTCTGATCCGGAGTTAAAGAAACTCCCGGAGTTTGCTCTCCATCTCTAAGTGTTGTGTCAAATATTCTAGCTTTCAAGGGTCCCCCTCCACTTTAATCTTAAACAAAGTTTTAAAGATTGCTTAATGTTAATAAATTTTAATTAAATTACAATTCTAGATGGCCTTTAAGAATCTAATAAAATAATTTATAAAATTTGCTCAATACAAAATTTTAATTTATATAAACAAATTTGATCTAAGTCTTGATTATCTTTCCTCTTTCAGTGATTTTTTAAGGATAGATATAACACGAGTTAAACTTTTGTGCATTCTTATATGGTGTTGTTCTATTATTTCAAAGTTTGTACCTTGTATAAGCTCTTCTATATCCATGTAGTGAGGTGTTGCCATGCATAGCCTCCCTGTATCTGTGAGTATTTCCGCCATTGTAACAAGAGCTTCGGCATAAAGATTTTGACTTTCTTCACCGCCAGTTGATGCTGAAATACCGTACGGAGGATCAGTTGCAATAGCTTTAACTTTATTATGCAAACATATTTTCCTCGCATCACCTTGAAAAACCTGATAATCTTTTACACCACAATAATTAAGATTTTTAATTGTTCCATTCACCATTTTTTCATCTATATCTACACCAATAACCTTTGCACCCATAATTCCTGCTTCTAAGAGAATTCCTCCTGTTCCACAGAATGGATCGAGAACTAAGTCTCCCTTCTTTACTCCTGTAAGATTAACCATGCATCTTGCAAGTTTTGGACTCATAGATCCAGGATAAAAAAAAGGCCTTTTATGCGGTTTAAGATTATAAAAATGCTTCTTTTCTATTTTAAATAGTCTTTCAGTTACAAAAATCTTTCCATTAATGTATATAAGTCGCAAAAAGCTTGATGGATCTTTTAGATTTACTTTGGCCCCTTCTATATTGTTATTTATTAAGCCGCCTATCTCCCATTCAACATCGGTTGTATCAAACTTATCATCTTTATCCATTCGCTTTACTCTAACAGCAAAATCTTTTATTATGATATCTTTCCATGGATATGTCTGAATTTCAGAGTTTAAATGAACTTTATCTGTTTCTATTAAAAGTTTACAAACTTCATGAGTATATGAAAGCCTTTTACCAAAGGTCTTAAGAGATTTTGAATATTCATCTGGTACATTGAGAATCAAAACACCTTCGTACTGATTTTCAAAGCTGAATGGTATACTTTCAGCATTTAAAACAGCTTCAACCTCTGCTTTTGGTAATGTTTGATGTTCCTGCGACAATATTAAAACTATTTCCATAAACTTCCTATCCTCCGAGTTAACAATTTGGGTAAAATGGAAAACAGAAGCCTATTTTTTATCATTTCTTTTATAAGAGTGGATTGGGTGTCCATATCCCCATATTCAGATATTAAAGCCTCTGCATTTCCTTCTTTAAGTTTTAAAAACATCTTGTCAAGATCTTCATTTGTAAGTGATTCAAAAATCTTTTGAACTTCTATTTGAACTTTTAACTCATTTTTAAAACGTTTTTTATATTCATATTCATATTCATTGAGAATTTTAATATCTTCCATTTGAAGTGCCCTTGAAACAGTATTTGCTGCCATTTTAGCACATTCAAATCCAATTATAAGGCCTCCACCAGTAGTGGGTTTTACTTGTGATGCTGCATCACCCAAGAGTATAGCTCTGTCTTTTACAATTTTCTTTTTAGAGTTATAAACCGGTATGAATCCTTGATACTTCTTTAAAATTGAAGCATTTTTATAACATGTATCATGATTAATAAAATCTTTTAAAACTTCATTGAGTCCATTATAATCTTTATTTGCAAAGAGTCCTATTCTCGCCATTGATTTAGAAATCGGGATCATCCATAAAAATCCGGGAGATATATTTGAATTAACGTTAAGATTGACATTATCTATATCAAAAACATCTTTTTTCATGTCTAAAAGATATTGCGCTGCCATTACCGATTTTGATTTTGGGTTGAATTCATCAGATACTCGGGATGCATGTCCATCAGCTCCAACAATCACTTCACCTTGGAATATCTTATCAGAATTGTTTCCAACACAAACTTCTCCTGTCTTTACATCCAAACCTTTTACCCTATGGTTTAAAAGAAGCTCTGCTCCTGCATCAACTGCTTGTTCTACTAAAAATTTGTCATAACCTACTCTATCGATTACATATGCCTCTGGATCTTTTCGGCCAACTTTTAATATAATATCTGAAGGTGAATGTAAATATGCGCCGTAAACCTCGTTTAAGATGTATTCGTCTGGAAGGATATTAATATCCTTTATTTTTTTGCCTAAAAGTCCTGCACACTGGAGGGGAACACCAACTTCTCGTTTCCTCTCTAACATTACTACTTTAAAACCTTCATTTGCAATATATCTGGCAAATGTTGAGCCTACAGGCCCTGCACCAACAACTATTACGTCAAATTTATTCATTAGATTACCCAATTAAATTTTAGTAAGTTTTTTCAATTTTTTTGTAATTTTATTGATATAATTAATTTAACAATAATTTAGATCTAGAACTTCTTTTAGAATTAGAAAGTTATTTCCTAAAAAAATTTTCTTAGCATAATTTATTATGATGAGATGATCATAGTTCTGGAAAATTACCAACTAATGATATGTTTCATATTCAATAAAGAATTTGTTTATATTTAATATGATGTATGGTCTATTTATGTAAAAATTTTTGTTGAAATAATTAATTTAAAATTTATTAATGCACAATATTTATTGGATTTCACCGAATAAATTTTAATTGATTGAATAAGATCCTATAATTCATTAAATCGATTACTTGACTAATTCTTGTTGGATCTATTAAATGGAATATTATCCCCTTGGCCAGTACATAATTATGAATACCCCTATGAGAGCCACCGATGCGCCGATTATCTCAAATCTATCAGGTATTATTTTGTCTATTTGCCAACCCCATAATAATGCCATTAAATGAATATTCCTCCATATGCTGCATAAACCCTGCCGAAGTTTGCGGGTTGGAATGTTGGAAATAATTCCATAAAGCACCAAGACAACTGCACCTATAACTGCAAATTCCCATCCCCTTCCATCTCTTAAACTAAGCCAAATCAGGTATCATCCTCCAATCTCGAACAGACCAGCAAGCACAAAGAAAAAAATTGATTTTATATATTCCATGACATTCTCCTTATTTATTCGAAAAATTATAATTTAATAGAATTTTCAGATTAAAAATAATTAGTTTAGAGTTTGAACTTTTTATCATACTCTTCCATTACCGATTCTCTTTTTTTGGATTTTTGCTCTGGCTTTTTGGGTTTATAAGTTTCAAATTCCAGATCATCTCCATCTATCATCCTGTTTATCATATTTTCTATTTCGCCAGGATTTGGTATGTCTACTAAGATCAAACTGGTTCTATCGTGACCACCAAATACTTCAATATCACCAGAATAAGAAATCCTTTCTATAAGGCTTTGGGATACAATTATATCTTGAATTTTATCATAATGCATGTAAACACTTTTTTTCCTAATGATGCCTGTTTTTATCATTACTCTCTTACTGGTGATTGTATAAATTTTTGATCTCCAATACAGAATATTCCACAGTATCCATAGTATCATCAATAAAATGATGATAATTAGAATGGAAGTGGTTCCTTCTACAAATGGTATGTTTACAAGATTTCCAACACGACCTTGAACAAGGGCAGCATACTGTATTATTGTAGTAAAAAAATACAACAACACCAATACAATGATAAATTTAAATATTGCAGATTTCATATTTGCAATGAATCTGGGTTTGGTTTCAAATAAAACCCTTTCTACGGGATGTGAATCTCTTCTATTACTATCTGTCATGTTCATCAACACTAGTTCTCTTATTGATCATCTAAATATTTTATGTAGTATTAAACAGATTAAGTTCAATGATAGTTAACAGAATAACTAGGGAACGAATAAAAATTGGAGAAACCGATCTGGTACTTAAAACAGATCTTATGAAACATGAGCTTCCAAATTTTATCCTTAAACAACGATTTGAACTCAAGAGTTATATTAGGGAAAATCCTGATTTTTTAAACAGTTTTGAACCGGTTATTGTTGAGAAAAAAAATAATGGTGAACCTCCCCTCATAGTAAGTTTAATGGCCCGTGCAGGAAGAAGGGGTGAGGTTGGGCCAATGGCAGCTGTTGCAGGGACCATATCCCAACTTTCAATGGGCTTTATGATTGAGAATGGAGCCAAATATGTGATAGTTGACAATGGGGGAGATGTGGCACTGCAAACTGATCAAGATGTGGTTGTAGGGCTTTATGCAGGTGAATCTTCTCTTTCAGGAGAGCTTGGATTTAAAATTAAGTTTGGAAAAACACCAATGGGAGTATGCACGTCCTCAGGTACTGTGGGACATTCAATAAGCTTTGGACGGTCAGATTCTGTCACTGTTTTCGCAGACGAAGCAAGTATTGCAGATGCACTTGCAACTTCTATTGCAAACAATGCACTTGGTAAGAAGGATCATGATGCAGTTCAGAAATCTCTTGAAAGGGCTGAAGATTTCAGAAAATTCATGCAGGGCGTGCTTGTTGTTGTTGGAGAGTCAGCTGGAACCCTTGGAAAAATTCCAAAACTTGTGCAAACAAATAAAAAAGTTGTTCTAGGAGATCTTTTTGAGATATGATCTATTATTGTTAAATCAGTAAAATAGAATATAAATGTTAAAAATCAACTAGTTGGAAAACTTGGACTGAGTCTCCTTTTTCAAGTATTTCTATATTTTTTGGTATTTTTATAAAACCATCAGCTTCTGCAAGAGAAGATATTGCACCAGAATCTTTTAAAATTGGAATTGCATTTATTCCTTCAATTTTCACCAATACATAGTGAAGTCTTCCTCTGGCAGGACGATATCTACGAGAAAGTTTAAGTGTCTGAACATTATTATTTGAATGGGTTAATGTACTTATGGATGCCATTTTCATTAAAAATGGTGCAAAGAAAACACGAAAAACCATTAATGCAGCAACTGGGTTTCCTGGAAGACCAAATAAATATTTTAAACCTTCATCATTTTTTAATCTGCCAATTATTGTTGGCTTACCTGGTTTAACTGCCACACCATGGACAATAACTTCGCCCAGATCATCCAGTACTTCCCTTAATACATCCCCAGTGCCTGCAGATGTCCCACCTGATGTTAATATTAAATCAACATATTTAAATTCATTTATCTTATTTTTTAAAGCGCTGTAATCATCTTCAACTATATCTGTATGTACTGGAATACAACCACATGCCTTAACAGCACTTGAAATTGTCATGGAATTTATATCATAAATTTTACCATAGGTCAACTTATCATTGGGATTTATTATCTCGTTTCCAGTAGATATGATTGCTACCCGGGGTTGCTGATAAACTGTCACTGTTTTCATTCCAATTGCACTTAAAACTCCTATTTTATCAGGAGTTATCCTAGTGTCCCTTGGAAGTAGTAGTTCTCCTTCTTTTACATCTGAACCTTCTTTTGTTATATTCTGGCCAATTGCAGCACTTTCGTAGATAAGTATCTCCGCATTGTTACTCTCGGTAAATTCTACCATCACCACCCCTGTGGTGCCTGATGGTAAAGGTGCTCCTGTTGAAACCTCGGTACAAAATCCACTTCTCAGTTTTTTTTCAGGAACATCTCCTGCACCTATTACTTCAATAAGTTTTAAACTAACTGGATAATCTTCAGAAGCATTAAAAGTATCCTCTGCTATTACAGCATATCCATCCATTGAAGTCCTTCTAAAAGGTGGGAGATTTATAGTTGCACGCACATCCTCAGCAATAACTCTGTTGAGAGAGTCTCCAAGTAATATCTTTTCTACCCGTTTATTCGTAGGAATATCATCTATAATTTTTTTTACATCTTCAGGATCCATTATATTTAAAAATTCTTGTCCCATGTTACCACATTCGATTTTTCGATTCTTATTTGATGATTTCAAATGATCTTTCAGATATTGTATATTTATTGATACATTTTATAGTTACTTATGAATCATTACTTTTCGTATACTATTACTCAACTGTCATAGTATACCCAATACATAGTATTTTTATTGAAAGGAGGGTGTTGTAAATGTGATCTTATATTCGTTCAACGTCTGAGGATGAAAGCATATTCTATAATTTAGGAGTATTCAAGAAAGATGAAGATCTTATAGTTTTTCCTATACACTAATTCAAAAATTCTAAGACCAACTGGAACATATTTGAGATTTATCAAAAAATTGTTAGAGATAATCCCCCAATACAAGAAGATTCATACTGTAAAATAATGATCATGACTCACTTGAACTGTTAGAACATGAATATGAAATTTTATTTGATTTTACTTCAGATAACAGTTGATTCTTTTGAAAAATCAGGAAAAAATATTGAAGTGGATCAAAGAGTTTCTGATTATGAGATGAAATTCTAACAATATTTGATGGATTGTTAAATGTAAGAATTTAGTTTGCAGGTTATGAATCAAATGTGAGAAAATGTTTTTGAGATATACCAGATCAATGATAAATGCGCTTTTTTATATACCCCAAAACACTATATAAATAGGAAGATTAAATGATCAATGAAAATATATATTAAAATTTATAACTCTTAAAGATGGTTTTTAAACTATTGCTAAACATATTTATAAAATTTCATTGACGATCATGAACTGCTTTAAGTTAAGGAGGAGAGTATTTGAGAAGAGGACAAAATCAAGGCCCACAAGAAATGAGGAGAGTAAGATCACCAAGGAGAGGTGAAATACCAGGCGTTGTCGAGCAGATACTCGGCCATGGAAAACTCAAAGTACGATGTGCAGATGGTAAAACAAGACTTTCAAGAATTCCAGGTAAAATGAAAAAAAGAATCTGGATAAGAGAAGGAGATGTGGTTTTAATAAAGCCATGGGACTTCCAGAGCGATGAAAAAGCAGATGTTATATGGAGATACACTCGAACAGAAGCTAACTGGCTTGAAAGAAGGGGCTACTTGAAACTCTAATTAAAATTAACATTATCTAAAATAAATTTAAAAAAATGGTTAGAATTTAATGAAATGATTATTCTGACTGTTTAATAAATCATACTATTTTAAGCTTTTTAAGCTTTAAATTTGATTTAAATGATTTTTAAATATTGTTCTTTAATTACTTATGATATTAATAAATAATTTAGGCTCTTTTATAACTGGTGAAAAATTTCATGTGCTCTAAAGTATCCAAAGCTGATAATGATTTGAGAAAACTCTTGTCAGAGAAACGTTTAAAGGGTGATGAAGACAGAAGAGTTGGAAGTGAAGTTTTTGATAGACTTACACTTGAAACACTCTACAAACTTGCAAAAATGGGCCACATAAACAAGTTACAGGGCGCCATAAGTACTGGAAAAGAGGCGAATGTCTTCAAAGGAATTGACGACGATGGAAACTTTGTTGCTGTTAAAATATATAGGGTAGGAACATCTGATTTTAAGAAAATGCAGTATTATATTCAGGGAGACCCTAGATTCAATGTAAGAACTTCTAACAAACGCCAGCTTATTAATACATGGGTTACAAAGGAATTAAGGAATTTAACAAGAGCTCAAGAAGTGGGTGTTAGAGTACCAAGACCAATAATCGCAAAAAATAATGTTTTGGTCATGGAATTCATAGGAGACGATATTGGAAATCCAGCACAACTTATGAGACAATCCAAAATATCAGATCCTGAATATGTTGCAAATAAAATATTGGAATATGTTAAAATACTTTATAAAGATGCTAAATTAGTTCATGGTGACTTATCAGGTTACAATATCTTAATAGATGATGGTGAACCTGTTATAATCGACATATCCCAGGGTGTTATGGTTGACCATCCAATATCAAGGGAGCTTTTAAAAAGAGATATAGACAACTTATATAGAGATTTCAAAAAAATGGGACTCCAGATATCTAAGGATCAGATTAAAAGTAAAATTATGGATTTATGAGGATAGAAAAGTATATTAAAAAGGATATGAATATTATTTATATAAATTGAGGTGAAATCATGCCAAACACAGAATACCTCAAAATTCCCCGTGAAAGAGTAGGGGTTGTTATTGGGAAAAACGGCATTACAAAGGACGAAATTGAAAATTTAACAAAAACAAAAATTACAATAGACAGCGAAGCTGGAACCGTTGCAATATCACCTACAGAAGAAACAGAAGACCCATTATCAGTGTGGAAAGCTCGTTACATAGTAAAAGCTATAGGCAGGGGATTCAACCCTGAAATAGCAGTTAAACTCATGGGCGATGAAACAATTCTCGAGATAATAAACCTTCCAGACTATGTTGGAAAAAACAAGAAAGCAGTATTAAGGCAGAAAGCTAGGATAATAGGTAAAGAAGGTCGTACCAAAGATATAATAACTGATATGACTGGTGTTGATATTTCAATCTACGGAAAAACAGTTGCAATAATTGGAGACATGGAACAGATACATATTGCAAAAGAAGCAGTTGAAATGATTTTAAGCGGTGTTAGACATAAAACTGTCTATGCATTCCTCGAGAAAAAAACCCGTGATATGAAGATAAAACAGTTCCATAGAATTGCAAAAGATGAAACTGACCTAGAATAAAACATTTCTAAAATTATTAGAAGAGTAATATTCTAAAAATAAATAAATACATGATATTTATAGATTTATAAATTATTGATGCAAAAAATCGCATTTAAAGGAGGCTAAGTTTGGAGAGAGAAGCATCAGAACTTTTTGAAGAATTTAAGGAACTTACAGCATCTGAATTTTTCAGAAGGAACAAACAAATGCTGGGATTCTCTGGAAAAATAAGGTCCCTCACAATGGTTTTTCATGAGCTGATAACCAACAGCCTCGACGCTGCAGAAGAGGCAGGAATACAGCCAGAAATATCCATAGACCTTAAGAGAGTTGATAAAGACCATTATATTCTTAAACACATGGATAATGGGCCAGGAATCCCTGAAGATTTCATAACTAAAGTTTACTGTACAATGTTTGCTGGTTCTAAATTCAGGAACATTCAATCCAGAGGTCAACAAGGGCTAGGATGCAGTGGATGTGTATTATTATCCCAGATGACAACAGGAAAACCTGCCAGAGTAATATCGGGATATAAAAAAGGTGAAAAACTCCAGGGAGTTGAGATGACATTTAAAATGGATGTCAAAACCAACAAAGGACTTATACTGGATAAACGTCCTGTAGAAGTAGATTCAACTGGTGTGGCAATAGAACTACAGTTCAAAGATGTTTCATATTCCCTTAGTGAACAAGGAGCATATGAATATATCAGAAGAAGTATGATAGCAAATCCACATGCAAAAATCACCTTCCGTGATCCAACAGGACACAAATATATATTTGAACGAGCTACAGACGTTATACCTCCTCTCCCCAAGGAAGTTTTGCCCCATCCAAGAGGTGTTACAGCAGATGACCTAATATTCATGGCAAAACACACTGATAAACGTAGATTCAGGAGTTTATTAACCAGTTCACTGTCAAGGATGTCGACCAAGAGGGTCAATGAAATACAAGAAATAACCAAGATAGACCTTAACAAACGTCCTAAAGATATGAAATGGGAAGAAGCCGAAAGAATTGTTGAACTATTTGCCCAGATGGACTTTATGGCACCTCCAACATCCGGTTTGATCCCAATTGGAAAAGAACAAATTGAGAAGGGTATAAGAGAAATTTTAAACCCTGAATTTGTTGCAACCACAACAAGAAAACCCAAAACTTATCGTGGTGGAGTTTCATTCGTAATAGAAGCAGGTATATCCTATGGAGGAGATTCTGGACGAATAGTTGGTGAACAAAACCGTGCAGAAATTATGAGGTTTGCAAACAGAGTTCCATTGAGCTTTGATCAGGGAAGCTGTGCAATAACAGAAGCACTTAAAAGCATAGATTGGAAACGGTATGGTATACGGGATCTAGAAAATGCACCAATTACTGTATTTGTTAACATAGTTTCAACAAACGTTCCATATCTTTCAACAGGTAAACAGAGTGTTGCTCCCGAAGAGGAAATACTCCACGAAGTTAGACAAGCCACTATGAAAATAGCAAGGAGTCTTCAAAAATATATTAACGCTAAAAGGGCAGCAAAAGATGAGGAAATGCGTTCAAAGATATTTGAAACATATGTACCTGTAATAATGAGAGAAGCTGCAATACTTGCTGGGAAAGATGTTCCAGAATACAAGGAAATTCTGGCCAAGGTAACTAGAAGGCCAAAAATATTAGATGAAATTGAAGTAGATTTAGGCGAATTAGCCGATGAAGATATAGTAGGCGAAAAGGATGATGAATAGAAAAGAACTTGCCTTAAACAGAAGAGATTTGGCTGTAAATAAACTCCAAAGTCTTGGAGATAAAATAATTGAAGACGTTAATGCTATGAATGTCCCATCAATACAAGTACCCTCAAGAGGTACTTCCAATATAGTTTACGACGATGAAAAACGCTACTACGTACTTGGAGATCGTTTTGGGCAGAGATCTCTAGGAAATGTTAAACAGATCAAGAAAATCGGCCAAATGGTTTACATGGCTAATTTTTGTAAGGGTCTTGTTCAAACAGGGAAAACAGCAACTTTAAGGGAAATGTATTATGTTTCAGAGGGATGGGACATAGACTTTGGAGACCAGCAGGAATCTAACATAGTTGGAGAAGATCTTGAGGTAACATTAGGTATATCACGTGAAGATCTTGGACTAATGCCTGAAGAAGATGGTGCATCAGTCTATGGAGACATTACAGTTAAAGATGACGATGTAGAAATAAACGCCCTGAGAATGGGTAAATCAGGTTACACAATTTCACCAACCATTGATGAGGTTGAACTAGTTGATCACAATGTCCAAAGAGTAATAGCTGTTGAAACCATGGGTATGTTCCACAGGATGGTTCAAGAAAACGCATATAAAAAATTCGATACACTTATTGTTGGACTCAAAGGACAGGCTGCACGTGCGACACGTAGATTTCTTAAAAGAGTTAATGAAGAACTTGGACTTCCAGTTTACATCTGTAACGATGGAGATCCATGGGGATTCCATATTGCTATGGTTATCATATCTGGAAGTGCAAAACTCGCACATGTAAACCACGAGCTTGCAACACCCAATGCAAAGTTTCTGGGAGTTACGGCTTCAGACATTATAAACTATGACTTACCAACAGACCCATTGAAGGACATAGATGTTTTAAGGCTCAAAGAACTTTACAAGGATCCAAGGTACAGGGATGATTTCTGGAAGGTAGAGATCAAGAAAATGCTAAAGATCGGTAAAAAAGCAGAACAGCAGTCTTTCTCGAAATATGGGCTGGAATATGTAGTTGACACATATTTACCAGAAAAACTTGATGCGATGTAAAACAACCATTAATGGTTGAAAAAGGTTGATAAATTCAACCTTATTTTTATTTTTTAAAATATTTAACTATTTTTTTTATATTCAATCTTTTCTTTATAATCTCGTTACAATCGATTAAACTCTTATTATTTGTGCAATAAATTTTCGTTATTCAAAATAATTTGGTTCTGAATTTAAATGGTGTTAAACCCATGTGGTCTTCAAAAGAACTAAGAGAGCACCAAATTCAATTATACTCATACTAAGTACGGGGAAGCCCATTCCGGGACCATGAAACCCTTCTCTTATTAATAAGAAAAGCATGAATATTATGTTTTGTACTATTAAGAGTGATGCAAATATAACCAAACCCAATGTGAACTGGGATTTTAGTTTTTTATAACTTGTAATATATGTGAATAACAATATTAAGAGCAATCCAATGTTAGCTGCACATACAATGGCAGCAACAAGAGCCAAAATAGGATCATCAAATGGGTTCCTTTCTGGTCTATTTTCTCCAAGAGTTCCATTAATTGGGTCTAAGTTATTAAACACTTGATTATTGAACATATGATTATCTAACACATGATCACCTTCTAATCTTCCTTTATTTCATTCCATATTTCCTGGAAAAGTTCATAATTTTCTTCCATTGTAGACGAAAGAAAATACTTTGTTCCATATTTTTCACCAGATGATGTTATAACATTGTTATCTTCTAAAACTTTTATATGATGTCTTACAGTTTTATAATCCAATTCTAATTTTTCAGCCAGCTGATTGGCGTTATAAGGCCTTTTTTGGATGTTATGTATTATCCTTGCCCTATTAATACCTCCCTTTGTACCGGCAATAAGCCACCAAAGTATTTTCTTCATGGGTATCACCAAACAATCATGGGTTTTTAAACCATTAAGAGCAGTTTCATACCCTAAGAATATACTTTATATAACATCTATGGAAATTATCCAAATTTATAGTTGATTTAATCATCACACCCCTTTAAGGGGATTAAGTAATGATGAACTAATAAAAAGGAGTATAGATGATAATAGTACATCTTAAAAATATGATATTCTTTTTAACTTTCTCATTAGATTTTTTTAGTATCTAAATTATACTTTGTATAATTTTAAAGTTGAAACAAAACAGTAAATACTTTTTCCATAATTACACCCAAATCTTTGAATTCTTCGAAATAGTTTATTTGCTTTTCCCATTGAGTATCCAAAAGAAATATGGGATAAAAGTAGAATCTTCAACAACTCTGATTAAATCAGAGATACTATGGAACCTCTTCAATTTTTCCATCAAGCATATATATACTTCTTTCAGCTTTTTTTGCTATGTATTCTTGATGTGTTACCATAATCAACGTTACATTCTCTTTTTTGTGTATATTTAATAGCAAATTTATTATGATTTCTTGTGTTTTTGAATCTAAAGCTCCTGTAGGTTCATCGGCTAAAATAATAGATGGATGGTTAACTAATGCTCTTGCTATGGCTACACGTTGTCTTTCACCTCCAGAAAGTTTTGTTGGCTTTTGATTGATCTTGTCAATTAAATTGACTGATCTTAAAATTTCCAAGCTCTTTCTTCCATTTCTTTATCCGGAATATTAGTTTCAATTAATGGCATTTGAACATTTTCAAGGACTGTGAGATTAGGTATTAAATTATGCAATTGGAAAACAAATCCAATTTCATTTAATCTAAACTTACTAAGGTCTTTTTCCTGCTTCAGATCGATACCAGCCACATAAATATTACCATCATCAGCTCTGTCCAACGCCCCGATCATATTGAGAAGTGTTGACTTACCAGATCCTGATGGTCCAATAATTGATACACTTTCTCCTTTTTTTATTTCAAGATCTATACCATTTAATGCTTTGATCAACCCATTTTCATAAGTTTTTTTGAGATCTTTTATTTCAATAATATTCTCATCATTCATAGCGTAATGCCTCCGTTGGTGATAACCTGCTTGCTCTGTATGCAGGATAGATTCCTCCCACTATACCAAGGAATAATGCAACTCCAACACCCTTTAGTAATAGTAATGTTGAAAATGATGGAACAATTCCTCTCATAATATGCATAGTGGATATGAGTTCTACAATCCCCATACCTACAGCCAAACCAACAACAATAGCTATCAATGATATAACCAATGATTCACCAATTATCATGACCAATATTCTTTGTTGTGTCCACCCTATAGCCTGTAAAACTCCAATTTCTCTGGTTCTTTCACCCTGCTTTCATCATAGTGACAATAACAACAATTCCCCCAACAAGAATGGCAAGTAATGATACTGCCCATGCACCAGAATTGATAACTTCAAGACCGTTATTCATCCTATCATGTCCTGAAAGTGATGTTGATGTTGTTAATCCAGGATAATTTTGCTGAATTGTTTTTGCCAATGTAGTGGCATCAGTTCCATTCTTTGCTTTAACCAAAATCAATGAAACCTGCCCAGTCTCACCAGTGATATTTTGAAGCTCACTTAACGACATAACAATTCCCCTATCTTCTTGGAAGTTACCAGTTTCATAAATTCCAACTATTTTGAAAGTTTGATTAGAAATGGAAATAGTGTCGCCTGTTGTTTTATTTAAACTTTGAGCAGCATTTTGACCCAATATAACTTCATTGAATTGGAAAATACAGTGCCGTTTGTTATTGCTAAATTATCCATGCTTATAGAATCATTGTTAATACTGATCAATGTGGTCATTGATCTAAAATTACCTCCTGATACGCCGTTACCCCTGTTATCTCCACTATTATTTGTATCAGATGTGTTTAGATTGATCATTGTTTGTAAAACTCCAGCTGTATTAGCTACACCCGATACTTGTTGGATATCACCAATTGAAGTTTGATTGATCAACTGATCATTTCCACCGGCTGGTGGTCCGCCACCTTCACCACTAGTTCCATTAATAACTGAAAAGTCTGCTGCACCCGCTGTAAGTGCATTTTGTGCAGATGAACTAAGATTATCTGTTACAAGACCAAATTCTACTACAGCAGCCACACCTATTGCAATTCCAATTATTGCTAGAATACTTCTAAATTTATTTCGAAAAATATTTTTTACTATGAGATTCCTAAATTTCATTATTACCTCCACAATTCCTTAGAACAGTGTTGATGAAACTATATTTAAGTAAGTATTCCAGATTTATACCCAAATCTATACCAAAAATATGTTATTAACAATCTTTTTAAGCAAGGAGCGTTGATAATTTTAAAAACAAGAAAATAATAGTTTTTAAATGGGAATTTATTGGTGAATATTGTATCATCCAAATTAAGCAAGACTTATTATTAATTTATTAAGTAAGAAAGCAGCTTCTGATGGGCATTAAATTCACATATTCGTAGATAAAAAGTTATTGATAATTTAAAAATTATATAAAAACCGCTTAAATGTTTTAAATTCACTACTGACTTAAATTAAAAAAATTAATATGTGTCAAAATCTATTATTAATATGGTGATACAATGGCTGAACAAGAGACCGTGAAATGTGGAAGATGCGATAAATGGTACAAACTGGAAAAAGAAAAGATCGCAAATATCAAAAAAGAAGGCAAAGTAAAAGAATATTTGTGTCCTGAATGTGATGATGAAATTAAAAAGGGCAATTAGGATTATAAAGCTATTTCATTTTTTTAGATTCATAAATTATTTTTTTTAGATTTTTCTTAAAACCTAAATAGAAATCAATATTTATTCAAGTAATTATCCTATAGAATTATTTTCTATCTCTGTTTATTGCATATCCAATAATTCCAAGAGTCATGGTGAGACTTGAAATATTCCCAATTAATCCTGCAGCTACAGGATTACGGATGTATAATATTGAAACAGTGAAAATAACTATTGCAATCAATTCAATTCCAATCATCAACCCAAATAATCCTAAAATTTTATCTAGATTATCAACTATCATGTTTTATCACCTTTTTAAAACCATGTCTGTTGGTAAATGAATAGAAAAAATCGAAATTTTCGAAGTAATTCTAAACAATAACTAATTCATTTTCATATTATATCATTTATAATGTAAAAGTTAAACTACTTAAATTTTTTTATATGTTCCAAAAATACATATTTTTCAAGCCAATAAATTGAACAAATTAAATTAATTTTATTAATTTTCTTTTGATGTCATAATAAATAGAAACTGGAATTAAATCATAAAATTTATAATACAATGAATAATATAAATTGTTTTTAAGAAATAGTATTTTATGTCAAACCCCTTCTAAAGAAGTTAACATTATTAAAAATCTCAAAGAATTTGAATATATTTGTAAAGTTCATTTATAGCAGGAATAACTTTTAAAATTCCATAATGGAGGTCAATTATGAAAGCTGTTGGAATAAACGGATATGGTACCATAGGTAAAAGAGTTGCAGATGCAGTAGCTGCTCAAGATGACATGAAAATCGCAGGAGTCACAAAGCGAACTCCAAACTTTGAAGCTAAAAGGGCTGTTGAATTAGGTTATGATATTTATATGAGTGCCCCTGACAGAGAAAACCTCTTTGAAGAAGCAGAAATTCCTGTTAAAGGCACAATTGACGAGTTATATGATAAAATAGATATTATGGTTGACTGTACTCCTGGAGGAGTAGGTGCAAAAAATAAGGAGATTTATGAAAAGATGGGTGTGAAAGGTATTTTCCAAGGTGGAGAAAAACATGACCAGATAGGAAAATCCTTCAATTCATTCTCAAACTTCAATGATGCACTTGGAGCAGACTATGTAAGAGTAGTTTCCTGCAACACTACAGGCCTTTGTAGAACATTAAATCCAATAAAAGAACTAGGAGGCATTAAAAAAGTTAGAGCTGTTATGGTAAGACGAGGTGCTGATCCTGGTCAAGTTAAAAAAGGACCAATCAACTCAATAGTTCCAAATCCCCCAACTGTACCATCACACCATGGTCCTGATGTTCAAACTGTCATGTATGGACTTAACATTACAACAATGGCAATACTTGTTCCGACAACACTTATGCATCAACATAACCTAATGGTTGAACTTGAATCTGATGTGAGTATAGATGATGTAGTTGAAACCTTTGAAAAAACTCCGAGGGTTATTCTGGTGGATGCTTCAAGGGGTCTTGGCTCAACAGCAGAAATAATGGAATATGCAAAGGATCTTGGAAGACCTAGAGGGGATTTGTTTGAGATAGCAGTTTGGAGAGAATCGCTAAACATTGTAGACAACGAATTGTATTATATGCAAGCAATACACCAGGAATCAGATGTTGTACCTGAAAATGTTGATGCAATAAGAGCAATGCTAGAAATGGAAACAAATTCTGAAAAATCCATTGCTAGAACAAATAAGAATATTGGTATAATTGGATAAAATCCAATATTCCCCTTTTCTAAATATGAAATATCTTGATAAAATACTAATCCAGTTTAGACTGCATTTCCAGAGGGATTATAACTTTTATACCTTGTTCTTCAAATTCTTCCTTGAATCTTAAATCCTTCGTGAAAATATAGGCTCTTTCCTCGAATCCATAGGAAATATAAAGTTTAAGCTGTCTTAATGTAGCTCCAAAGTTCTCTATTTTAGGTTTTATTTCAATGAAATATCTTGAATAGTGTTGTTGATGATCACGAGAATAGTCTACAATATCGTTGCTGTCACAGTTTGGACAGTTATCAGTATTTTTATGGGTGAAATTGCAATTTTGACATATGTATCGTGGAACTATAAAGATAATGTCCGGAGCACCAACCCTAAATCCGCTGTTTGAAACTATATACTCCTCTGCATGTATCTTCACATGCCCCCAATCCCATTTTTCTGCTTCAGGATTATTTTTAACGATAATTTTCCTTAAATTTTCTTTTTTAAGGAGCCATAGCAACATTTTATCATGTTCTGGTGTTTTAAGTTGAGCATCATCTATTTTCCAGAATTGATCAAGACTTTTAATAGGTGTTTTTTTCCCAGTCATAAACAATCTCCAAGGTATTATAGTAAATGATAAGATTTTAAAGTTTATGATCCTTTCGTTACCTTGTAAGATTATCATTAAAATGAGTATATCCAATAAATATAATGAGTTCCAAAAATTACTAATATGAAATACGACTTCCACACCCATACTAAGTATTCCTCTGATGGATATATGGAGCCAAAAATGCTTGTGAAAGTTGCAGCTAAAGCTGGACTATCAGGAGTTGCAGTAACAGATCATAACACCATAAAAGGAGGTTTAAATGCTAAAAAACTTGCTACTAACGAAATTGAGATTATAGTGGGTTCAGAAATTCTGACTGATAGGGGAGAAGTCACAGGGATTTTTTTAACAGAAGAAATAGAAAAAACGTGCTTTTTAGATGTTGTTGAGGAAATAAAGGCACAAAATGGAATTGTCATATTGCCGCACCCCTTCGATGGCATAAGGAGCACATCATTTCATCCTGATCCCCAAGACGTTAAATTTATTGATAGCATGGAAGTTTTCAATTCAAGGTGTGTACGTCAAATTTACAATGATATGGCCAGAAATTATGCCTTAGAAAATGATCTTGAAATAATTGCGGGTAGTGACGCCCATTTCGAAAATGAAATAGGAAATGCTGGTGTTAAAACTGAATCTGATAATATTAGGGAAGCTGTGTTAAACAGTGATTTCACTGTTTTTGGAAAGAGATCAAACATTATAAATCCTGTAACAACCAAATTACTTAAAATTTGGAGAGGTTCCAATAGATGATGATAAGTATAATCATTTAATTAAGGAGCTATAATTTATGGAAAACAAAAGAATAGATTTGGATAAATATTTATCCCCATTTACTGATGATATCAGTATATTGGTTAGAGATCTAAGGGCTAAGATTCTTAAATTGGATTTAGATTTAGATGAAGTTATTAAATGGAATAATATAATCTACGAAAAAAATGGATTGGTTTATGCAATTGTTGTGCACAAAGATCATGTTAACCTGGAGTTTGCTAATGGTATTGAACTTTTAGATCCAGATGGAATGTTAGAAGGAACAGGGCAAAAAATGCGTCATGTGAAGATTCGAAATTCTGAAGAAATTGAATCAAAAAAACTTACAAATTTGATAAGGGAAGCTCCATATCTAAATACTACTAAAAAAATTTAGATATTTGATTTTATTATTTAGAAAAAAATTTTATTTTCTTAATTTATAAGCTAATTTTATCACGATAATAATTAATAGAAAAAGACAAAAATAACATAGTGATCAAAAATCTGATATGATTTGAAGATTCTACATAATTTTATGAAAATTTGCAGGTGAATTATATGGAATGTCAAGATTATGGACTTACTAGAGACACAGAAAGGAAAAACCTCAATTTAAATCCTCTTCAAAGAGGAGGAGTACTGCCTGTCGCGGCAAGAAAGGCACTTTATGAATTTTCTGATGGTTATAGTGTATGTGATTACTGTGTGGGAAGACTTGATGAAATATCAAAACCAGAGATAAAAGGTTTCCTTGATGATCTTGCCTCATTCATTAACACTGATCATGCAAGAACAGTTCACGGGGCACGCGAAGGCAAATTTGCAGTTATGCATGCGCTTTGCAAGCCAGGCGACACCATAGTCATTGATGGAAATGCTCATTATACAACTCATGTTGCTGCTGAAAGGGCTGGACTTAACATCGTTGAAGTTCCTAACAGTGAATATCCAGATTATAAAATAAATCCTGAAGGTTACAAAGAAGTTCTAGATGATCTAACAGACCAAGGTGAAGAAGTAAGCTTGGTTCTTTTAACACATGTGGATGGTAATTATGGGAACTTGACAGATTCTAGTTCAATAGGTAAAATTGCACATAATGCCGGAGTTCCTCTACTTTTAAACTGTGCTTATTCCATGGGACGTTTGCCAATTGATGCTAAGGCATTTAACGCAGATTTTGTAGTTGGAAGCGGCCACAAAAGTATGGCTGCTTCGGGCCCAATTGGAGTATTGGGTTTGAAGGAGGAATGGGCAGACATACTACTTAAAAAGTCCAAAAGACATGCTGTGAAGGAACTTGAAATGTTGGGTTGCACTAGTCGTGGCGCACCAGTAGCAACTCTTATGGCTTCATTACCATTCGTTATTGAAAGGTTGAAAAATTGGGATAATGAAGTCCAAGACACTAGGAAATTTGTTGATCAAATGGAGAAAATTGAAGGTGTTGTGCAGCTGGGAGTGAAACCAACAGAACATGATTTGGTTCGTTTTGAAACACCTGTGTTTGACGAAATAGCAAGTAAACATCCACGAAGAGGGTTCTTCCTCTATGAAGAACTTAAGAAAAGGAATATAGTTGGTATTAAACGGGGCCAGACAAAATGGTTTAAGTGTAGTATTTATGGTTTCAGTAAGGAACAGAAGGACTATATTGGGGAATCTTTCATTGAAATAGTAAATAAGTACCATGAAATGTGAATAATCAATTCTGCAGATATATTAATAGGGCTGTTATGAAAATACAAGAAATAATATCCAAATCAATAATTTCTAAAACAGGAATTCCTTCTGCAGATTATGTTATAAATCCATATATTGGGTGTATTCATTCATGTTTTTATTGTTATGCAAAATTTATGAAACGTTTTACAGGTCATAAAGAGAATTGGGGCGATTTTATAGATATTAAAATCAATGCTCCCGCTCTCATACCCGTATTGAAGGATTATAAATCTTCAAAGTATACTGGTAAACGAATCCTTCTTTCTTCAGTAACTGATCCATACATTCCTCTTGAAAGGAAATATGAAGTTACACGAAAAATATTGCAAAAGCTCATTCCTCATCAGCCTCATTTAATCATTCTTACCAAATCTGATCTGGTTATAAGAGATCTTGACCTTATAAAACAGTTTGAAAATAAAGAGATAGGATTTTCATTCTCAACCCTAGAGGAAGATATTCAGGAAAAAGTCGAACCTGGAGCATCATCTATTAAAAATAGATTAAAGGCCCTTAAAACTATTCATGAAGAGCATATAACAAGCTATGTATTTGTAAGCCCTATTATTCCATTTATTACTAATTGGAAGGAGATAATTAGTCAAACTAGAAGTTATGCTGATTATTTCATGTTTGAAAATTTGAATATTGTTGGTAATATATGGGGTTCTGTTAACAGGTGGCTTAAAACGGAATTCCCCGATATAATTCAAGATTATAAGGATATCTATTTTGAAGATAGTATATTCTGGGAAAGAATTGAAGAAGAAATAATTACATTCTGCCAAACTGAAAAACTTGAATGTAAAATGTACTTCCATCATTGATTTCTAATTTCTATTTTTGATCATTAAAATCTTGGATCATGTGAATATTACTTCCAAATCTAACCCACAATAAATGAATATTGCTGGCATATACTTAATATAAAATTTATAATATCAAATTTTAACAACAGGAAATTGTATTTCTGTTAACAGATCAGATTCGGGTACTTCCATAGGGCTGTTGAAGTATATCTCAATGGGTGCACCAATCATTTGATATCCATCTTCAATAACTTTGTTCATTAAAACTTCATACACGGGACCAACTTCACTGTAAGGTCCTTTGTGAATAGCAGAAATGACTTTTTGAACAGGCATGGTTTTTATTTTTACCTTTCCTGCTTCTGATGCTTGTCCTGCAAAAGGAACTCCCATTTCATATTGCATATCTTGAGGTGCGACTTCAGCTGGACTTGTGTAATAAGCAGAATATGGTGGACCTGTCATTTCAACATTTTGTGCCATCATCCAATCAACTATCTCCCCAATTAAATCACCCATATCCTCCACGGGTCCTGTATAAAATATATATGCTACTTGCTTTTCTTCAGTTTTTTTCAGTTTGATTTCCATATTAAGACCCCCTGAATAAATTATTGATCTATAAATATTCTGTTCTAATTTATATAAAAATTAAGATTATTGAAATTTATAATTATTTATAAAATCCTATTTAGCACATATTAAAAACACTTTAACTATCCCAAAAAATGTTTCTTACAATAATAATTTAAGTTCATCTGTTTTAATGGAGAAATATTCTATATCAAATCTTTTTAATTGATATTCAACTGTTTCCACAGTTTTTTACCAAAAGATATTTGAAATTTTCCAAATAATTCTTCTGCAATTTCAAATCTTCTTGTTGAAGGCCAAATATTTTCAAATATCTTTTAATCTTGTTAAATTTTTAAATTAAAGATTCATATTATGGAATTGTATCATATTTGAAATCAATTTCTGATATATGAGGATCTATTCTAGGGGTTGCATTGAAATCGTTTCTCAGTTATTCCATTTCTATTGAAAGATAAAAAAAATATTTTAGGTAAACTGAATATTAACCCATTTTAATCACTGGAAATCTTACTTCAGTTAGTAACTCTTGAGGCGAAACTTGACTAGGATCGTTGAGGTAGACCTCTGTAACTGGACCTACTACATCATACCCATTTTCTGCTGCATATTTTGCTATTGCACGGATTACAGGACCTACATTAGTATAAGGTCCTTTGTGTACTGCTGCCAGTACTGAATGTTCTGGTATCTCTTTATACCCCAATTTACCTTCTTGAATCTTTAAATCTCCCTTAAATGAAAATCCTATTTCATATTCAAGTTCATCCTCTGAAACTTCATCAGGACTGTTGAAATAAGAACCGTATACCATGCCAGTCATTTCTAAACCATCATCAATAACCCACTGACCAACTTCTTGCATATGCTCTGGAATTTTACTATAACTCCCTTTAAATTGTGCATAAGCTACTCTTGTTTCTTCTATTCTTTTTTCTACTATCTCCATAACAAACTCTCCAGAATTTACTTATGTCATCATTATATAATAAAAATTTTTATCCAACATAAGGATTTTACTTTAAAAATAACAATGTAAATTTCGAAAAAATATAATGAAGTAACTAAAAAAAAAGAATTGAAAAATGAATTAAATTAAGCTGCGCTTGGTGGTTGATGTGTTTTTAGAGTAATTGTACTATCTGCACAATTCTTTAAAGCTACACTGAATCCGGGTTCTGCTCCAATTACAATAGTTTTTTTCCCGTGTTCTTTGGCAACATTTATTAATGGGAAGAAATCCACATCACGAGTCATAATGGCAATCACATCAATATTAGGATTGTGTATAAGTTCAAACGCCTCAACGGCAAGTTGAACATCTGTTTCCCCTGCTACGATCATTGGTGAAAATCCCTGATTTACAACAGCCTCTATAAGCTTGTCTGAAGCGTATTGATTAAGAAAAACTTTACCAACTTTGATATTACCATGTTCAGAAATTAAATCTCTTACTGTATCTAAATTGCAGTCAAATTCTTTTCGAAGCATATTAGGACCGTCTACAAGAAGTCCTATATTTTTTCCGTGTGAATTTTCTCTTATAAGTGGAATGTAATCTTTAAATGAAGTTAATTTATCAAAACGATGCATCTTATCTCTCCAATTTATATTTAATATTGTTTATTATTTGTTTAAAAATTATTTGTAAGCTTGAAAATTTTAGTATCTACTTTCTTGAGTTATGTATGTATATTTGTATTGTTAATAAACGATAAGTACCTATGCCTAAATCACACCCAAATTAGATCGGCTTTGTATCACTTCTTATTTGTAATTTTAGACTTTTATTTAGGTTAAAAAAAATATTAAGGAGTTTCAAAATTTAATGTTGGGCTATTATAGAAAGGTGATTATTATTTTGAACATCTTTATTACAAATCTTGAATTATTTTCTCAAAGATTTTGGTGTTTAAATTAGATTTAAAACATATTATTGGAAAATAGGCTAACAAAAACTTAAAATAAATTTGAGCACTAACATATTTTAAAATATCCATAGTCAACCAACCATTTATTTACTATAAAATATAATGAAAAAGATAGCATTGGGGAAAATAAATTAAATTCCAATTTTATTAGACTTTTTTTTAGAAAAATAATATTCTAAATTTAAATTATTTTATTAAAATATATGAAAGGATGCTAAAATGTTAAAAAAATTAATTTTAATTATTGTAATTCTAGGGATATTTTTTGGTGCCTACTCCTTTGTTGAACCTTATCTCATTCAAACCAAAGAAATCACAATTGAATCAAGTCAGATTCCACCAGAATTTGATGGAAAGCATATAGTTTTTTTAACAGATATTCATTATGGTTCATTTTTTAGTAAAGAAAGAGTAGACAGCATTGTAAACCAGACCAATGAGTTAAAGCCAGATATGATCCTCCTTGGTGGTGATTATGTTACTTCTGACTCTTCGGCAGTTGGACCTGTTTTTTTATCCTTATCAAAATTAAAGGCACCTTTAGGGGTTTATGGTGTGTTAGGAAATAATGACCCTAAAAATGTATCAATTCATGCTATGCAAAATGCAGGCATCACATATATTGGGAATAATGGTGCATGGATAGGCACTAATTCTTCTAGGATCAGAGTGGGAGGAGTAGCAGATATGGACACAGATGTTCCAAACCAACTTCCTATACTACAAGATATAACTCCTGAAGACTTTGTTATATTGGTTACTCATAAACCGGACTATTTTCCAAAAGTTTCAAAATCAAGGGTTGATCTGGTATTTGCAGGACATACTCATGGCGGGCAAATTACTTTATTTGGACTTTATGCTCCATTTATAAAATCTCAATATGAACAAAAGCATCTTAGTGGCGTTACAAAATTGGGCAATGATACAATGATAATAAGCAATGGTATTGGTATGGTATGGGCGCCGGTGAGATTTTTTGCACCTCCACAGATAGTTGTTGTTACTTTAAAAAGAATGACTTGAGTAAAAATTAACATATTTAAATTACTCTATTTTTTTTTAAAATTATTCCCATCTAAATCTGACCCATACAGGAGCTCGGGGAGATCTTTTGATCATCTCTTGCATCTTGATCTCTGCTAAAAGAGGTTTAGATGTGATTAATATTTCTGGTTCCACATCAGGAGGTACTGTTATTTGGAGAGGTGCTTGATTTTCCTTAAGAAGTTTTAATATATCCTTTCTATCTTGGTCACTGAAGCCTGTCCCAACCCTACCAAAATATTTTCCATTCTTTTCCATTAAAAGAGCACCAAATGGTATACTACTCGTGCTTTTAGTGGCTCCTATTATACATACATCTACTGTGTCTCCTTTTTTAATCTTCAACCAATTATCTGATCTTTTTCCAGGTTCATATTTAGAATCTAAATTCTTGATAACTGCCCCTTCATAACCCTGTTTTAAATAATCTTGAAATTGATTATCTGGTTTATCTACTTCTTTAAATGGAACAATTTCTATGTAGTTTTCTGGATGTACCACCTTCATTAATATGCTTTTACGCTCCATAAGAGGCCTGTTTATTAGATCATCTTTTTCATATTGTAATATATCAAAAATATTGAATGTTGCTGGGATCTTTCGTGATAGTAAACTAATTTTAAATCTATCTTCAACATTTCTGTTTAATAACTGTCTAAAACCTCCTTTAACAGTCATTTCACCATCAAGTATCCATTTATCCCCATCAACTTCTTTTTTCAATGCTTTTACTATTTCAGGAAATTTATAGGTTGCCTGAATATTTCTACGGGTCCATAAATCTATTTTATCACCATAACGGACAGCTATTATCCTCTCACCATCATATTTTGGTTCGATAATCCAAGTACCAGTTAATTTCAAATTCGTTGGATTTGTTAGGGTTGCCAGCATGGGTTCAATCATGTTGGGCATTATAAATCACCATTTTCTATTCTTCCAGCATCTTTTCTAATTCAGCTTCAATTGAACGGGTTTCGGGTACTTTGAATTCACCCACTACCACTTCTTCACCTATGAATTTCCTTTCAACAAGTTCCTTAACCTCTTGAGTGTATGTTTCTGTGTATTTTGACCAATCAAACTTGAATGTCATCTTTTCAATAGCCTTAACGCCCTTATCAACCAAGTCATCTTCAACTTCTGCATCTAATACTTCAACTTCTTCTATTGGCTTTACTTGTTCATGATATAAAAGCTGTTTTAGGAGTAAACCTTTTTCATATGGTTGTAACATTCCAAGATACTCGTTGGTTCTTGACACCCACTTAACTACCGCTACTTTATTGCTTTTATTCATTGATTCTTTTAAAAGAAGAAAACTTTTACCTGCCCCTCCCTTCTTTGGAGAATCTGTACCTAGATAATATGGTTTGTTCAGTGCTTCCATAGGGATTTCTTTTATGTTGCAGAAACCTAATATTTCCATAATTTTTGTTGAAAATGGTTTGAGAGAATCTAATTCCTCGTCAGTGAATTTAAGACATTCACCCCCAACAATATATGCTTTTATTATATCTTCAGGATTGAGTTCCTCACCATCCTTTTCACACACCTTTTTATAACGAACTCTTCCACAATCAGTCTTATGAACTTGGTGAAAACTGACATGAAGAGTTCCACTTGCAGCATATTGACGGACAGGTATGAGAATTGAACCAAACGATAAATATCCCGACCATATTGACCTCATGATCACCCTCCAAAAAGTATTATGTTTATATTTGGATTTGAAGCCATAAATTATTTTTTACTTAAAATAATTGAACTGAGAATTTTTAGAGAGTTTCCTAATAAATAGTATATAGAATTTAAAAAATAGAAATAAATTATAATAAATTATTGATGTTTTTATAGTTCTAAATGTCTTAGATGATCAGCAAGACCAATTTCTGGAATTATCTCATATGAAACAGAACCTGGAATGGATCTTTTAGCCATAAAATTCATTGCAAAAGAATTGACATATTTTTCAGCTTGTTCAACACTGTTCCATTCATATAATCCCTGGAAATCTCCGTTTCTTCTATTTATCATCCAATATTTTTCCCTGAATCCGGGAAGACCAAGTATAAATAACATTGGCAAAAGTGAATATTTTATGTTTCTTTCGGGTGACATTCCGTTTACATGAAATCTGACACATAATACTGCTGGTTTTTGCCCTTTCTGATTTTTTGATTTTTTTATTACATGTCTAAATACAGTGAATCTATGGCCATCTAACATTTGTACAGTTTTATTGATTTCATCTCTTTTGAATTGTATTTTACCTATTGTGATTCCTGTTATTGTTTTTATGAAAGTTGATATTTGGGTGTAACTCATCGAGCATCCTCTCTAGGTGTGATATGAATTGGTAATTTAAAAATTTAAAATAGAATATAAAAATTTATTATATCAAACTTTGTAAGGGTTTGAACGCCGGGACTGGGATTTGAACCCAGGTGGAGTCAAACTCCACAGGATCTCAAGTCCTGCGCCTTCCCTGGCTAGGCTATCCCGGCATGATATAAAAAAGGGGTTAAGCTATATTAGCTTTTTAATTCGATTTCTATGCTCACGTTGTCTGGTACATTGACCTTCATGACTTGACGCATTGCACGTTCATCTGCTTCAATCCCAACAAGTCTCTTGTGGATTCGGAGCTCCCATTTTTCCCATGTTGCTTTTCCCTCTCCATCTGGAGATTTACGGGTTGGCACCACAAGTTTTTTGGTTGGCAATGGTATTGGTCCGGATAGGTCCACGCCTGTTCTCTCTGCTATTCTTTTGAGCTGATCACATACATATGCAAGTTTCTCAGGATCTGTACCTGTGAGTTTTATTCTGGCTTTGTGCATTCCAATCCTCCATAAAAATAAAAAGAAGGTTTAATATTACCTTCAGTTATTATCTGTAAATTACTTCGCTGGTACGATATCAATACACATTCCAGCTGCCACTGTTTGACCCATGTCCCTTATAGCGAATCTTCCCATGTGTGGAATTTCCTTGATCTTTTCGATTACCATAGGTTTTGTTGGTCTGACAACAACAAATGCTGCGTCACCAGTTTTAAGGAAATCTGGGTTTTCTTCTTTTGTCTGACCTGTTGCTGGGTCCAATTTTTTCTGGAGTTCCATAAAGGTACATGCAACCTGTGCTGTGTGACAGTGGAATACAGGTGTGTATCCAACGGTGATAACACCTGGGTGCTGTAGTACAACGATCTGTGCTGTGAACTCTTTTGCAACTGTTGGTGCATTTGATGTATGTCCAGCTACGTCTCCTCTTCTGATGTCGTTTTTACCAACACCTCTGACGTTGAAACCTACGTTGTCACCTGGTTCTGCTTGATCAAGCATTTCGTGGTGCATTTCGATAGTTTTTACTTCTCCAGTTGAGCCCGGAGGTTCAAATATGATGTTGTCACCTTTTTTCATTATTCCAGTTTCTACTCTTCCCACTGGGACAGTTCCGACACCAGTGATTGAGTAAACATCCTGAACAGGTACCCTTAATGGTAGCTGTGTTGGTTTTTCTGGAGCTTTGAGTTCAGCAAGGGATTCAACAAGTGATGGTCCCTTGTACCATGGTGTGTTTTCAGATGATGTTGTGATGTTGTCTCCCTGGAATGCAGAGATTGGTATGAAGTTGATATCTTTTGGTTTGTATGCTACTGTTTTGATTAAAGCAGATACTTCTTCTTTGAGTTCGTTGAATTTTTCTTCATCGTATTTTACAAGATCCATTTTGTTTATTGCAATGATTAATTGGTTGATACCTAGAGTTCTTGCAAGGAAAGCATGTTCTTTGGTCTGTGGCATTACACCATCGTCAATTGCAACTACTAATACGGCTGCGTCTGCTTGTGATGCACCGGTAATCATGTTTTTAACGAAATCCCTGTGACCGGGACAGTCCACAATTGTGAATTCATATTTAGGAGTATCGAATTTTGCGTGTGCAAGGTCGATTGTAACCCCTCTTTCTCTTTCTTCTTGGAGCTTGTCCATAACAAATCTAAACTTGTTTTCACCTTCTGAGAGCTGCTGTTCAGCTATAGCTCCTGATTGTAAGAGAATGTGTCCGACAAGTGTTGATTTACCATGGTCTACGTGTCCAATAAACGCTAAGTTCATATGTTCTTTTTGTTTAGCCATAAAATATACCTCCATTTAACATTTGTATAATTTTATTAGTTTTATTCATTAATTTTTGATCAGCCTATGTAATGGTCTGGTCCGTAAGGCTCTGGAGTTAATCCTTTCCTAGCTCTTATCTCTCTTATAATTGTCTTCTGAAGTTCAGGAGGCAATCTTACAAAGCCAGCACTCTCTGTTGACCAGAGACATCGACCTTCAGCAGCAGATCTTATATCTCCTGCGAATCCGAACATTTCAGCAACAGGTACAGTTGATTCCAATGTAGCCATGTCTCCTTCTTGTGACATGTCCACTATCTGTCCTCTTCTGTTCTGTATTTCCCTAGTTGCTGCACCCATATAGTCTTGTGGAACGTTGATAAATACTTTTTGTATTGGCTCCAATAGTGTTGGGTTAGCCAGCATGATTGCACCGTACACAGCTTTCCTTATTGCGGGTAAAACCTGAGCAGGACCCCTGTGAACAGCATCCTCGTGAATTTTAGCGTCTTTGAGTGTTATTTTAAGTCCCATAACCTTCTCTCTGGCTATTGGCCCATCATCAAGTGCACTTTCAAATCCTTCGAGTAGAAGTTCTTTTATCTCATCCAGGTACTGGATACCACGTGTCATATTGATAAAGAGAGATCTTTTGTAAACATCCCATACCTTTTTGGCCTCGTCCTTGGGAAGACCATACTCCGTGAAGGTTGAAGTGTTTTCTTTCTTTTTAACACGGCCTTCTTTGATCTTTCCGTCCTGAATGGCATTGAAAAGTTCGTCGGATAAAGGTTCTATGTCAATATAATACCTGTTGTGCTTGTTCGGAGATTTTCCTTCGACAGGGCCTGCTTTTCCGGCAATAGTTTCCCTGTACACAACGATTGGTTCTGAAGTCTCGATTTCCACACCTTTTTCATCTATACGGTAGGTTATGATCTCAAGGTGAAGTTCACCCATACCGGATATGAGGTGTTCGCCTGTTTCTTCGTTAATCTCAACTCTCACAGTTGGATCTTCCTTTCCAATTTGTCTTAAAACTTCTATGAGTTTTGGAAGGTCTTTGGTGCTTTTGGCTTCGACTGCAACCGTAACAACTGGTTCAGATATGTGTTCAATACCTTCAAAGGGATCGATGACTGTTCCAAGGTTGGTTACTGTTTCACCAGCCATAGCATTCTTTGCACCGGTTATAGCGACTATGTTTCCTGCAGGAACTTTATCTGTGTTAATACGTTCTGGGCCCATGTAAACTCCTACTTGTTGGATTCTGGCTTTTCCATGGGATCCTACGAAATATATTTCAGATCCTTTTTCTATGGTTCCACCATAAACCCTTCCAGTTGCAATTTCACCTGCATGTTTGTCTATGCTTACGTTTGTGATCATCACAGCAAGTGGTGAATCTGGGTCGGTGTTAATCATACCCTGCCCTTCAACAGATTCTATATCACCATTCCATATACTTGGCACCCTGTATCTCTGGGAGACATCAGGACTTGGAAGGTGGTCCACAACCATCCCTAAAAGTACATCGTGTATAGGGACTTTGTCTGCTAAGTCCTTCTGTTTGTCGTCTCGACAAGCTTCACGAATATCGTTAAATGTTATACCTGTTTTCTGCATCATTGGAACATTTATAGCCCAATTATGATATGCTGAACCAAATGCAACACTTCCATCCTCAACTCTTGCAAGCCATTCCTTCTTGAACTGCTCTGGAGCCATATTTTTTATGAGCTTATTAGCACTGGCTATTATCTTAAGGAACCTGTTCTGTAATTCATCTCCCTCAAGTTTGAGCTCGTTTATAAGACGATCAACCTTGTTTATGAATAAAACAGGCCGAACATTTTCTTTTAAAGCCTGACGCAGAACAGTTTCTGTCTGTGGCATTATACCTTCAACTGCACATATAACAACAACTGCACCGTCAACAGCTCTCATTGCCCTTGTAACATCTCCACCGAAGTCAACGTGACCAGGTGTGTCTATGAGGTTTATTAGGTACTCATCTTCCCTGTACTTGTGGACCATTGAAACGTTTGCTGCATCTATGGTAATTCCTCTTGCTTGTTCCTGGTCATCAAAGTCCAGAAACCGCTGATCACCTGCAAGTTCTCTAGAGATCATGCCAGCTCCAGCCAGGAGGTTGTCAGATAGTGTAGTTTTCCCATGGTCAATATGGGCTACAATACCGATGTTCCTTATATACTTAGGAGTGTACATCAATTCCTTAATCTTATTAATCATTTTAGTACGTCTACTCACCAAAATCACCTAGTAACCAAAATTTGTAATCATTTAATATTAGTGGGCAGATCTTGCAATTCTCTCTTTTTCTTCCTTCTTTCCGATTGCAAAGCTTCTTGTATCGTACTCTGCAGCAAAAAGAAGTTCATCAGCAAGACATTCTTCTACAGATCGTTTCCTTTTGAATGATGATTGTAGAGCGCCTCTTGTTAAGAATCCAACAGCCAGATCAACCCTTCTCTGTGGTGCTATATCCACTGCAACTTGATATCCTATTCCACCATACTTTATTCTGGTTGTTTCTTCACGTGGAGAAGTGTTTTCTACCGCTTTCACTAGAACCTGAATAGGGTTCTTTTTTGACCTCTGGTTTATAATATCCAATGCCCCTTTAACTATGTTGTAAGACTTGTTCTTTTTCCCAGAGTTTCTCTGTGTTCTCATGATTTTGTTCATGAGTCTTTCAACTATGGAAACTTTGGATTTTGCGAACTGCCTTTTAACATGCCTTCCTAGGGTGTGCGGAACCAGAATTTCGTCAAGGCAAATGTAGTTTACAAGACCTAAGTCCTCTACCTTCACCTCTTCTAAATCCCATTTATCGAAGACCTTAAAACTCATTAAAATTACCTCACTTTTATCTTACAGGTTTTTCTATTCTACCTATAACCATTTGTTGTAATGATACGTTGTTAACTTTTGTAACCTTCCATCTAACACCAGGGATATCACCCATAGACCTTCCTGAAGGCCCTCCGATTCCCTCGATCATGACTTCGTCATGTTCATCAATGAAACCTATTGCACCGTCTCCTGGAGCGAAGGCTGTTAATTGTTTACCATTTTTTATAAGCTGGACACGTACACATTTCCTTATAGCAGAGTTTGGCTGTTTTGCCTCTACACCTACTTTTTCAATAACGATTCCTCTAGCTTGGGGTGCGCCTTCAAGTGGATCTGCTTTTACATCTAATCTAAGAGCTTTCCTCTTATATTCCACATCCTTCCACCTGAAATTTTGTCTATTCTTTTTAAGCTTTTTTGCTGCGAAAAGTCCTGGCAAATGAAATTCCTCCTTGTAAATATTACAATTTAATTAAAGTTATCAGATATTCAATTTATGATTATTTAATATAATATCATTCGATGATAATCAACGAGTAACATTTATTATATTTGAATACTATGATTTGAATCATCTTTTTCTTCGTTCTTCACTATTTTATAATAATGTTATTTATATTATGCTGTCTCTTGGCCAAGAGTCTGGCTCGTTCAATATTTTGGCCACCCTTCCCAATAGCAGTTCTTTTATTTCTTGAATCTGTTTCAAGAGTGGCAATCTTCTCCCCATTTTCCTTCTGAAGTATTCTTATACTTCTGATCTTGGCCGGAGCCATGAGATTACCTATGAATTCAACTTGATCATCAGAGTGTTCAATAACCTCAACACCCTTGTCAACTGTTTTTTGAACCTTGGCAACAGTACTGCCTCTTTTTCCAATGGCAAGTCCCATATCTCCCTTTTTAACAAGGAAGGTTAATTTACCATTTTCATCATCAACTAAAAGGTCCTTTACCATTGCACCGGTCATACTTTCAAACAGTGCAATGTACCTTATTTCATTGGTTGAAAATTTTATAGTCACAGAAACTACCCCATAATCTCTAATATAGTGGAGTCACCAGGATCCTTAATAATTAACGTTGCAACTGTGAATGGTTTACCACATACAGATCCAAGATCCACACTTGTACCATCATAATTGTAAACAGTGATATCTGATAATTCTGAATACTGCTCAACATCTTCCCTTATATCTTTAGGACAGTTACCTGCAAGTATCACGAGCTTACCCTTTCCAAGCTTCAGCTCCTGAATTGATTTATCAGATCCTAGTATAACATTACCTGTATCTACAGCAACTCTTATTCCTCTATCTATATCCATCTACTGCCTCCTATTTCTTCTCTTTCATAATGACGCCAACAGACCCTGTTCCCAGTGGTATTGGCTGCCCTATTATAATATTTTCAATTATACCAGTGAGGTGATCAATTTCTCCCCTAATACTGGCTCTTAAAAGGTGTTTACCTGTTTCTTCAAAAGAAGCTCTTGCAAGAACACTGGCCTTTTCACCGCTTATACCGTGTCTTCCAATGGATTTTACCTTACCATCAGCAGTCATCATATCTGCAACCAGCATTATATGCCTTACATCAACTGTAAGTCCCTGTTCTTCCATTGTACTCTGTGCTTCATGTATGATTGCATTTCGCGCTGCCTCTACTCCTAAAACCTTCTCTACCTCATGGATGTCATTAGTGCTTGTTCTAGTCTTATTAACACCTTCCATTTTGAGGACGGCTCCAAGATTTGAACCTTCAGTGTGTATAGCCCATTCTGCACCTTCTTTCCTGATCACAACCTTCCCGATGTTTTTAACACCACTTATCTGGAGATCGCGGACCTTATCAGCTAAAAGTCTTAATTCTCTTATTGCATGTTTAGGATCAGAAATCGTAGGTTCAAAACTGAGTAGGTTCTTATCTATTTCTACTTTCTTAAAAGCTTTTTCTATCTTGGCTATGATCTCGTCATGGTCTAGTCTTTTATCTTCAACCTTGGCTTCATCGATCTCGATGGAAAGGTTCATATTTGCATAATTGACGTTAAAATCCTTTAGAATATCATTTAAGACAATTTTACCAATACGATTGGCTATTCGCCTTACGAATTCTTCGTCTGCACTGTACTCTTCATCGAAGTATATTCCCATTGTTGGAGTTGATATCTTCTTTCTGGCGTCAACAATTTCTATTAGACGCGGCAGTCCCAATGTAACATTCAGCTCTGCAACACCTGCATAGTGAAAAGTACGCATGGTCATCTGAGTACCAGGCTCCCCAACAGACTGTGCAGCAACAGTACCAACTGCTTCTCCATTTTCGACACCTGCACGCTGGTTTGCCTTTTTAATTTCCTTAACAAGTTCATCTAATTCCTTGTCATTTAATTCATGTCTTTCGGCTGCTTCAGCTATTTCATAAATAAGTTTTTCAGGAAATTTGGTCCTTTTCTTCTTAACAACCTTTTCTACCTTCTCTATGTCCACAAAACCACCTGATCCTAAATTACGTCCCAATCAAATAATATCAAATAATTCATTAAATAAAAGTGGATGCGATGAATCCTTTGGTTATTTAACCTTGGATTTTATTCTCATTTCATCGATCATCCTGTCTATATCTGCAACTTTACCATAGTCACTTTTTGCAGGGTCTATACCATCTTCACCATATTCTGTTTGGATGATAACTCCCCTGTTGTCCCTCACAGTTCCATCTGGTTGTACATTCAGATCCTGGAGGGCATTAACAAGTCTTCGTTGCATGTAACCACTCTGTGCAGTACGTATAGCTGTATCCACAAGTCCTTCCCTTCCTCCCATTGCATGGAAGAAAAATTCTAGTGGGTCCAGGCCTTTTTTGTAGCTTGAGTGAACAAATCCACTTGCCTTTGCACCTAATTCTCCAACTTGGAAATGAGGTAAGGTACGTTTACTGTAACCTCTCTCTATACGCCCACCACGAACAGACTGCTGACCTACACATGCTGCAATCTGGGTCAGGTTCAACATTGATCCTCTAGCACCTGTAAGTGCCATTATAACTGCATGGTTCTCCATTCCAAAGTAACTTTCTGCTATTTCACCAGACTTGTCCCTTGCTTCACCAAGTACCTGCATTATCTTCATTTCGAGTGTTTCCCTCAGACTTCGGCCAGGGAGGGCTTCTAGTTCTTCATTATGGTATGCATCGATAAGTTTTTCAACCTTTGCCTCTGCATTTGCCAATAACTCCTCTATACGGTCCTTGGCTTCCCTTGGTATTTCTTCGTCTGCGGTACTGGTTGTGAAACCCCTTTTCATTATTCCAGATATTGCAAGTTTTGTTGATGCATCAAGGAATTCACGTGCCTTGTCTGTACCATACTCCTTGACTATGGAATCAAGTATCTTACCTGAAAATGCACCATATGCTTTTTCATCCATGGCTCCCGATCTAATCTGTCCATTTTCAATAACAACATATGCATCATTTTTACATTCCTGTTTAAGGCATTCATCACATTTTCTGCATATCTCTGCCTTGTAAACCATGTTCAGATCCTTTGGAAGCAGCAGGCTAAAAACCTGTTTTCCAGTCCACTCTTCACCTGTTGGTTTTGGTAATGGCATTCTTGCATGTTTAACCATTTGGAATACATCTTCTTCTGAGAAGTTTGAACCTTCTCTTGTTAGAAGATATGCGCCAGATATATGATCGTGTATTCCACCTATGATAGGTCCTCCAAATCTTGGGGAGAGTATGTGTTCCTGAACCCTCATAAGGGACTTGGCCTCTGCACGGGATTCTTCTGTCTGGAATACGTGCATGTTCATTTCATCCCCATCAAAATCAGCATTGTATGGTGGACATACACATAAATTCAATCTGAATGTTTTGTAGGGTAAAACTTTAACTTCATGGGCCATCATTGACATCCTGTGGAGAGAAGGTTGCCTATTGAATAAAACTACATCTCCATCCATTAGATGTCTTTCTACTATGAAACCAGGTTCCAATTTTTCGATAACAGTTTCCTTGGTCTCGTCATACACCCTTATCTTCCTTTCATCTGGTCGTATAACATAATTAGCTCCAGGATGCTTTTTTGGACCGTTCATAATGAACTTCTTCATTGCATCCATATTCCATTCAGTTACAAAAACTGGTACAGTAACTTCTGTGGCAATCATCTCCGGAACTCCTACCTCATTTATACTGATGTTTGGATCTGGAGATATAACTGTTCTTGCAGAGAAATTTACCCTTTTACCGGATAAATTACTTCTGAAACGTCCTTCTTTACCTTTTAAACGTTGTGCAAGTGTTTTAAGTGGCCTTCCTGAACGATGTCTAGCAGGTGGCACACCAGATGCTTCATTATCAAAGTAAGTTGTAACATGGTACTGTAAAAGTTCCCAGAGATCTTCAACTATCAGTTGTGGTGCTCCTGCTTCCATGTTCTCTTTAAGTCTCTGGTTGATCCTTAAAATATCAACAAGCTTGTGGGTTAGATCATCTTCAGATCTTTCCCCTGTTTCAAGTGTTATTGAAGGCCTCACAGTTACTGGTGGAACTGGAAGTACAGTTAAAACCATCCATTCGGGTTTCGCAATATCACGATTTATTCCAACGAATATATACTCATCATCAGGAATGGTTTCTAACCTTTCCCTTACCTCACTTGCAGTGAGTTTATAGTTTCCTTCAACTATTGAAACTGGTTTATCAATTTTGACATCTTCCTGTTCTTCTGCACAGTGAGGGCATTTATCTCTTCTTGCAACAGTGTAAATTTCTTTAATAATTGCTGTTATGCTCTCCTCATTTTTGAGGTGATTCTCTATCTTTTCCCTGTAATCTACCATTTCAGATTCTGTTAAGAGAACACGTCCACAGTCTTTGCAAGTTGATCTAAGTACTTTATGAATTGTGTCTGCAAAACCAACATGTATAACTGGTCTTGCTAGATTTATATGTCCAAAGTGTCCTTGACAATCTCCACCCTTTGATCCACAGGATCTACATCTAAGACCTGGGTCAATAACTCCCAACCTTGGGTCCATGAGTCCAGCTTCTATTGGATATCCGTCCTCATCGTAGGTGTCTGGTGTTACAATTTTGGTAACGGACATTTTTCTTATGTTCTCTGGAGACATAAGACCAAAGTTGATTTGGGAAATCTTTTTTAAAATTCCTTTCAAGCTCATTCTCTCCTTATTATTATGTGCGTTTATGGGCTTTTATTCTTAATTCCAGCATCATATCCGCTTTTGTTCGCCCCTATGCTTTATCTTCAAGAACTAATTTTGGGAATATACAAAGGCTCTTGAGTTCGTCGAGTAAAAGTTTGAATGCATATGAAATCTCAACTGGGAATGTTTCTGATTCTCCACATATTGCACAGTATTTTTTATCTCTTATTCTGTCGTATATGGCTATCATTCCACAGTCTTGGCATACTAATGCTTCGTATTTGTCGGATTCGTCCAGCAGTCTTTCTTTGAGTGCTAATGCTGCTCCGTGTGCAATGAGACAGTCTCTTTCCATCTCTCCAAATCTTAAACCACCTTCTCTTGCTCTTCCTTCTGTTGGTTGTCTTGTTAAAACTTGTACAGGTCCTCTGGATCTTGCATAAACTTTGTCAGCAGTCATATGGTGCAGTTTCTGGTAAAATGCGACTCCAACGAATATTTCGGATTCTAATCTTTCACCGGTTATTCCATTGTAAAGTGATTCACGTCCTGCTGTTTCAAAACCATTTTTCTTCAGGAGTTCCATTATCTCGGATTCCTGTTGACCACCGAAGGGAGTACCATCCATTCTGGTTCCTTCCATGGTCCCTGCTTTGCCTGCTATCATTTCAATAACTTGCCCAACTGACATCCTTGATGGAATTGCGTGTGGGTTAATTATTAAATCAGGAACTACTCCTTCTTCTGTGAAGGGCATATTTTCCTGTGAAACTATAAGTCCAACAACTCCTTTTTGTCCGTGTCTTGATGCGAATTTATCACCAAATTCTGGCTGTCTCTGATCTCGAATCCTTATTTTTGCGAGTTTACTTCCTTCTACAGTTTCTGTTAAGAGTACGGCATCTACAACTCCATGTTCTCCGTGTCTTACAGTTATAGATGTTTCACGTCTTCTTTCTGCAACTGTTCCGAATTCGTCTATCTCTTCAAGGAACCTTGGTGGTGATGTTTTACCGATTAAAACATCTCCA
The DNA here is from genome assembly GCF_019931065.1 of Methanobacterium spitsbergense. Taxonomy (NCBI): domain Archaea; kingdom Methanobacteriati; phylum Methanobacteriota; class Methanobacteria; order Methanobacteriales; family Methanobacteriaceae; genus Methanobacterium; species Methanobacterium spitsbergense. The sequence continues at coordinate 638,779 of NZ_JAIOUQ010000003.1, read as the reverse complement.
GATTTAACTTCTACTTCAGGGTTTACTATTCCATCCTCATCCAGGTGTCTGTAAACTTCTTCTGATCTGTAGCCCCGAACTATGTTCTCTGGTACTTCAAACTTGTCTTCCTGTCCTCCAGGATAACGTCTTTCTGAGGCTTCATATGACCTGAAAAATGATGATCTTGCAAGTCCTCTCTCTAGTGATGCTTTGTTCAGTATGAGGGCATCTTCCATATTGTAGCCCTCGTAAGACATAACTGCAACAACGAAGTTTTGTCCTGATGGACGTTTATCATATTTAGTTGCATCCATACTTCTGGTTTTGACCAGTGGCACCTGAGGATGGTGAAGTAAATGAGCACGTGTATCTGTTCTCATGTTGTAGTTTGAAACGTAAAGCCCTAGAGCCTGTTTCGTCATACCTGCTTCCATTGTATTCCTTGGTGATGAGTTATGGTTTGCAAATGGAATGATTCCTGCGCATATTCCGAGCATTGTGGATGGATCTATTTCTAGATGTGTATGGTACTCGTTGATTTCGTTCGGGAACATGGCTATGTAAGAATTTTCTTCCTCTTCTGCATCCATGTACTCGATGATTCCTTGATTTATAAGACCGTCCCAGTCAAGTTCTCCCTCTTGAAGCTTCACAATATGTTCTTCTGTGAGTTTTGATTCACCTTCATCCACAATTATTAGTGGTCTTCTAGTTCTTCCTGGATCTGTGAACAGGTATATTTCGTCTGTTTCATGGTAGTGGGTTATGTTCATCTCGGGGGATACTTCACCAGATCTTCGTTTTTCCCTCATGGACATTACAAAGTCTTCTGGATCATCACAAGTCCCGATGATCTTACCGTTAATATATATTTTGGATTTTTTCACGAATTTGCCCCCAAAAAGGATTTCCGGGTTTGAAGAGAATTTAATGGTTTATAACGCTTAAATTCTATTTTTTGCGTTTTAACTTTCTCAACAAACTCCAATTTCCAACAAAATTGATTATCCTTTGGATTATCATTAATTGGTTTATAAAGTTTGTACAGGGTTTATAACTCCCATCTTTTTAATTACAGCTTCAAGTTCCTCTGGATCTGAACCCTCTGATATCTTGGCAAGTATTGCAAGGTTCTTCACCAGTCCACAGTTAGGGCCCTCAGGTGTTTCATTGGGGCATATTTTACCGAACTGTGTTGGATGCAAATCACGAGCTTCAAAGTGCGGTTGACTCCTACTTAATGGAGATACAACCCTTTTTAAATGTGATAATGTTCCCATGTAACTTGTTCTATCGAGTAGCTGGCTTACACCAGCGCGTCCTCCAACCCAGTTTCCCGTGGCAATTGCATGTTTTATGTTTTCAGTTAACACATCTGAACGAACAGCTTGTTTTACAGATGGTTCTTTACCTCTTGCAAGACTTCTCTCAAGCTGATAAGTCATATCTCTTGTTAAACTGGTAAATGCTACTCTGAAAAGGTCTTCCATTAAATCTCCAGATACCCTAAGTCTCTTATTAGCGTAATGGTCCTTATCATGTGGTTCCCTTTTTTCAAATACAACTTGGAGAAGCATCTCTGTCATTTCAGCCAGATAAGTCGCCTTTTCAGCTCTTTTTTCTGGTTCAACACCAATATGAGGGAGTAAATATTTGTCTATAACATCCTCTGCTCGTTTGATTCTATACTCCTCTGTCATACCTTTTGCAACCCTGTTTCCAATGTATTTGATTGCATCGTACTGTGTCATTATTTCTGAGGTCTGTATATCATCTATTAGAAGGAATTGTATATCATTCTCATCTGAAACACTTGTAACAAGATCCTGATCTGTTTCAAATCCTAGTGCTCTTAAAAGAACAACCAGAGGGATTTCTCCAGGTACGTAAGGGAATGAAATTCTTAAAAAAACACCTTTTTTACGTGGTTTTCTGTATTCAAGGGTTATACGAGCCCTAAATCCACTTTTTATCGATGTCACTATTGCCCTTGCACGCCTATCCTCTTTCTCACCTATTCTCTCAAGAATGATCTTGTTGGGGGCAATTTCTTCCATTGTTACAATGGCCCTTTCTGAACCATTCACTATGAAATATCCTCCAGGATCCTGCGGATCTTCACCAACATCATCAATTTCTTCTTCACCTAGTCCATTGAGATGGCATATATTTGATTTCAACATCACAGGTAGTTCACCAATGTAAACTTTCTCCATGTCTTGTTCCTCATCACCTTTTTTAGTGAGGGCCATTTCAAGGTACATGTGTGCAGAATATGTCAGGTTTCTAAGTCTGGCCTCTGTAGGAAATATTTTACTGTTTGATCCATCTGCCTCTTTAATAAAAGGCTTCCTGATCTCAACATTCCCCGTCTTTATAGTGTATTCGCCTTGTTCCAGGACAATTGGCTCTGTTATATCAATTATATCCTGTATTCTGTGATTGACAAAGTCGTTGTAGGATTTGATGTGGTGGTCTACCAAGTTGTATTCATCAAAAAATGCATCAACTAGTTCCCATGCATTTTTTACCATTAAATTCCTCCAAAAAACAATTCGATTTAAATTCCTCCAAAAAACAATTCTAGATCTATTCAAATTTTTCAATTAACATAATTAGTTTAACAAATTCCATACCAACTATTCTAATACCAATCGATATGTAACGAATCTTCCAGCAGTGTGGCTTTTTCTCGTTATTTGAAGAATATCTCCAGGCTTAGCTTCAATAGCTTTAGCAACGGGATCATCAACTTTTATCTTTGGTAGCTGTTCAGGATGAACCTTCAAATCTTTCACTACTTTTTTAGCTTCTGTTTCTGACAAAATAGTATGATCTGGAACCAATTTGTGTTTTAAAATATCTTTTTTCACAATATATCCTCCAGTTAAAAATTAAGAACGGGCCCGACGGGAATTGAACCCGCGGCCACTCGGTTAAAAGCCGAGCGCTCTCCCAGACTGAGCTACGGGCCCACAATCAACGCCCTGGCCGGGATTTGAACCCGAGTCGCAGGCTCGACAGGCCTGCATGATAGCCCCTACACCACCAGGGCAGCTCTAAAGAATGAGAGTATAAGGAGTTATACCTATGCATGCTTAAATACTTTTCCTTTAACAAAGTTTTTGTTTGATAGTATATAAACTTTTGTATGTGTGTCTCCTCTCTTCTCGATATATGCGAATATATCTTACTAACAGTTGATTAATAACAAAATCCCGCCTGCCGGACTTGAACCAGCAACCCTCGGATCTACAGTCCGATGCTCTGCCAAATTGAGCTAAGGCGGGATAATGAATGGGACCACCCGGATTTGAACCGGAGTCTCAGGCTCCCAAAGCCCAAAGGATCGACCAAGCTACCCTATGGTCCCAAATGAATAAATTATAAGCCTCTAATTAAATCGGCTTAGAGCCCCGGGAGGGAATTGAACCCCCGACCACGAGATTACAAGTCTCGCGCTCCACCAGACTGAGCTACCGAGGCATTTTTAGGTATATGGAATATTAACTTAAATAGTTTTGGGTTTAATGATTTTTAGATTTTCATTAATGTTTTTTTTTAAACATTTTTTAACATTAACAGAATTTACATCAATTGAATTCCTTCAATTAATATACCATCCCATATAATATCGTTCCCCTTAATATACTATTCTAAAATTTTTAGCTGTACAAAAATATGATATTAAAACAGGGACAGGTCCCGTTTATGTTATTAAACAATTTTAGATATGATTTTAAATTTTTCTGCATGCACGCTCCATTAACACTTCAACCACCGGTAAATTCTCACCAGCAAGAAGATTAATTGAAGCTCCTCCTCCACTACTAATATGACTTATTCCCTTTGAAAGACCCATCTGATTTGCAGCAGCTGCAAGGTGGCCTCCACCAATAATTGAAAATGCATGTGATGATGCTATAGCATTTAGTATATCATCTGTGCCTATATTGAAATCTTCCTTCTCAAAAACTCCAGCGGGTCCATTTGCAAATAATGTCTCTGCTTTCCTTATATATCCTGCATATTCTGTTATTGTATCTGTACCTATATCATAGATGGGGTGGTTGGGTATATCATCAACTGAAAATTCAACTCTTTTATCTCCCATACATACTGCAACATCCTTTGGTATTATTATTTTATCCCGATAATTTTTTAAGAGTTTTTTAGATTTTTTAACATATTCACAGTACCCTCTATTTTTAATAAAGCTTTTATTGTACTTCCCTATGTTTATACCAGAACCCCATAAGAATATGTTGGCAACAAGACCAGTGGTCAAGATGTAGTCTGCACTTCCATTTTCTAAGACATTTTCCATGACCATTATAGAGTCATCAACTTTAACTCCACCTAAAATATAAACGCATGGCCTTTGAACATTATCCATTGCATTATAAAGGGCTTTAAGCTCTCTTTCCATTACCCTTCCGGCAGCTGATGGCAGCATAAATGCAAAACCAACCAATGAAGGTTGAGATCTGTGCGCTGCAGCAAATGCATCGTTTACAAAATAATCTGCTAGGGGTGATAACTTCTGAACCATATGTGTTTCTGATTGGAGTTTGGGTTCCCTCGTTAATATCTCTTCGGAGTAAAAACGCACATTTTCCAAAAGAAGAATATCTCTTCTTTTCATTTTTGATATTGAATTTCTTGCATTACTCCCAAAAATATCATCAACATATTCAACTTTGTGATTCAATATCTTCGAAAGGGATTCTGCATGCTGTTTAAGTGTTGTGAAATCTTTTTTACCAGGTCTGCTTTGATGTGCCAGAACAACTGTTTTTGCACCCCTATTTGAAAGCTCCCCGATGGTTTCAGCATGAAGTCTAATTCTTGTATCATCTAATATGAGACCTGTACTAGGATCAACTGGCGAATTAATATCGACCCTTACAAGAACTGTTTTATTATCCAGAGCAAAATCATCTATTGTGTAAAAATCAAGCGCCATCTGTTCACCGTCTTATTATGGTAACTGTTATTCATTATTTTGGCCCATTATGGCATTAACTAATATTCCATTATATTTTACTAACAAGATTTAACAAAGCTTCTTTAGGATCCTCTGCAAGGATTATGCCCGATGCAAGTAGAACTCCCTCTGCACCCAAATCAAGAGCAGCCTTCATATCATCTCCTGTAGATATACCTGCTCCACATAGGACACCAATTTTAGGATTTATTTCATGTATAATATCCACTGTACCCTCAACTATTTCCGGTTCTGCCTTCGAAACAGGAATTCCAGATCCAATTAGTTCAGGAGGTTCTATTGCTACAAAATCTGGTTTTAATGTTGCTGCAGCTGCACTTGTTTCAATGTTGTTGGTACATAAAACACTAACCATATTTTTTTCCATTGTTTTTTTCACAACCACATCAATATCCGCCAATTTCATTCTCTGTTCTGAGTGGTTTATGAGACTACCAACTGCTCCTGCTTCCTCAACGCATTCAACCAGTGTGCTTCCAGTATGTCCCCCAGAATTAACTGCATCAACATGCTGTGCAAAAACAGGAATTTTAACTTCATTAGATATGGAATATATATCAGGGCTTTGAGGTGCAACAACCATATTTACACCAGTCTCTTCTGCCACCAATTCAGAAGCTATAGCTAATTTTAAAGCATTTTTTCCAGTAGATTCCAAGTAGGTTTTAAAATTTAAAATCACTATTGGAGTTCTCTTTATTTTATTCATTGTTTACCTCCAAAAAAAGCACATAATAGTTCTAATCTTCTTTCTTTATCAGGGGATATAAAAATATTGTGGTATTATTTTTGAGTTATATTATAGTTTACATCCAAATGAATCAGATTTTTAAAGAAATATGTCTTTAAGACTTTTTAAACTTAATTATTAAAAAAATAGACATAGTTGGAGTATCATGAAACATATTGATTAGATTTGAATTATTATTTATTCCAATCTAATTTTAGGTATATTATATACATGAGATAAGAGGTAATAAATGTAAATTGAAATAATTTAAAAATTTTGAATTTGAAATGTAAAAAAAAATATTATCAAACCGATCATAAATGACACTCACAGAAATTCAAATAAAAGCCCTTGAAAAAAAAGGATACAGATTCGCAGGAGATTTGAAACATGCAGCAGCCAAGGTATGTCACTGGACCAAAAAAAGTCTTCTAGATGAAGGAGTATGTTACAAAGAAAAATTTTATGGGATTGAAAGTCATAGGTGCCTTCAAATGTCCCCTAGCATTCCATTTTGTCATCAAAAATGCTCATTTTGCTGGAGAGATATTTCCATTACCAAAACAGAGTGGGATGAAGATTTTGATGAACCTAAGGTTATTATCGATGATTGTATAGATGCACAGAGAAATTTATTATGTGGTTTCTTTGGTAACTCACTAGCAAATAAGAAAAAACTTAAAGAATCTCAGGAACCAAAAAATGCTGCAATATCTCTTGCAGGGGAACCGATGCTTTATCCCCGTATAAATGATTTAATATCTGAGTTTATTCGCAGGGATTTTACAACATTTCTTGTAACCAATGGAATGACCCCCTCTAAACTTGAAAACCTTGAAAAGGAACCCACACAGCTCTATATATCATTAGATGCCCCTAATAAAGAAGTGTACAATGAAGTGTGCCAGCCTCAAATTTCAGGAGGATGGGAACGTTTAAACAAATCATTGAACCTTTTATCAAGCTTTGACTGCAGAAAAGTGCTGAGGACAACATGTGTTAAAGATTATAATATGAAAAACCCTAAAGAATATGCCAATATTATCAAAAGGAGCAACCCTGATTTTATTGAGATCAAAGCTTATATGTACGTAGGAAGTTCTAGGGATAGACTGGTGCTGGAAAATATGCCCTCATTAAATGATGTTCAAATCTTCGCAGAATCTATTGCAAAGTTATGCGACCGTGAAATTGTGAACAGTGCATCTGAGAGTAGAGTAGTCCTACTAGCCTGAATATATGTTCTATTACGAAGAAATAAACATAGAACATAACAATTTATCATGTGAAAAATCATAAACAAAGAATGTTTAAGTTACATTCTTTTTAAAGTTCAATTAATTAAACTTCTATAGTTTGAAGGAAATTCAGAGGCTTTTAAAAGGTTTAAAACAATAACTTTAATTAGGATATGGATCATAGTATGAAGAAGATTTAATAGTAAATTCAACATAATCAATGGAAAGATATGATGGTGATAGTTATGAAGAAGTTGGCACTTGGATTGATTCTCTTAATAATGATAATAAGTCCGATTTATGGTGTTTCAGGTTTTGCAATAACCTATGGAGAAACAACTTATACTAATGCGGATTGGAAAAATTCTATGAACACTTATTTCCAGTCTAAGACAAGCAAAAATGTTAGTGATGCTACTTCCAAGGTTGTTACGGCCTCTGAAGTTAATGCAATATCTATGAACATAACCGGAAGAACCTACCCATCAAGCCAAATCTTTTCCTGTGCAATGGTTGATCTAAGCTACAGTCAAGGTATTAACGTGGTTGTTGACAGTAGCAAAATAACAGTTGTTACACCTAAAATGTATGCCAATGCATTAAAATCAACGGGAATAAATAACGGATATGTAGTTGTATCGTCCCCTATTTCAGCATCTGGAGAAGCTGCCCTTGCAGGTGTACTTGAATCATATGAAGTAGCTGTAGGAGCCCCCATACCAGATCAAGCCAAAAAAGCAGCCACAGAGGAACTTTACACTGAGACACAAATTGTAAATCAAACAGGACAAAGTCCAGATAAAATAGCAGACTTATTCTCTAAGGCAATGGACCAGGTTCAAAATCAGAATCTTCAGGATCCTGCTCAGATTAAGGTAATAGTAATTAATATAGCTAACAGCATGAATATCAATTTATCAGACCAACAGGCACAGCAGATTGCAAATTCACTTGCAAATTCTCAGCAGGCCCAGTCAAGTTTAACTGATTTCAAAAATAAACTTCAGAGTGTTACAACTCAGGCAACTCAATCTGGTGGAATTATTGAACAGATAATGAACTACCTTCAAAGTATCTTCAATTATTTGAGTAGTCTTGTATCTGGACAGTGAATTTGAATTTATATCCTCGATAAACGAATATTTTAATCAAGTAATGCCAGAGAATAAATGAAATTACTCTAAATTCAGTATAAATATATAGAGATCATAGTGATAACATGTTGATAGCAGAAAATCATCTTCAGTTCATTTTAGAAGTTGTAATAATGGTGCATGTTGGTATGCTGCTTATCTTTAATGTTATAGCAATTCCACTTAGTTTAGTTTTGTTTCTTGCATTAATGTTAACTGTTGTACTTGCAGGAATCTTCAGTATTGACACTGCTTTTCTTTTCCTTCCATTTGTATCGCATCATGAGTTTACACATCCATTTGGTCCATTGGCAGTTTTCTCTTGGGTAACACTTTCTGCTTCAGCCAGTTTATTAACTGAGGTAGATATTAAATCATCATCCATAAAGACTCTTTCAATTATACTCTTCTTTGTAATAGCAGTTGCTGGCGGGATAATGCATCGATCCTTTTTATTGTTATGGTTACTTGGATGGTTTGTTGGCACGTTAATAATGTCTAAAAGTTTCAGAAGGACATCTACTATAACTTTAAAAAGAATTTTATTAGTTATGGGTGCAGGTTTAGCTGGTTTTGGAATTTTGGAAATTCTTTCTAAAATACTCAATGCTCCAATACTAAGCCCTCTCTTAAGGATATCCCGGATTGAAGAATTTGCTATGCCCAGTTTGACCATGGTCATAAAAAATACAACATTTTGGGGACATGTTCAGGGCTCATGTTTCTGGGGAGCCCAGTGTCTTGGAGGTTCTGATGGTTATATTTCCATGCCCATGAACCTGATAAACTTTTTCACGCTTCCATTTCCATTATTTGCCGGTGTTTTAGTGGTAAAAAAAGATGCTATCGATTACATGCTTCCAGGAATTTTCGGAGTTGCATTTGATTTTGGATATGGTGGTCTTTTAGCACTTATGGTATGGATCATGATTGTTACATTGACTGGATTTTACATACTAAGAAATTACCGAAGTAAACGTAAAAATGGAAGTAGAATGTATTTAGGTCGAGAAGCTCTTTTGATAGGTGCTTTAACTGCGTTCTTATCACAAAGTATAATTGCACTTTTCTTGTTCAATAGAACATTTAATGGAATCGCCATGCTAGTTTATATATTCCTTTCAGCGCTTGTGATGGCCCATATACTAAGTATTAAAAGAAATATCTGAATTTTGAATAATTTCTTTTTTTAATTAAGTTTCAATATTTTAAAGCGAATTACTAATAAAAAATTAATAAAAATTATGGTATTAAAAGTGATATCTTACCAACACCAAAACATTTCTAAAAACATAATGATCACAAAGCTAAGCGAATATTTAAAATTCATTGTATAATTATACACAAAATGAAATTTATCTTAATTTAATTAGGGGAATATTAATTAATGATACACTTGAATTATTTTAATTTTAATGTTTTTTTTGAATAAAGAATAGAAATATAAAAAAAGTTATTTAATATCTTTGCAAAGCTCGACAGCTTTTTTTGCAGCAGCTTCCATGGATGTTTCATACGAAACACCAGCTTCTTTGAGTATTTTCTGACCTTCTTCCTCATTGGTACCAGTCAACCGTATGACCAGAGGAACTTTACGCTTAGAAGCGTTTAAAACATCCAATACCCCTCTTGCAACATCATCTGCCCTTGTTATTCCTCCAAGTACATTTAAAAATACTGTTTTAACATCAGGATCAGATATTACAATGTTCAATGCTTTTGCTATATTTTCTCTCGAAGATCCGCCACCTATATCCAGAAATGTGGCTGGTTCTCCTCCATAAAGTTTCAGCATATCCATTCCACTCAAGGTTAATCCAGCACCGTTCCCAATTACCGCAATGTTCCCATCGAGCTTTACATATGCAAATTCGTCCTTTGTTACATTTTCAAGTTCAACCAGTTCTTTTTGCCTGTAAAGAGCATCATCATCGATATCAAGTTTTGCATCTGCTGCAATTACGCCATTTGCAGTCACAACAAGAGGATTTATTTCGGCTATGGTTGCATCATATTTCTGAAAAACATTGAAGAGCTTCCAAATAACCATACCTATCTTTGAAATAAGAGGGTTTGGAACACCCATTTTAATAGCAATTTCCCTTCCTTGATAAGGTAAAAATTCATTCAGAGGATTCAAGTAATATTTAACTATTTTCTCAGGTGTTTCACTTGCAACTTCCTCAATATCAACACCACCAGACATGCTTGCCATTATAAGTGGTTTTTTTGCTGATCTATCTAGGACAACGCTTAAATAATACTCAGATAAAATTTCAATTTTTTCCTCGATCAACACCATTTCTACTAATTCATCCTTGATTATTGAACCAAGAATTTTTTTGGTTTTATCGTACACATCATCGGGTATTTCAGCAAACTTTATTCCTCCTGCCTTTCCCCTACCACCCACAAGAACCTGTGATTTGATTGCAACAGGTTTTTTAATCTCAATAGCAGCTTTTCTGGCATCTTCAGGATTTGTTACCATCTTGTTATTAGGTACTGGTATTCCTTCACCCTTGAATACGTCCTTCGCTATATATTCATGAATCTTCACATTTAACCTCCTAATCAGCTAGTTTTAAACCTGCTTCAAATGCTGCCAGGTTTTTTTTCTCTGTTCCTGGTGGAACGCTTTCAGCTATAGATGCCCTTGCAGCCTCTTCAGATACTACCTTTGTTATTTTTGTTATAGCCCCAATCATAACAATATTAGCAACTATTTTTATTCCTATTTCTTCTGATGCGGTTTTAGTTGCTGGAGCTTTATAAAGCTTTATTTTGTGTTTCTCTACAAATGGCAATATTTCTTCCTCGGATATCATGTCAGGATCTACAATTAAAGTACCGCCATCTTTAAGATCATCAAGATATGCAGTTAATGCTGTTTGTGACATGGCAACAAATATATCCGGATTTTGTACCTTAGGATAATCCACTTCCTCATCACTAACAACGACTTCTGTTCTTGAAGCACCACCTCTGGCTTCTGGACCATAAGACTGTGTTTGAACCGCATGTATACCATCGTGTAGTGCTGCCGCTTTTCCAATAACGATTCCTGCTAGTATGATCCCCTGACCACCGAAACCTGCTATTCTAATATCTTTACGCATTTCACTCCCCCTGGTATGCTGATCTAATTGAAGAAGGCTTTCCTGTTTTACATTTAGCTTCAAGAAGTTTACAAATCTTTTCAGTGTATTCTGGCTCATCTTTATTTTGGAATTCTCCAATGATAAGTTTACCCTCTAATTCCGCTATTTCAAGTTTGTCTGCCTGTCTTTTTAGTATAGATTGATCCTTCATCCACTGCATCATTGATACCGCAGTTTTCATCTTATTTTTACGCCCAAAATATGTAGGGCATTGTGAAACTGCCTCAATAAAAGAAAATCCTTTATTGTTGAATCCTTTTTTAATTGCATTTGAAAGCTGCACTGGATGGGCTGTTGTCCATCGTGCAACATAGGTAGCACCTGCAGCTTTGGTAAGTTCTGCTAAATTAAATGGTTTTTCAATAGCACCAAATGGTGCTGTGCTTCCATAACTTCCAGTTGGAGAGGTTGGACTTATCTGACCACCTGTCATTCCATATATACTATTATTTATACAAATAACAGTGATGTCTATATTCCTTCTGGAACCATGTATTAAATGATTTCCACCTATAGCTGCTGCATCACCATCCCCAGTAAACACAACAACATCAAGTTCGGGATTCGCAAGTTTTAGACCAGTTGCAAATGCTATTGGGCGTCCATGTGTTGTGTGCATTGAATCACACTTGATATACCCAGGAACTCTAGATGAACATCCAATTCCAGACACAAGAGCAAGATTATCAAAATCAAGTTTAGCTAGCTCTATGGCATTGAAAAATGTGTTCATGATAATTCCATTCCCACATCCTGCACAGAAAATGTTAGGAAGTCTGTCAGTTCTCAAGTATTTCATAAAACGATTTTGATTCGTTTTATCCATATTTCTCATCTCCATAAATTAAGACCATCAATAAACTTTGTATAAAGTCATAAATTTTTTATGTTAAATTATGATTCCATCTAATTATCAGCCTTTCTCAATTTTTTCAAGTATTTCATCGGGCTTATGCATTTCTCCACCTATCTTTGGGAGATTTTCAACATTATGGTCTCTTAATACCCTTTGAACCTCATAAAAAATCTGGCCTAGGTTCATTTCAACTACAATAACTCTAGTGGCATTTTTAGCAGCACTCAATAGCATGCTCTCAGGAAATGGCCATACAGTTTCAAGTTTTATAAAACCTGCTTTTACACCATCTTCCCTTGCTTTTTTAACAGCTGTGCTAACAGATCTTGATGGTGCACCATAAGATACAATAAGAACATCGGCATCTTCAGTAAACATGGTTTTTACCATTGCAATTTCATCGGTTTTAGCAAGTATCTTATTGCAAAGCCTGTTTACAAGTTTTGAATGAGATTTTGGACTTGATGCATCCGGATAACCTCGTTCATCATGTGTAAGACCTGTAATAAGAAGTTTATATCCATCACCAAACGCAGGCATATCGGATGTTCCATCCGGCTCCGATTTGTAAGGTAAAAAGGTTAATGGATCCTCATCCGGCATGGATCTAGCAATTATCTCAGTTTTTTCAGGTATGTTTATCTTTTCACGCATATGGCCAACAATCTCATCAGCCATTACCATTACAGGAACCCTATATTTTTCTGCAAGGTTAAAAGCCATGACTGTAAAATCAAAGCATTCTTGTACAGACGCAGGAGATAGAGCAATTATCTCATAATCTCCATGGGATCCCCATCTAGCCTGCATCATATCACTCTGAGAGGCCATTGTAGGCTGTCCAGTTGATGGTGAGCCCCTTTGCATATTCACAATAACCAGTGGAGTTTCAGTCATAGCAGCATATCCTATATGCTCCTGCATAAGAGAAAATCCAGGTCCGGATGTAGCAGTCATTCCTTTCATACCGCCCCAAACACCACCAATTACTGCCCCAAGAGCCGATATCTCATCTTCCATCTGAATAAATGTTCCACCTTCCCTTGGTAGGAAAACTGCCATATCCTCGGCTATTTCAGTCGAAGGAGTTATGGGATAACCCGCAAAAAACCTGCATCCTGCCTTTATAGCTCCCCTTGCACAGGCTTCATTACCTTGTATAAAGTATTTTTCAGTCTTCATTCTCATCATCCACTTTTATTGCTTGATCCGGACACATAAGGGTGCATAATCCACACTTTGTACAATTTTCTTTATTTTTAGGACAAGGCACATTAATTCCCTTATTATTAAGGGTTTTTGATTCTTCGTAAACATTATGGGGGCAAAATTCCTTGCAAATATTGCATCCCTTGCATAATTTCTCGTTAACAGTTATCATGTTCGTTTCCCTTAGTATTGTTACATTTTAATTAGTAAGACTAATAATTGGATATTAGCCTCACATTTTAATTAAATAGATCTATTTTCCTATCCAATATTTGGCTGAATAAACATTTTAACTTTTGCTCAAATTTGAAGAATAAATATTCAAATACTTTTTTTAAGAAAATAAAAAAAATTTATTAGATGTAAATGAACTCCCTTATTTAGGTAAATAAAAAAAAATAAAAACATTATAAGAAATTTCCTTCATTCTTATTAAGTTCTAAAGCCCTACTTGGACACAATTCTAGACATTCGTAACATAACTTACAGTACTGAGGAGAATTTACGCATATTTTATTTTCTTTAATAGAAAAAACATTTGTTGGACATACATATGCACATACCCCACAATCTGAACCCTGACATTTATCATGATCAAGAATTATATTTACCGTAATCAAATTTATTCCCCCCAAATCTTATTCTAAATTCATAATTAACCCAATAAATGCTCAGAACATTCTTTAACTGCGTCTTTAACATCACAGTCAAGCTGTATTGGTTTAATTCCCAATTTCCTAAGTTCAACTGTAGGTTCATTTCCAATTTTGTTACAAAGAACTGCCTTACAATCAGTTATGAGGTCTATTGATGCAACCCAACGTTCTTGATGATTGTTAAGAGGAATTTCTGTTTTCTTCCGTATTTCCTGAAATATACCTTCCCCATTCTTGATTTTAAAAATTAAAAATTGATCTGCATCTCCAAAATGCAAGTCTATTATTTTACCATCGGTTGATGCTACTGCTATTTTCAATTAAACCTCCTCCCTCACAAATAACTCATTTTTGATTGTTTCTTCTGATTCTTCATCAACCATCTCATACCCTGATTCATCGTAGTAAAAATCAAGTAAAGTGTTTGTTAATCTATCAACAAATTCTATACCGCCGTTATATCCCAAAGTAGCTATTCGCTGTGCCCCTAATCTATCAAATATTGGAAAACCTGTTCTAAAGAGTGGAATACCCTCTTCATGAGCAATATGGGTCCCATATGAATTTCCAATTAACACATCAGCACCAGCTATTTTAATTTCTCGATGCATATCATATAGATCCCCACCAGCCAAAATAACCGGCTTAAATCCTTTTTCATTGGCAATTACATTTATGTCTCCAATGAATCTTTGGCTTCTACTTCCTGTGCATAGTACAGTTGGTATCATTCCCATTTCAGATGTGAAACGTGCCATCCCTGATACAAAATCAGGATCTCCAAATATTGCAACTTTTCGGTGATAATTGTATGAATGTGCGTCTACCATAGCATCTAGTAACCTGCCACGATCTTTTTCTATTGATTCAGGAATTTCAAGATCTCCGAGTTTACATACAGAATTTATAAATGAATCTGTATTGTCAATACCAAGTGGAATTGGTCCAGATATAGATTTAACTCCAAATTTTTTATTAAGATATGTTCCTGCTGAATCTGCATGTTTAGACAATGCAAAAGTACCCAGTGAATTAGCTGTATCTTCAATTTCTTCTATGGTTGTACCATCTTTATACAGATTCAAAGCTGATTCTGATAATGGTGCATCAAGATTTTCTGATGTATCAGTTAAAATGATACTTTCGATGTTTAGGTTGTTTAGTATCTCTTTAACTTCCTTCACATCTGCAGGAGATATGTTACCCGTAATGATGTTTATTTTACCATTTGGTACTGATTTAGAAGCTAAATGTTTCACAAGAGCTTTTATGGTTCGGTTATATCCTTCAACGTGTGATTCAACATAACTTGGAGTTGATATAGGTATAATTATCGGCAAATCTTTATCAAAATTTGCTTCGTTGAATTTTGCTATTATCCCTTCCATATCTTCTCCAATTGTTTCAGTGAGACAGCTTGATGTAACAGCTATGATATTTGGAGATTGTTTTTCTGTTATATTTTTTAATGCTTTCATTAAATTGAATTCTCCTCCATATATCACAGTTTTCTCACTCATTGAAGTTGATGCAACTTCTATTGGTTCTCTAAAATGTCTTGTGAGCTGAAACCTCATGTATGTACTGCAACCTTGAGACCCGTGTATAAGGGGCATTGCATCATTTACTCCTAAAAGAGCCTGTATTGCACCCATGGGCTGACACATTTTAGAGGGGTTTATTACTGAAAACTTTTTATTTTGATGCATCTAATTCCTCCCTCAAATTTTTGGATGTAAGATCGAATACTGGGCTTGAAACAGAAGCATCAACTTCCCGTGCAAAGCTTACAAAACCTTTGAATCCTGCAAATGCAGATATGCGATCATGATTAAAATCACAGAATGGAATTCCCAGCTTTAATGAAATATATTTTTCTTTAGCACCAGATATAAGGAGATTAGGCCGGTATTTTTTAAGAAGTCTGGCTAATTCTGTTGAATTGGCATCATCAACAATTATTGTACCATCTTTTACAGTTTCTTTAATTCTTTCATAATCTTCTTTTATTCCATTCTTGGTTCCAGACATCATAACATCCACACCCAATTCTTCAAATGCCCTTACAAGAGACCATGCTTTATTGCCTCCAACATACAATGCCACAGTTTTCCCTGTTAATCTCTCTTTATATTCATCAGTTTTATGTTCAACTTCTTTTAATCCAGTTTCAATTATCTTTTCGGTTCTTAACATCATTTCAGGGTTTCCAAAAAAATCAGCAATTTCCCTTAATGAATTCACAGTTTGCTCAAGACCAAAGAAATTAACCTTTATAAAAGGTATTCCATATTTCTTTTCCATTTTTTTGGCAACATAATTAGACGACTTCTGACACTGAACTATATTCAGCTTAGCTCGGTGTGCCTGGGCTATCTCATCCACATGTGAATCTCCAGTTAATGTACTAATTATATTAACACCCATTGCAGTGATTAGGGGTTTTATTCCCCAGAGATCTCCGGCTACATTAAACTCACCAACAATATTTATGTCAAATTGTGTTGTTTTTTCAGGTTCTTTGGTTCCAATTACATAATCCAGTAATGCATCACCCCCTATCCAATGTCCTTTGGTTTTATTATGATCTTGATATCCTTCGGATTGAACGGGTATAACTCTGCATCCTGTTGTTTCTTCTGATTTTTTACATACTGCCTTGATATCGTCCCCTATGATACCTGAAACACATGTTGCATACACGAATATTGCCCCAGGACTATAAATCTTATTGAGCTCCATTATAGTCTCATAAAGCTTTTTTTCTCCCCCAAAGATAATATCTTTCTCTTTAAGGTCTGTAGAACATCCTTTTTTATATAAATCTTCTCTTGAGGATTTACTTCCCCTAATATCCCATGTACATGCTGCACAACCAATTGGGCCATGTACAAGGTGAATTGAATCTGTAATTGGCATTAAAACAATTCTTGCACCACCAAACACACATGTTCTCTGTGTTACTGTGCCAGGTAAACTGGCTTTATCACAGGTAGGGATGGAAATTCCTTCCCCCTTTACACACATGTGTTTTTTACGTGACTCAAACGTTTTAATAATGGGTTCCATTTTTTTACCTCTATTTAACTACTATTTTCAATTTAATCTAACATTACGGATTATTTCAGTTATAACAAATTTAGATATTTATTGCTGAAGCTTCCAGTGTGTTGGTTCATAATATTTCTCTAGTATCGTGTTGGTGATTAGATCCATAAGATACAATCCTCCATTATAACCAAGTATTGGCTGTCTTTGGTATCCCACCCTATCATAAACTGGAAATCCGACCCTTATTAGAGGTATTCCTAGATCCAGAGCTATTAACCTTCCATCCGAATTACCAATCATAATATCAACTGGATTTTCCTTTAAATAAACTTCCACAGCACGGAGATCTTGGCCTACCATGACATCAATATTGCTTCCTGTTTCTTTAGCAATTTTTTCCATGTCCTTGGCAAATTCAGGACCTTTTACTCCTGTACAAACCATTGTAGGTTCCATTCCAAGCTCGCCAACGAAACGTGCAATTCCTGTTGTAATATCGGGATCACCATATATTGCTACTTTACGTCCAAACAGATATCTTGAAGCGTTATCTGCCATTGAATCAATGAGTATGCCCCTTTCATCGAGAAGTTTGTCGGGAATATCATTGCCAGTGAATTTTTTAAGTTCTCTGAGGAATTGATCTGTGTTTTGGATACCAATTGGTGGTGAGTTTATTGCTGCAGGAACATTATGTTCCTTTTCAAGTGATTTTGCTCCAGAACCTGCATATTTACAAATTGAGACTGTTCCTAAACTGTTGGCAGAATCTCTGATATCATCAACTGATACTCCTCCTTTTGGATAAAAAGGTTTCATAGTAGTTTTGGAAGGTCTAAGTGGTGCATCAAAAGGATCTGAGATGTCTGTGAGGAATATCCCTTCTAATCCCATCATATCAATGAGATGTTTTAATTCTCTGACATCTCCGGGATTCACAATTCCCGGTATTATATTGACTTTATCATTTGGTTCATTTTTACGGGCCAAATGGTTCACAACTGCTTTAATTGCATTGTCATAACCTTTGTAGTGGGTTTCAACAAAACTTGGAGTGTTTATTGGAATAACTTCTATTTTTTTAGAATCTTCACCCATTCGTTTTTTTATATTTTCTCTTGCAGTATCAGCAAATCCAAAAACATCATCACCTATAATTTCACTGGAACAGGTTGTTATAACTCCAATGAGATCTGGTTTAAATCTCACTGCAAGATTTTCGATACCTTTTACAAGGTTATTTCTACCACCAAATACTGCCGCATCCTCATGAAGGGATGTAACAGCTATTTCAGATGGTTCCCTAAAATGACGTGCAAAACCATACCTTACAAATGTTGAACATCCTTGAGATCCATGAACTATTGGAAATCCTTTATTTATACCCGTAACAGCAAACATGGCACCAAATGGTTGACATGTTTTAAGGGGATTTATTATGACATTCCTTTCCTTTTCCATAACATTAATACAACTCATCATGCCTCTCCCCTATTTTTTGGTTCTTTAATTCCATCAGATTCCTCAGAATTTGTTCCACTTTCAATTTTTACTCCTTCAGCTCCGAATTCTTCAACATGATCCTCAAACTCAAGCAAATCCCAAACAGGACTGTATATATTAGAATACATATCCTTTGCCAGATTAACAAATCCTTCAAATCCCATGTATGGCCCATTTTCATATGAATGTATAAGTAAACAAGGTACACCCAATTTAATAGCCAAGTATTTCTCTTTTACACCTGCAAGTATCAGGTCAGGTTTATATTCTTCAATTATCTCTTCAAATTCCAATGAATTGGGATCATCCATAATAAGGGTTCCATCATTAACCCTGCTCTTCATCTTCTCGAAACCGTCTTTGTGTTCAAACTGGGATGCAACTGCAACTGTTTCCATTCCAAGCTCATCTTCAAGGGGTTTGGATAGGTGATAACTTTTTGGTCCTCCTGAAAATATAAAAACCCGTTTTCCTTGAAGTTTGCTCTTGTAAAATTCCAGTTCTGGTCCCACTATTTTCATACGATCTTCAATTACCTTTTCGGCCTCTTTTTCAAGACCAAAGTACTTACCAATTGTTCTGAGGTTTTCTGCACAGTATTTTGTGCTGAAGAAGTCAACTTTAATATATGGAACACCGTATTTTTCTTCAATTAAGTCTGCGATATATGTTGCAGATCTTTGACATCTTACGAGACTTAATTTAGCTCGGTGCATCCAACATATCTCATCATGACTACAGTCTCCTGTGAATTTACTCAGAAGATTTATTCCCATCTCATCCAAATATTCTTTAATAACCCATAAGTCACCATCAATGTTATATTCTCCAATTAGGTTCACATCATAAGGCGTGGTTTCTATCGGTTCTTTGGTACCAACCAGATTATTAAAAAGGGTTAGATTTCCAACATGATGCCCCTTGGACTGGCTAGGTCCGCAAAATCCGGGAGCATTAAATGCAACAACTTTAGTTCCTAGTTCTTCTGTTAATTCTTTAGCTACTGCATCCATATCATCCCCAATTAATCCAGTAGTACATGTTGAATATGCGTAAATTGCATTGGCTTCTGGAAATTCTTTGTGAGCTTCAATAATAGATTGTCTAAGTTTTTTCATTCCACCAAACACTACATCAGATTCCTGGAGATCAGTGCCCAGAATATACTTCAGGTTGAAGTTATCTATTGGAAACTTTTCACCATTAGGAAGATCAGGAGAGGTAGGGTATCTCTTTGTCCCATACCCATAACTTGTACATCCAATTGGAGAGTGCACAACATGAATTACGTCCTTTATTGCTCCAGTAATAACTCCTTTTACACCTGCAAATGCACATCCCCGCTCTGACATGGACCCTGGTATGGTCTTTGTGTTACAATTTGGTATTTGATCCTCAGGGTCAGAGCAGTGCTTTACATATACATGCTTTTCCCTTTCAGGAATTTCTTTATCTACTTTTAAAAGCTTGTAAGGCATTTTAACTCTCCTAATAAATTAATTAACTTTTTTTATTTTCTAATAATGTATTTCTGACATTTTTTTCAAATATTGATCAATCTTTAATTTTAAAATTTATTTTAACTAACTGTAAGTCGTTTAATGTAATCAGGAAATTGCTTCATCTCCATTTTCCATTGTTCGAACCCTTAAAGCTTCTTCTATTGGACATACAAACACCTTACCGTCCCCTATCTGCCCTGTGTGGTTTACCTTCATTATGGCCTCCACAACCAGTGAAACATCCTCCTCAGGTACAACAAGTGCCAACATCCTCTTCGGAATGTAACGCATCGAACCTTCCATATCTAAAAGTTCTGGTTCATTTATTTCAAAGCTGATTTCATTCAGGATCGCCCTTTGCTTACCTCTCCCCATGACCCTGATTGCATTCATTGCAGGGAATCCAAGAGAATCCAAAACTTCTTTTGTTTTTGTTACTTTTTTAGGGCGTATAATGGCCATTATTTCCTTCATAAATACCCTCTCCTTAATCTTATTCAAATTACTTGTTTTAAGGAACTATAATGTACTGCTCCTAGTTCTAACAGTGTAAGCTTCTTCAACAGGACTAACAAAAATCTTTCCATCTCCAAAATTTCCTGTAAAGGATGATTCTGCAATTATTTCAATAATTTCTTTTGTTACATCATCTTCAGCTACAAGCAGCAGCATAGTTTTGGGTATCTCATCATAGTAAATGTTCTCAAGTTGGATACCCTTCTGTTTACCTCTCC
This sequence comes from Methanobacterium spitsbergense, assembly GCF_019931065.1. Taxonomy (NCBI): domain Archaea; kingdom Methanobacteriati; phylum Methanobacteriota; class Methanobacteria; order Methanobacteriales; family Methanobacteriaceae; genus Methanobacterium; species Methanobacterium spitsbergense. Next base: position 618,016 of record NZ_JAIOUQ010000003.1, on the reverse strand, counting down.
CTATAACATCCATCTTGGTCAGAGCCACGTATCCTGCATTATCCAACGCATCAACCACTTCTTCAACCTTCTCAGGCCTTACAATTGCTCTTATCATTTTCATAAATCCACTTCCATTTTAAGATTAGTCCATTAGACCATATTTTAGAACTAAATCTTCTAATTCATCCATTGTCATTGGTTTAGGTATAACAAAGTTTTTATTATTGATTATTTTATCTGCCAGTTCTTTGTATTCATTGGCTTGGTTGCATTCAGGATCAAATTCAATAACAGATCTTTTGTTGAATTCTGCTTTCTGCACAATGTTGTCTCTTGGAATAAAATGGATCATCTGGGTGCCTAGTTTGTCACAGAAATCTTTAAGCAATTGGAGTTCCCCATCCACATTTCTACTGTTACATATTATTCCTCCGAGACGCACACCACTTTGTTCAGCGTATTTAACCATACCTTTACAGAGGTTATTCGCTGCATAAAGTGCCATCATCTCCCCTGATGCAACAACATAAATTTCTTCTGCTTTACCATCTCGTATTGGCATTGCAAATCCTCCACATACAACATCACCCAATACATCGAAGAATACAAAGTCTAAATCTTCATCATAAACACCTTGCATTTCCATTAACGTAATTGCAGTAATAACACCTCGGCCTGCACATCCAACTCCTGGTTCTGGTCCTCCAGATTCAACACATTTAATTCCTTCAAATCCCTCTTCAATAATTGCTTCAGGAGTACATGCTTCTTCACCTAAATCACGAAGGGTATCCATCATGGTGGTTTGCATTTTTCCCCTTAAAATCAGCCTTGTGCTGTCTGCCTTTGGATCGCATCCATGGATCATGACATTTTGATCGTGGAAATATGCCATTGCTGCAGCTGTGTTTTGTTGGGTTGTGGACTTTCCAATTCCACCTTTTCCGTATATTGCTATTTTTCTTACCATTCAAACCCCTCTTCAAGTTTTTTTTTAAGATCATATCTTCTACCGGAAAAAGGAAACCTACTTCCGACAACATGAAATAGGATTTTATGATATATAAATATTTGGATTAAAAAAGGAATCATATATAAAAATCAGCAATATTTCAAATATTATCCTAATAATTTGTGAGTTCAATAGAATATATAATGAATTTAAATATAAATAACTGAACATATTCAAAAATGATTTAAAATTACTATATAAATCTACATATATGAAATCAAAATGCGTTAAAAAAGCGATAATTTTCATTCTTAACTAAACCGATTAACTAAAAATTATTATATAAACATCAACATACATTATTCAACAATTAGGGGCTTCAGGAGTTTTTCCATGATTAGTAACAGGATTATAATTGTTGAAAACAATACAATAAGCGCTAATGAAATTCGAGTTGCTATCGAATACTTAGGGTATGAAGATATTAGAGTAGTTTACTTTGGTAAAGAAGTTTTAAAAGAATTAAATCTATTTAATCCAGATATAGTTCTAATTTCTATTAATGTTGATAAAATAAATGAAATAGAAACTGCTAATAAGATTAAACAGAATTTTGAGTTCCCAATAATCTACCTAATAGATAAATGTGATGAAAAATTCATAGAAAAATCACTTTTAACCGAAACTGACTACTATATTTTGAAGCCTCTAAATGGAACTGCATTTAACAATACCATTAATATTATAAACAAAAAATTAAATGAAAATAAAGAAATGCTTCCAAAATTAATGGATAACCTTCCAGGTATGGCCTATCACTGTAAAAATGATCAAAATTGGACAATGGAATTTGTAAGTAGTGGATGTTATGCATTAACAGGATATAAAGAATCAAATATAATTCTAAATAAAAAAATATCCTATAACTCCATTATACATCCAGAAGATCGAAGTAAAGTTAAAAAAGCAGTAGATAAAGGTTTAAACAAGAAAAAATCATATGAAATTACCTATCGAATAATAACCGCCAATAACAAAATAAAATATGTATGGGAACAGGGTCGCGGTATATTTTCAGAAAAGAATGAATTATTATTTCTTGAAGGATTGATCCTAGATATAACCCAACACAAGAAAACTGAAAAAAAATTAAAAAGATATAATAGGGCTTTAAGGGTTATTAGTGAATGTAATCAAGTGTTGGTAAGGTCCAATAATGAAACTGAATTACTCAAACAAATTTGCAATGTTTTAGTAGATATGGGTCAGTACATATTTGCTTGGATTGGTTTTGCTGAAGATAATAAAGAAAAATCAGTCACCCCCATTGTGCATTCAGGAAAGGAAAATGGATATCTGGAAATAGCAAATCTATCTTGGGCCAACAATAAAAGAGGATCAAGTACAGTAGGTAAATCCATTAGAACAGGTAAAACAACCATTTTTAATAATATGCTTGAGGAACCTAATTTTAGCATTTGGAGGGATGAAGCACATAAACGTGGATATGAATCTGTAATCAGTTTACCTCTTAAAATCAATTCAAATATTATTGGAATGCTTGCAATTTACTCTTCAGAAACAGATGCATTTGATACTGAAGAAGTTAAATTATTAGAAGAACTTGCCTATGATTTGTCCTATGGAGTAAATGCATTAAGAACCAAAAAAGAAAATGAAAAGATCCAAAAATCCCTAAAGGAAAGTGAAGAACGATTCAGAAAATTAATTCAAAATTCATCAGATCTTATTCGTATTCTTGATAAAGAAGGACGTATTATTTTTGATTCCCCTTCATCTGCACGTATTTTAGGTTATCCCGAAGGATCACTTTTGGGTAAAAGTCCCCTAGATTTTATTCATCCAGATGATTATGATAAAGTTAAAACAGATTTGCAACAAGTTTTTGACTATACAAATCCGGGAATTCCCACAGAATTCAGAATTCGGAAAGCCAATGGCGCTTATATTCCCGTAGAATCTGTTTCCCAAAATTTAACAAACGTTCCCAGTATCAATGGCATTGTAGTTACCACACACCCAATTAAAGAACGTAAAGAAATGGAAGATGCATTGCGTAAGAGTGAAAAACGATATAGAACACTTTTTGAAGCAGATCCAAATTATAACATCTTGCTAGATGCCAATGGGGTTATATTGGATGTTAATGATGCAACTATTAATGTACTAGGTTTATCTAAGGAAAATATGGTTGGTAAACATTTCACTGAATTGAAAATATTTGAAGATAATATAAATTTTTACAGAGAACGTTTCCATAAAATTTCAAGTGAAAAAATTATTAAACCCTTTGAATCCATGTTATTAGATAAATATGGAAATATTAGGCATATCTATATCCAAATAAGCCCAATACGGGATAATAAAAATATCTCATTTTTTTTAATTATTGCAATTGATATAACCGAACAAAAAGAATTTGAAAATGCTCTTAAAAATTCAGTTAAAGAGAAAGAAGTTCTAGTCCAAGAAATCCATCATCGCGTTAAAAATAACATGCAAATTATTTCAAGTCTACTAAACCTCCAAAGCCGTTATGTGGAAGATGATGAAGCTGTGGATGTTTTAAAAGAAAGTCAGAATAGGGTTAAATCAATGGCAATGATACACGAAAAGCTGTATCAATCTGAAGATTTAACTAATATCAACTTTAAGGAGTACATTATAAGTTTAATTTCAAACCTGTTCTATTCCTATAACATTGACAAAAATAAAATTAAAAAAATTATTGATATTGAAGAGATAAAGTTGAATATGGAAACAGCCATACCTTGTGGATTAATAATAAGCGAATTAATATCTAACAGTCTCAAATATGCTTTTCCAAATAGAATAGGAGGTCAAATAACGGTGTTTCTTAAGTTTATTGAAGAGGAATATGTGTTAACTATCAGTGACAATGGTATAGGTTTATCTGACGAGTTAGATTTCAAAAATACAGATTCATTGGGTTTACAGTTAGTAAACTCTTTGATAAATCAGATAGATGGTGAAATTGAACTCAATAAAAATCATGGAACCACATTTATTATCAGATTTAAAGAGTTAAAATATGCTAAAAGACTATAAAATGCAAATAAAAATTTAGTTAATCTAATTTAATTTATATGATCTTCTATTTTTCACAATCAAAGCAATACTCAACATCCCTATTAGTCTTGAAGACTTTACCACATCCTTTGCAAACTACCTTTTTTAAAGAACATTTTTTATCTACTATTTCCAATGAACATGAACATTTCCATCCCATTTTACCTTTTAACTTCTGTTCAAATGCTTTATCTTCATCAAATTTTTTGTTCATCATTATCACCACCTGATTTGAATTATCTTTTTATTAAGATTTATTTCAGCATATTTACTTAATTGACAGATTTTCTCTTTGATGGTAAAAATATACTCGTAATGAATCCTAAAAGTAGTATAAGAGCCAAAATGTTGAAAGTGTGTTTCATTGCAGAACTAATAGTGGAGTCCACAATCTGATTTGCTAATGGAACCATATTAGGCGGAATATTCAAAGTAGTAGTCTGCATTTTTTCAACATACGCTACTAAACTACTATCTATTTGTTCTGAACTCATATTTGCTGCTATTCCTGATGATTCTATTGACGTGGAAAGGCCACCAAAAATTCCTAACAACAACAGGACACCAATTAATGCGGTTCCAACAGAATAGCCTAAATTTTTAAAGGCATTAAATAATCCTGATGCATCAGTTTCTTGATCACTCCTAGCTGCTGACATTGTTAGATTAGTTAGCTGGGAAAGTAAAAATCCTATTCCCACCCCAAATACAATAGTTCCAGGTACGATATCGATTGCTTGTGTGTATAAGTTGAACGATCCTCCCAGAATTATTGAACCCAATGCTGAAACAATAAATCCAATCATTAAGATGTATTTAGAACCTAAAACAGATGAAAGTCTCGCTCCAAGTAGAGAGAAAATTAAAATAGTTATTGATGCAGGTAAAAGTACAAGTCCAGTGGTGAATGCATCTGCCTTTGTTACTTGTTGTAAAAATACCGGAATGATAAAAAGAAATCCTGCTAAGGGTATTTGTTGTATTATGGAGTTAATATTACCCAATCCAAATACACGGTTTTTAAGTAGTCTTATATCAGATAAAGGCTCTAAGCCTTTATTAATTCTTCTTCTCTGGGATAATAAAAATATTAGGAATAGTATAGAACCAGAACCTATCAACAACAAAACATATGACCAGTTCTGAGGTGTGGTGAGTAATAAAATACCCAAAACAATTAAAATAAGGGATGTAATTGAAAGTAATGCACCTAATTTATCTAAATCTTTCCATTTCAAAGTCGGTTTAGATTCTGTTAAGTAGTTTCTAAATAGAAATATAATTACAATAAAAACAAGTTCGGAACCAAAAACAAGTCTCCAAGTAAGGTATGTAGTGAAAATTCCCCCTATTATAGGGCCAATTGCAGCACCCATCGCAGCAATACCTCCCCAAATTCCAAATGCAGTGACCTTATCTTTACCCTTGTAACTAGCACCAACTAATGTTGTTGTTGCAGGTAAAATCAGTGCAGCTCCAATACCTTCAAGAACAGCCCATCCAATCATTAACATGATTGCATTTACACTTAGAGTTGCCGTAATAGTACCAATCGCATATATAACCAATCCTATTAGAAATGTCTTTTTTCTACCAAGAATATCCTGAATTTTACTGCCTAATAACATTAAAGATGCAATAATTAATGCATACAATGCTATAATAGCCTGGATAGTTGATAGAGTAGTATTTAATTCTACAATCAATGTAGTAATGGCCACATTCATTGCAGATGAATCTAAAACGATAATAAAAATTGCCATGCAGGCAATTATTACAACACCCCATTTATACTGATTTTTATCCATAATATCCCTTTGTTAAGCCCTATTTAAACTAAATAATTCATAATATATTCTTAGAACTATTTAAATGCCTGCTAAATATGATTAAAGTTTTATTTGGTTTTAAATTTCAGATTAGTTTAGATTTCCTTAAGAAGTTTTAATACAGTTTCTTTATCTTTTCACCTATTTAATTTTCTAAATCTGAATTTAATGGGATGTAAGTTAGATATATACTTTAAAATTAATTTATAGATAATTAAATAGCAAATAAACTTATTACATTCTTATCATAATTTTTCTCTGGTTATTAATTATCATTACTGCTGAACAATTATTATTCCACTCAAGTTGGGATGTAACTTGTCATAGTAATTGTAAGTTCCAGCTTTTGTAAAGTTTAAACTGAAACTTTGACCATTTTTGAGAACTCCACTGTCAAATGCATAATTTGAAGTATTGCTTACTATCTCATGTTCGATTGCAAAGTCTCGATTTATCCAAGTTATATTATTTCCCACTTTGATTGTTGAGTTGTTCCAGGTCAGTGTTTCATGTGTAATGATGATTATATTGCTTGGAGTTTCTGTTCCTTCATCACCACTTCGATCAGATGCGCTGGGTCCGTAAATATATGCGATGCTGAATATTAAAACAATAACCACCAAAGAAATAACAACATACAACTGATTTCTTGAATCCATACTTATTAGTATGTCACTATTTTTTTAAATATTTATCTGAAATTGAAATCAATACCAAAACAGTATATAATATTTGGAATGTAGATGACAAATATTAAAATTGAATTATTCTAAACTATATTGTTTTATAAATTTATTCCAAAATTATTTAATCTAAAATAAAAAAAATTATCTTTTGACGCCATATTGTAAATTTACAACATTAATCCTAGATTATTCTTACAAAATGTATAATTGAAAAGTTTAACATAAAAAAGTTAACTACTTTAAGTTTTAAATTAAAGTTATTCTGTTAATAATATTTTATTTAATTTTCTAATATAATAATCAATGTTTAAGTGATAAAATGAGGGAAATACTTCAAAAACTTTCAGATGGAGAGATATCAGCTGAAACAGCTGAAAAAATGCTCAAAACCATGCATATTATGGAGATAGAAGATTTTGCAAAGATGGATATGTGTCGTGAAGTTAGAACTGGAGTCCCAGAAGCTGTATTTGCAGAAGGAAAGGAAAATGATGAGATCGTAAAAATTGTCATGAAATGTGCTGATAATGACGGTATAATGGTAACAAGGCTTCAGAATGACAGATACCAATCCATAAAAGAAGATTTGAGTCCACTTATTGATAGGGGATTTAAACTAAATTATAATAGAAAGGCAAGGATATTAGTTGTAAAAGAACATGACCCGAAAAAGATAGGTAAGATAGGTATAATTACCGCAGGTACATCAGACATACCAGTTGCTGAAGAAGCCAGAATAGTTGCAGAAGAAGTGGGTTGTGATGTTTTAAGATCTTATGATGTGGGTGTGGCAGGTATACACAGACTTTTCTCTCAAGTTAGGATAATGTTGGAAGAAGAGGTGGAAGTACTCATAGTTGTTGCAGGAATGGAAGGTGCTTTACCTTCGGTGGTAGCGGGTCTTGTGGATATGCCTGTTATTGGTGTTCCATCCTCAGTAGGTTATGGTGTTGGTGAAGGTGGATTCACAGCACTTTATGCAATGCTACAATCTTGTGCACCAGGTATTGCTGTGGTTAATATTGACAATGGTTTTGGAGCTGCTTTATTTGCTTCAACAATTATTAAATCACGAATTAAAAGAGAAATTTAAATCAATTATTGATAATGGATTTTTATGAAATTATTCTGATCTAACAAGTTATTTAATTTCTTTAATTTTCTTCCTGAACTTGTTGTAAATGAAAAGTCGACGAGCTATCATTGCTCCTAATGTAAGCATCAATAACATAGAACTCAAAACATTAAGATCTATATATCCTGAATTAGTTAATAGATTATCACCATAAAACTTGAGAGCTATTACCAAAATCCAAAGTAGGACCGCAGCAAAGGACCCCTTCAGAAACATATCCCCATCCTTTTCTACCTTTACATCAAAGAAATTACCAAGTGTAATTCCAATTAGTACTCCCGTAATGAAACTTGCAATGATAAGGATAAAATTCAATAAACTTGTGAAAATAATATTTTGAACAATAAATATTGTTATAAACAACATAAATGCAGGGAGGATCATCAATCCCAATGGTCTTTTTATCCTTCTTTGGCGAAGTTGTAATATTACCAATATTATGATAATAACAAGGAAGGACTGACTATTGAACATGTTGATATCTGGATATATGACAACCATAATTTTACCCCATTAAAAAAAATAGGAATTAATGAAAAACAATATTTTCAGTCCTTACCACTTATAAGGGATCCAATTGCGCCACCTATACCTACAACAAATCCGCTGCTTATGAAAACAGCTATTACAAGGAATATTCCTGTAAGTGCAGTAGCAGCAAATCCTGTAAGTCCTGCTGTTATTGTTCCTCCTATTATCAGAATTATTGAAATCACTATGGCTCCAAATGCTCCGGCAACTAATCCATTACCAAATCCTCGAAGTATTCCGCCGCCAACCATTAACCCAACAACAATTCCTGCCAAGAACAATCCAATGTTAATACCAACAAACCCTAAAAAGAAACCAAACAAGTTTGAAAGTACAACTGCCAATATAAATCCAACAAATGCTGCTACCCAGTTAACCAAATAATCACCCCTAATTGATTAATAACTTTTGTATAACTTAATATGTTACTCTGAATATATAAACACTTCTTTAAAGCTAAAAAAGTTAATCAACATCTTCAACATACATAAGAGGATATTTTAGTTCAGAAATGTACTTCAATCTTATAACTGCACTTTTATCAGAGAAATTTGACTCAACTTTCACATCAAGCATTTCACCTGTTAAAGAAATATATTCGTATTCATTTTCTATTTTTTTTAATATGTCCCTATTAATTTCTATTTCAACCTTATTTATACATGGTTGAAGCTCCATTGCAGTTTTAATCGATTTTTCTAAGGATTCCGCACTTTTTATGTTTATGGGAGTACCAATAAACTGATGGAATAAAGCACCCATAGTTATAGCTCCCTCAAAAATTGCTCTTTCTCTATTTGATATGTTTTTAAAATATTTTTCATTCACATCCATTCTAAACACCTATAAGGTTGTTAGCCCATGATAACTTAGATTCAATTGCATCTGGAGGAATTGGATACATATATGCAATTACAAGGAATATGGTAATTGTTATTGTTGCTAAAAATATTATGTACTGTTCTTCTTTAATAGGATAAATGAAACTCAGTAACATCCCTCCTGTAAAGAAACCTAATATGATTATTAGGGCATATGGAGGATCATTGTTTGATTTTTTATTGGTCATCTGTATAGGATATGTATTAACCTGTTTAGCCATAATCATCAATCTTTCCTTTGATGATCCAAGTGGATAACATGTTACCAGGAAGAGAGTATTCCCCTGTTCAATTGATAATCTGTAGGAAGCTGGAACTATGGTTGAATTAACAACCTCATATTCAACATTACCAATTCCGGGCCATTGAACTGTTATATTGTCTCCAGTTTGTAGTTTGTCAAGGTTTAAAAAAGGAGAACCATGGAATGTACGATGTCCAAAAAGGGCAACGGTTCCAAAACCAGGTTTTGCAGATTTTGGATCGTGATAAATACCATAATCAACTGATTTATTGTTTATAGCTTGATCAACACCAATTTTTGGTATCTCTATATAAGGGGTATCTGTATTATTTACAGTAAGCTGGTTGGCAGATGCATAGTAACTCACTTCTATTAATCCATATAGTGAGATAATTAACATTCCAAGTAAAACGAAAAACGTTGAAAGTTTCATAGTTCTTTGATTATTAAAAACTTCCAACTAATAAATTTATCGTACATATCTAGCAAAAGCAATTCCCGCTGCTATCACGATACCACCAACAACGAAAAGGCCATAAGGAACCCCTGTATTTTTTGTGGGTATAGATGTTGGTGTTTTAGGGTCACCAGAACTTCCTTCTGAGTTTATTCTAGTTGAAGCGGATTGTCTGTTGACAGGAGTTACGCTCGATCCAGTGGGATAACTGTAAGTGTAGGAATATGATTTTGTTTGACCCGGGAACAATGTAACATCCCATCCTGCTGTTTGAGCAGTTGGATTTTCTTTGTCGATAAAATCAACTGTAGGATTGCTAGCTGTAAGTACTGAATTAATAGGAACTATTGGTGCCCTTATAAGACCTTCTACTCTAGGGCCTGTTGAATCCAGGTTTTTGAGGAAGAAGAAAAAGTGCCCACTCCATGAAACAACTTGAAGATTTGGATTCAAGTATTCAATTTCATTGGGAAGGAAATATGTAGCTGTTGATCCTGGATCATTTATTATTGGCCAGAAGGTATTACTTGAATCACCTCGACGAATAAAAAATGGTGTAGGTGGATTGGATTCTACAAGAGTAAATGATACTTCTCTGGTCTGACCTGAATCTATTTCCCATCCTAAATCACCACCAGGGTTGATAAAATTAACCATTTTAATTGCAGGAGGACTGGTTGAAATAACATTCCAGTCAATAGCTGAAGAATCTGTGCCTGTTACTGTAACTGTACCGTCGCCAGTATACTGTTGGCTTATTTTAAAAAATTCTGCATGATCATTATTATTTTTTATAGTAACATGTATCTGAGCTTCAAGGAAAGTGAATTGCAAATTTGATCCTGCTTCCTGAAGATGAGCTACTTGATCTGTAGCTGCATCAGAGGTGGTTGAAAATACTGTAAAAATCATAAATAGAAAAATAAAAGCTACGCTTATTTTATTGAAATAATTGAAATCCATTGTTTAACCCCCGACTAGCCGGCTTAACCATTGAATAATTCCCCTGATTTAGAATTACCAAGAAATATCTGCAGCTTTTTCCCCGTATTTAGCTGCAGATAGAAAACTTGGCATTTAGATTTTTTTTATCCAGTTCCATATATTTGATGAAGTTCTGTTATCATCCATTCAGGTGCCCTTTGGGTTGGGACAGTAAGAACTACACTGCCTGAGTTTTGTATTAACCACAGTGCATTTTCTCTAGGTACCTCCAATAATAGTAGGTATTGAGCATCGAGTTCTCCAAGATTTGAGACTCTTTCAAAATCAGATAATCTCCATCCATAAGCATTTAAAAGGGTATTTATCTGAGCTTCGTTCCAGTTTCTAGATGCACCTGCTCTTAACAGCTGTTCAACATCTCCTTGAGCGGATTGACCAGTTGAAGTACTAAGACCTGCACCATTTACTTGGAACTGGGTAGTGTGTGTAAAGTTCGCGGTGTTAGAGCTGTAAATACCACTAGTAGTATTTCTCAAAATCGCGAGTACTGTTGCTCCACTAATTTTAGGAGAATTATCTATTGGAGCGGTCTGTGTTGTCGTATTGTTTCCTGTGGTTACAGGGGCAACATTTTGATAAACATCAACTGCATCGCCAACATTTATAAGACCTCCAGCTGCCTGGGTTCTTACTATAACTATTGGAACTGCCACAGTATCTGGTGTTACTATGTCCATATTGGCAAGCACACTTGCATCTGCTTCATTAACTATTTTTTGTGCATCTGCAACTTTTACAATTAAATTTTTCACATCACTCGCACTTGTAGTTGGAGTGGTTGAGTTCGTTTCATTGCTAGCTGTACCTGTAGGTTGAGTAGAATAACTTATCATTACCCGTCCATATGGATCCTTCTTCAGATTTATCTGTTGATTCTGATATTCTCTCCAAGCACTGGTTGCTGGACCAATAACATCTACTGCAAGTACCTGATCAGGTGTTTCACCTGTATCAATATCTGCCAAGATCAGATTCTTTCGTGGATCAGCAGCTAATGCCCCTTTAAAGTAAGAATTTACTTCATTGATTTTAGCCATCTTCGCACTGTTCAAAGTGTCTTGATAAGGTGCGAAAACTAGGAAATAATATCCTGCGCCCACAAGTATAATCAGTATAATTCCAAAAACAGCTGCACCAACAAGTGTTCTTTGATCATCTTCTGGAAGTTGCTTTCCAAATCCTCCACCCAATCCTGCAAATCCTCCAGGCTTCTTTTTCTCAGGAGGCCTTAACCTTGGTTTATCCATAGGTTGTGGTTTTGGTTTAGGCATAGGCTTTGAAATTTTCTTATCAGAAGTGCCTTTTTTATCCCCACTATCTGCTTTAGGCTTACCTTCATCCTTTGGTTTGCCAGAAACTTTGCCCACCATATCTTTGAGGCGTCCACCAATATCCGAACTATCGGAATCAGATTTTTTTCCATTCTTTCGGAGATCTGGTGTATCGTTTTTATCTTTATCTTTTTTTCCTAGTATCTTATCTAACATTTGGACCACTTCTGCGAAGCTTGGCGTATAAATCCATAATCGGTATTATTATTACATATGTTAATGAGGCAATGAATAAAAGCTTTGCGGGAAGATTTGTAATTATTGTTGAAATGTTTTGTGGCAAAAGTGTTAAAAATATCAACACACTACCTGCTAATAGTATTTTGATCCCCCTAAATTTTGGATAAGTAATCGTACTCACCATTAACACAGATACCACAACCATTATTACTAATGCTATGTCTGCTCTAAAAATACCCGAAAGATAAAACGATCCTAAGATCAGGGCTGTTGATGGAATTGGTAAGCCAACAAATTTATCATCCGAAGCCTCACTTGAATCTGTAATTACATTGAACCTTGCGAGTCTTAAAATCCCACATAATAGTATTAGGAGTGCTACTACTATATTAATGTATGGTATACTAAACGATGCGCAAGCTGAATACAAAAGCATTCCCGGTGCAACACCAAAAGAAATCACATCAGATAATGAGTCAATATTTTCTCCAAATCCAAACTCATCAACTCTTTTAGTTTTTCTTGCAACCCAACCATCAAGTGAATCAAAGATAACAGCAACAAGGATAAACTGGGCAGCAAGTGCAAGATAACCGTTTAAAACCATTATTATTGATAAAAATCCAAAAAAAGCGTTTCCAAGAGAAACTATATCTGCGTAAGACATGTAATGCTTTATATTCATTTTAAAAAACCTCTTTCAGACCAGTTTAGTTTATATTTAATTTATTCAACTAATTCGGCCATTATAGTCTCTCCTGCTGTGGGTTTTTCACCCTCAAAAACCATTACTTTAAATTTATCGTAGGGGATTATTAAATTAACCCGGGATCCAAATCTTATCATTCCCAGCCTATCACCTATCTTAACACTGTCCCCAACATTAACATATTGAACTATTCTCCTAGCAACAAAACCTGCTATCTGAATAACTCCTATTTTTCCATACTCCGAATCTATCACTATTAAATTTTTTTCGTTTTCAGTATGTACATCTCCCATAGCAATTTTGAATTTACCCGGATAATGTTTGGTTTTCAAAATTTTTCCTGTGACAGGAGCCCTTTGTACATGAACATCAAATGGTGACATGAAAGTACTTATGAGAATTCCTTTTTCATCATCCTTTAATATATGTTCCATTACAGGGTCATCTTTTTTAGTTACTACCTTTAAACAATCAATTTTCCCCTTCAATATCTTACCATCTGCAGGTGCTACAACAACTCCGTCTTCTGTTGGAATATTCCGTTTAGGATCTCTAAAAAACTGCATAAAAAATGCTATTGCAGAAAATATTATGAAACTGAGTAAGAAATACCCTAAAAGGAAAGGTAGAACTGCTATGGTTAATAATATTCCTATTTTTTTTAATGTCACTCCTTTAACAAACACAACTACTTCCCCTTTATAAACAATAACTTTTAAAAATTTTATAATCTAAAATCTGTACTATCTGACCAGAAATATGAAATAATGTAATCCTATTAAATTTACTACCCTATTAATATAATTGAGTCCAATAATTCTCTGAGGATGGTAATTAAGATTTATAAATTCTACATCTATGATATAGAATTTAATTATGTTATATCTATTATAATCTAAAACTTTATATAATTCAATTAAAAATTATTAAATTCTAATGTTGAAAAATATATTATTAATATTTAATATCACAAAACAATTATTAATTCTTAAAATCCATGTTAACAGTTCAAAAATATTTTAATAATGAAGTTACTACTCCATAAGTTAAATATCGAAATTACTGCGGTTATCCATGCAGAGTTAACCGATTATTATAGGATAATACATTATTATTAAAAAATTTAATAAAGTTATAATTAGGTTAAATTGTATAGTTATATAAAGCTCTGATGCAAAACACATGATGTATATTGTATGAATTTAGGTGTGACGAAAATAATAGATAAATTATTAATTTGAAAAATTTTATTAAATTTAAAATTATTTAATGAACATTTCCACAAAGGCGTGGTAAAAATGATAGAAAATAAGATAAAAACCTTGAGACAAGCTGCAAAAGTTTCCACCATGCAAGAATCAGATGAAATATGGTGCGTAATAGCTGGAAACGAAGAAATGGTTAATAATATTGCCTACGCAGCAATTACCGACAAGGAAAGGGTTAAAATCCTTTGCAGAGAACATATAACCAGCAAAGAATCATTTGTAACCAAAAAATTTGATTTCATTTTGTTACATGGAGACATCAACAAAGTCAGAGACTTGAGTTTAATGTGCAAAGATAATGGGGGGGCTTACCTTAAAATTGCACCATATTATGTGTTGAATGAGCCAAATTTAATTTTAAGTGTAGGGCCTGAAAATTCCATTAAAAAGTTCATGGGAGATTGTGAAAAGGCAAGGTTAAAAGTTAATTTCCTTATAGAGGATAAAACAACTGGTTTCATTGAAACAGATGTTTATATAACGAACAAGTTACCTGAATTTATAAGAACCACTATTGACCCACTATTTAAAATGGCCGATGTTGCATTATCTACAATTCTAATATCCGCTGAAGAAGAAACTATACCAAAAATAAAGGAAATTGCAAAAGTTAACAAGATATTTGTAATAGAATTCAATAAGATTTTAAAGGAGGAATGAAATGTTCGATTTTCTAAAGAAGAATGATGAGGTAGATGTTAAGAAAAAGGCTTTGACCGACACGTTAGGGATAGATTTAGGAACCCTTAACACAGTAGTTGCTAAGCCATCAGGAGATAAATTCGACTTATACAAAATTCCATCTGTGGTTGCAGTTAAAAAGGAAGATTCATCATATGTTCTAGCTGTTGGTGAAGAAGCAAAATCAATGCTCGGAAGAACTCCTGAAGATATTATCGCCGTAAGACCCCTCAGAAAGGGAGTTATAGAAAGTATAGCTCAAGCAGAAGCATTACTGGTTTATGCTATGGATAAGGGTTCAGGTGAAAATACAGATAACATTGACAGAATTGTTATAGGTATTCCTGGAGATGCATCTGAAGTTGAAAAAAGAGCAGTTGAAGAGATAGGAATAAAAGCTGGAGCAAGTTATGTACTAGTTATAAGTGAGGGATTATCTGCTGCCATTGGAGCCGGTCTTCCTATAGCAGAAGCTGCAGGTACAATGGTAATAGATATTGGTGCAGGTTCAAGTGATATAGTTGTAATATCCTTAGGTGGAATCACCGACATCGAAACCATACGAAATGGTGGAGATGATATAGATAAAAACATTGTTGAAAAAGTCAAAGAGATTTACAACGTTGAAATAGGAATACATGAAGCGGAAAATGCTAAAATAGCCGTAGGAATGGTACATTCCGATGCAGATGTTGAAAATATCACAACAAATGCAATTGGAAAATCCATGGAAACCAACAAGCCAAAAAAGGTGGAAATAGACTCCAAATTAGTGGCTGATGCTGCAGAACCAATAGTTAAAAGACTTATTGAGGCACTTTCGCTGGTTCTTGAAAGGATGTCACCAGAACTCATATCTGGAGTATACAACAAAACTGTAGTTGTTGGTGGAACATCACAGCTCAGAGGATTAAAAGAAAGAATATATGAAGAAGTTGGAATTCCGGTAGAAATATCAGACGATCCAATGACTGTTGTGGCAAAGGGAGCTGCAATAGTAGCTGCAGAACCAAGGGCACTCGAACCCGAAGTTCGTTTAAAAGCGATGAAATAAATTCTCTTCTTTTTTTAAACAATTTTTTATTTTTCTAAAAATTAATATCCTAATTTAATTGCCAATAAATTGTAATTATTAACTATTTAATATATGCAAAATAATTAAGGATTAAACAACAGCTATACTTTTTAAGGGGTTAATAGTACATGAAATTAGTTGGCATAGACGAAGCAGGTAGGGGATCTGTGTTGGGTCCGCTTGTTGTATGTGGAGTTGCAATATTAGAAGAAAGATTGAAATATTTGGATAGACTTAAATTACGGGATTCGAAAAAAATTTCTCCAAAGAGAAGGGTTGTTCTCTCAAGGAAAATAAGAAAAATAGCAGAATGTCACCCTGTACACATAAGTGCAACAGACATAGATCTGTTAAGATCAAAGGATATTAACCTCAATGAAATAGAAAAAATTGCAATGAGAAAAATAATTGGAGATTCCAATCCCGATGTATCCTATATTGATTGTATAGATGTTAAACCTGAAAGATTTAAAAATGAAATAGAAAAATTCCAGAACAATCTAAAGGTTGTTGCAGAACATGGGGCTGACGATAAATATGCTATTGTATCTGCAGCATCAATTGTTGCCAAAGTTGAAAGGGACATGGAAATTAACAAGATCAAAAAGGAATTTAAAGATATTGGATCGGGTTATCCCAGTGATCCAAAAACCATCTCATTTTTAAAAAACACACCATACAATGATCTACCAGACTTTGTTAGAAGATCCTGGGCAACTGTTGAAAGAATGAAGTAACGAGGATAAAATGATATACGAATTTTTTACAAGTTCTATTGGAACCATAATGGAAATGTTCAGAAGTGGAGGAATAATTACCTATTTAATAACCATAATTGGAATTTATGGTGTTATATTATCTTCTGAAAAGATTTACAAAATGCGCAAAATATCCAAGATTAGTCTTCCACAGATCATTGGAACAGTGAATGAAGCAATGGACAGAGGTGGTTCTCTTGAAGCTTTACGCTCAATAGGAAAATACCAGAATCCCATATCAAAAATCATATCTGAAGCATTGAAAATAGGCTATCGAAACAATGTTGAGGTTGAAGATGCAATGGAAAGGGTATTCATTGTTGAAATGGGAAGAATGACCAAAGGACTCAATACTTTGAAAACCATAATAGAAATCGCCCCACTTTTGGGTTTGATTGGAACAGTTATAGGTATTTGGTACACATTCAAGGCCATGGGAGTGGGTGGAAACCCTTCAATAATGGCCGAAGGGATTTATATCGCATTAATAACTACAATCGCAGGACTTACAGTAGCAATAATCATTTTACCATTGTATTCATATATAAACAGTAAGATAGAAGAAGAAATAGATAAGATAGACATAGCCAAGAAGATGACAAATTGGAGAACAGCAGAAATGAAGATTAAGGTTGATTCTAATGTAGATAAATCTGTTGAAGCCCTTAAAGCATCTAACGGAGTTGTAGAGGTGAAGAAGATCCTCGATTCAGATGCAAACATATGGATATCTATACATCCAAATATGCTTGATAAAAACATAAGCAGCATTGTTAGGGAAAAGGGCAATACAAATGCAGAAATAATTGAAAGTAAATTACGCCAATGAAAAAGTAAATATTACTACTACTAAATTAAAGATTCAAAAATAAATTATAATAATTTTTAGGAGTCAATAAATGGCACTTGACACAAGCAAATACAGAAATAAGTTACAAGAAAACAATCCAAGGGTCAATTTAGTTCCACTCATAGATGTTATATTCACAATTCTAATATTTCTAATGGTTACAAGTAGTTTTCAAGCTGCTGCAGATACCAGTTCATCCTCAGGTAAACCCGAAATAAACCAGACTGCTGGGCCTTCGGATTACTATCTTATACCTGTAGCGGGTCTTAAATTAGTAACTGTTAATGGAATTGACATGTCTAAGGACATAAAAAATGGTGCAATAGCCGTCCACACAAGGGTAATAGATGAGGGAGAGATAATTATAAAGGCAAAAGAAGGTGCAATTGTGATAACTGCCCCATCTGATATGTCACCAGATCAAGCAGTGAATATACCACAACAATAAATTCAAGATTATTATATTCTCTCTAAATAGATTAAATATATAAAATGTATAAGTGGTGAATGAAGTGTATCTCGGAAGAATATTAGCAGTAGGAAGTACAGAATCTGGAAAATTCGTTGCATACAGAGTATCCAGTAGATCTTTTCCAAATAGAATAGCAAAATCATTTGAAGACAGAGTTTCTATTGTTCCCACAGAGGGAAATGAAAAAGATGTGTTTAAAAATCCATATATAGCATATAATTCCATAAAAATTGTCGATGACATAGCAGTTGTTTCAAATGGTTCACATACAGATGTGATAGCAGATAAAATAGCTTCAGGAATGAATATTAGAGATTCAATAGCATTATCGTTACTTTCTATGGATTATGAAAAGGATGATTTTAAAACTCCACGCATTGCTGGTGCAACAACACTACAAGGAGATTCTTATATAGGAATTGTTACCCATGAAGATTTAATAGTTCAAAAGGTTGAAACTGGGAAATGTGTGTACATATCAACATACGAACAAACAAAACCACAAATAGTGGATTTTAATGCCAACAATGCCCAAGAAGCAGCTAAATTTATAATGGATCAAGGCAAATTTAGAGAGTTCACCAACCCTGTGACATCTGCAGCCGCCTTTGGAAAGGATCAATGGGAGATAAGTTCCATATAATAGATTCATTATGAAAAGGTGCATAAATGTGTGTTAATATCATTGGTATCAAGAAAATTCCACTTATAAAAGAAGGAGACAATCTTGCAGAAATTATAATTAATAATGCAGATGATGAAGGAATAGAAATTTGTAATGAAGATATTATAGTGATTGCAGAAACTGCAGTAGCTAAAGCAGAAGGTAATGTAATAGATCTTAAATCATTGAATCCAAGTCAAAATGCAATGGAAATTTCCAAAAAAACTGGGAAAAATGCCAATCTTGTTGAAGCTATTATTCGCGAATCAACCGATATAATCAAATTAGGACCAAATTTCATAATTTGTGAAACTAAACATGGTTTTATATGTGCTAATGCAGGGATAGATGAATCAAATATTGAACATGGATTTGCAACACCAATACCTACAAATCCAGATAAAAGTGCAGATCAAATCCGAAAAAAAATAGAAACCTTAACTGAAAAGGATGTTGCAGTAATAATATCTGACACACAAGGACGTCCATTTAGAGAAGGTGCAGTGGGTGTTGCCATTGGGATATCTGGTATGGAATCATTGTGGAACCAAGAAGGAAAACTAGATCTCTACGGACGTGAACTTCAAACAACCCAAACAGCAGTTTCAGATGAATTAGCATCAGCAGCATCTATAGTAATGGGACAAGCAAGTGAAGGAATTCCTGTTGTTATAATAAGAGGAGTGGATTATTTCAAAATATTGAGAAATAATTCTGCAAATTCAAAACCTCTACTAAGACCAAAAGAATACGATGTGTTCAGATAAGAATATTATTAGATAGCTAAATAAAATTCAAAATCTTAGTCAATAATAAAAAAATAGATAGATCCACATGATAACAATATTTTCCGGCGGAACAGGTACCCCTAAACTATTACAGGGGATTATGAAATTAATAGAACCAAATAAACTTCGTGTGGTTGTTAATACACTTGAAAACAACTATTTTTCAGGAGTTTATGTGACTCCTGATATTGACACTGTTATGTATACACTGTCAGGAATGATCAATGAGGATACCTGGTATGGAATTAAGGATGATACATTTATAACACATGAAACTTTAAAGGAGATCAAATGCCCTGAAACCCTTAAAATTGGTGATAGGGATAGAGCCATAAAAATTCAGAAAACATTGCTTATGGAACAATATCCTCTTTCAAGGGTTGTTGACATTCAGAGAAAAGCCCTGGGTATTGAATCTGAAATAATTCCAATGAGTAATGATAAATCTAATATAATCATTGAAACAAACGAAGGAAAAATGGAATTTCATAAATTTCTTGTTGAGAGACAAGGCATGCCTGAAGTTCTTGACATCAAATATAATCCTGTTTCACCATCACCAGGACTTATTGAATTTATTGAAGAGTCTGAGATGGTTATAATAGGGCCTTCAAATCCCATAACTTCCATAGGACCCATAATAACTTTAAAAGGTGTATCTAAAGCCCTAAAAAATGCTTATGTAGTTGGGATATCTCCAATTATTGGTGATGCTCCTGTAAGTGGTCCTGCAGCCAAATTTATGAATGCTCTGGGACATGATGTTTCATGTTTAGGTGTTGCAAAAATGTACGCGAACTTTTTAGACAAATTTATTATAGACCTTAAGGATAATGCCTACAAGAATAAAATAGAAAGACTAATACCAGAGGTTGTTGTAACAAACACCAACATGAAGAACATCGGAGAAAAAAAGATGTTAGCCAGAACTACATTGGGTGAGATTTTATGATTCAAATGACCTTAATTCAAATTGACAACTATGGCCCATGGACAGTTACTCCAACACCAAGGGCAGAAGCAGATCTACAGATCCTACAGGCAGAGCTTTATGCAGACCTCCAAAGGCAGTTTGCTGCAAAGGGAGGGCTAGTATTTTTCACCCGTTTCGATAACATGCTCGCGGTGACAAATGGCGTGGACATGGAGGATCATCTTAGAATACAAAAGTCCATAGGAAATAGATACCCCATAACAGTTAGTATGGGTGTTGGGGCTGCAGAAACTCCATACGAGGCACAGCGAAAAGCAACAAATGCCCTTCAAAACTATGGTGGAGCTCAGTCAGAGGAAAGAACAGAAGTTCTGGCAATAGACGGTTTGGTAAAAAGTGACGAAAGCTTTGTCCAGATCGCCCATATAGATATAAATGGCATAACTGACTCTCTCACCGATATAATCCCGGCATATGATACTTCTTTCATAGTAAATCGTGTACAACATTTCTTAATGAAGAAACTCATTGAAAAAGGTTCTTTACTTTTCTTTATTGGTGGTGACAACTTCATGTCTCCCTGTAACGGCCTAACCCCAGAGGGACTCCTTAAGATAATCGAAGAAATTGAAAATGAAATAAATATTGCCCTTAAAGCAGGGGTTGGAAAAGCACCGACTGCAGAAAAAGCAGCAAACCTTGCAGACCTCGCACTTGAAGAAATAAGGGGCGGATTCACCTACAATCTTGTACATGTAATGAAAAATGAAGAATGATATGATCCGAGGTTAGAAAACCTCAAAATATCTTTGTTTTTAATTATACTTTATGAATATTCATTTTAGACAAATTAAATTTTGTTTTAATGGAGGTATCCCATTGAAGGTTTTAGCCCCCATGGCAGGGATAACAGATGGTAAATTCTGCAATAAAATGGCTATTTATGGTTTTGATATTTTAACCATTGGAGGTTACAATGCAGATCAACAATCTATAAGGGCAGGATTGAAAATAATCAAACGAGGCAGACCAGAATTTGATATTGCTAAAAATGATTTAGAACAACATATAACCAATGAAATCAAAATTATCAAAAATAACAATGATTACAAAGGCCTAGTATCTGTTAATCTTCGTGCAAGCACTCCAGACCCTATCATAAATATATCCAATATCCCAGAACTCGACATAATCGAAATAAATGCCCACTGTAGACAGCAGGAATTGGTTCAAGCGGGTTGTGGACAGGCTCTTCTAAAAAATCCTGAATTACTTAAAGATTTCACCTCAAAGGTTGTAGAAAATTGTGATAAGAAAGTCTCGGTTAAGATGCGTGCAAATGTACCTGGAGTGGACAATGTTATAGTTGCAAAAGCAATAAATGATGCAGGTGCCGATTTCATTCATGTCGATGCAATGAAACCAGGATTTGATTGTGCGGATTATGGTGTTATTGAATCTATAACGAAAAATGTTGATGTATTCATTATAGGAAACAATTCGATCAAAGATATAATGTCTGCAAGAAATATGCTCTCTGCAGGTGCTAATGGTTTTTCTATTGCAAGAGCTGCTATTAATGGGACTCTCCCGTTTGATCTTTCAATGGTATGACTAAAAAAATTTATTTAGGGATTATATAAAAAAAATTGATAATTTTTAAGATATAATTATCAAATTATATATTGGTTGAATCAAATAATTAATAAGTTAAATATTCAAAATAGAATAAATCAAATTAATTTATCTAAAAATTCACAAACTCATAGAAAAGGTGGTTACATGTCTTTTATAGAAGTGAAAAATGTTACAAAAACCTTTAACGGTGTCGAAATCTTAAAAAATCTGAATATGACCATTGATGAGGGAAAAGTTTTAGGTATTCTTGGAAGAAGTGGTTCAGGGAAATCTGTACTCATAAATATGTTCAGAGGAATGAAAGATTACAGACCAGATAAAGGTCAGATCATATATACAATAGCAATCTGCCCTGATTGTTTGAGGGTAGAACCCCCATCTGCCGCTGGCAAAATATGTAGTTGCGGATGTGGATGTGAATTCGAATTAAAAAAAATTGACTTCTGGAACTGTGACCGCAAAATTTTTGCAGCCATAAAACGTAGAATATCCATAATGCTGCAGAGGACATTTGCCCTTTATGAAGATGATACAGTCATAGATAATGTTTTAAAATCAATAACTGGTCATGATGAAGAGGAAAGTACGTATATGGCTATAGAATTGATTGAAATGGCCCAAATGGCACACAGAATTACCCATATTGCAAGGGATCTGAGCGGAGGGGAAAAGCAAAGAGTAGTACTTGCAAGACAGATAGCAAAGGAACCAATGATATTCCTTGCTGATGAACCTACTGGAACATTAGATCCTAAAACAGCTGAATTACTTCATCAGGCACTGCTTGATGGAGTAAAAAATAAAGGCACAACAATGATCATTACATCTCACTGGCCAGAGGTTATGAGAAAATTATCAGACTATGTAATATGGCTTGAAAAGGGAGAAATAATTGTTGAAGGAGATCCTGAAACTGTTGTCCAGGAATTCATGTCTCAAGTACCTCTACCTGAGAAAAAAGATGTTTTCAAGACTGGTGGCCCCATAATACAAATAGAAAATGTTAAAAAACATTACTACTCCATTGAAAGGGGAGTTGTTAAGGCAGTTGATGGTATTGATCTTACTGTTAATACAAGTGAAATCTTTGGAATTGTAGGGCTTAGTGGTGCTGGAAAAACAACTCTTTCTAGAATACTCTATGGACTCACAGATCCCAGCAGCGGTAAAATCGAGGTAAAACTTGGTGAAAATTGGATCGATATGACACAAAAAGGTCCTTTCGGGAGAGGACGTGTAATACCTTACCTTGGAATTTTACATCAAGAATATAGTCTTTATCCTCATAGAAACGTTCTTGGAAACCTAACAGAGGCAATTAGTCTCGAACTCCCCGCAGAATTTGCTAAAATGAAAGCCATATATGTACTCAAAGCAGTTGGTTTTGATGAAGATTATGCTAATAATTTATTAACAAAATATCCTGATGAATTGAGTGGAGGAGAACGCCACAGAGTTGCTCTTGCCCAGGTTCTGATTAAAGAACCGAATATTGTGATTCTTGACGAACCAACCGGCACTATGGATCCTATTACACGAGTTCAGGTTACTGATTCAATAAGAAGAGCTCGTGATGAACTTAGTCAGACTTTTCTAATTATATCCCATGACATGGATTTCGTTCTTGATGTTTGCGATAGGGCTGCATTGATGCGTGGTGGAAAAATACTTAAAATAGGCGATCCAAAGCAGATTGTCCAAGATCTAACACCAAAAGAGAAAGAGAAGATGCTTACGGAGGAATAAAATAATGGTATGGGAAGATTCACCATCACATGTATGCAGGGGAGGGGACAAACGCGCATTAGCATTTTGTTGTCCACCAGTAAAACCTTGTCCAGTTATATATGCACTTGAGGATGCTAAACTAACTCCTCAGGAGTATATTGAAATAAAAGAAAAATTTGCAGAGAAAACTAAACTCAGCCAAGGAGAAGGAACTTGTTTTGGTTCACTTGTATGGTGCTGTAAACCTTCAAAACCATGTCCACTAAGAGATATGGTAATGAGAAGGATTGGAATGAGTGTTGACGAGTATATGGAGTTGAAAAAACAGCTTTCAGAGGAACTTGTAGGAAAACATGAATCAAATACAAAAGAGAGTGTTACTGTCCTTTCAGAAACATTCAATGTGTCCGAGGAAGAGGCATTTAAAACACTCCAGCAATGTGATAATGACTTGAAAAAAGCTGCAAAACTTCTTAAAATGAAGAATTTGGAGTTTTAATATGGGTTGGACTCCTCTGTTTCTTGAGATGAAGGACAAAAAAGTTTTAATAGTAGGTTCTGGAGAAGTAGGAAATAGGAGAACTATAAGATTCCTTGAGGCAGGGGCCAATGTTGTTGTAGTGGGAAGCCATGTTCCAGAAGATTTAAATGATCTTGGTGCAACTATAAAACCAATTGAAGAAATTCATAATTGGGTTGAATGGGCAGATATTGTTATTACTGCTTCAGCCGACCATGAGTTAAACCAAAGAGTAGCTGACTTATCTGGAGAAAAACTTATTAATAGAGCAGACTTCCCAAATAAAGGCAATTTAATTGTTCCATCATCTTTTTTCATAGGCGATGTGCAAATATGTATATTTACCGGCGGAAAGAGCCCCCTCATGTCAAGGGAGTTAAGAAAAAAGATAGAAAAAGTAATAAGTCCAGAAGATGTTCTGCAGCTCGAACTCCAATCATTTGCTCGGAAAATTCTCAAAGAAAGGTTAGATGATCAGAAAAAAAGAAGATCATGCCTTTATACCATTTTAGAAGATCAAAAAATAAAAAAACTTTTAACAGAGGGCAAACTGGAAGATGCTAAGAAATATGTTAACGAGTTGATAATATCCCTTAACAATGTTAAATTATGAATTAAAAATAGGGTTCTATGGGAAAAAATTCTTAAAAATAATTATATTTTAGGTGGAAAAAGTGATTTTGAACATTAGAGTTGATCACAAAACAGCAGACATTAGTAAAATGGAAAGATCAAGTCAGAAACTTGAGTCTGTTTTCAAGAATATCTATGAAAGATATCCCGTGCAAGAATATCTAAAGATAAATACATGTAATAGAGCAGAGATCTACTTGGTTTTAGGAGAATGTTCTATTGAAAACCTTCAATGTGATGATTTTGTTGTTGAAACAGATGACAATGCAATGGAACATCTACTAAGATTATCCTCAGGTTTGGAATCAATGATACTTGGCGAAGACCAAATACTCGGACAGATAAAAGATGCACAAAAGAGAAGTGTTAAAGAAGGATGCTGTGGAGAGGTGCTAAATACAATCTTCATAAAGGCAATTCATGTTGGTCAGGTTGTACGGAAAAAAACAAAAATAAATGAAGGTTCCTTATCTATTGGTTCAGCTGCAGTTGAACTAGCAGAATCTGTTCATGGAGATCTTAAATGTAAAAAGGTTCTAGTAATTGGTGCAGGTAAAATGGGAACTCTTGTTGCCAAGGCATTAGTTGAGAAAAATTTAAAGGCCATCGTTGTTGCAAACAGAACACATGATAGAGCAGTTGAACTTGCAAGGGAACTAGGTGGATCAGCCATCCACTTTGATAAATTAGATGAAGCAATGAGAGATGCAGATGTTGTTATAAGTGCAACTGGTGCACCGCACCCAATTTTAACCTATCAAAAGGTTAAAGAAGTTGTGCCTTCACATATTATTTCAAAAATGGTTATGGTAGACATTGCAAATCCACGAGACATTGAAGAGGATGTTTCCAAACTTGGTGTGAAACTCTTTAATATAGACGACCTAAGAGATATAGCAAAAAGAAGTAGGGAAATGAGAGAAACTGAAGCATCAGACGCAGAAGATATAGTTAAAAATGAAATGAAACTTTTAAAACGTTCCCTCAAACATTTGGAAGTGGAACCCATCATATCAAATATCAGAATTACAGCTGAAAATATCCGGTTAAATGAAACCCAGAAAGCATTTAAAATGCTTGGCGATATGAATGGTAATGAAAAAATTGTTGACGACCTAACAAAGGTAGTTGTTGAACGTATATTTTATGATGTAATAAAAAATCTAAAGGAAGCAGCTGAAAATGATGAAAAAAATGTTATCGAAGCTGCTGAAACTATTTTCTCAAAAAAATCGTGGTTATAGAAAATTATTAGAATATTATTTATTAAATAATCATACCAATTTTTAATTAGAATATTAAGGATTCATTGATTCATTCATATAAAAAATTTATTTTGATTAATTTTACTTAAATTACATTTATTAAATAATTAATTATCTATCTATTAGTCCCAGAAACCTTGC
>NZ_JAIOUQ010000003.1:0-291468 GCF_019931065.1 Methanobacterium spitsbergense | reverse complement strand
AGATAAACCTGTAGATAAACCTGTAGATAAACCTGTAGATAAACCTGTAGATAAACCTGTAGATAAATCGCTTAAATCAATTAATATCGATGAACTTTTATCAGAAGCTCAAACAGAATCTCTGGTTACCGAAAATAAAGATGTTAAACCTGTTAAAGATGATTTTGAAAACCAGATATTTGAAAGGTTTGGATCTGAACCTTCAAGAAGTGACAAATCTAAAAATGAAATCCAAAAATCTGAAGATGTGGCAAATGGAATTGTAAAACAGAACAATACAAATACTTCAAAATCAGAGAATAACAAAGAAATTCCAGTGGAATCAGAAAATACTGATTCATCTGAGGATCATAGGGAACAAGGGGAAAAATCTGAAAATAATGAAATGAAAACTTTGATGATTCTTGATGAATTTCCTTCGATTGTTGGGGTTGATAAGAATGTTTACGGGCCGGTATCTCCCCAAGATCTCATAACAATACCAGAGCCCAACGCTAGGATCCTTGTGAAAAACAAAAAGGGAATATTCATACAAACATATAAATAAACTGGAAATGATAAACAGATTAATATATTATTTGGACTTTTTATAAAGAAGTACAAGATATTAAACAAAAAAAATATCAGTTTAAATAAGTTTTTAAAAATAGCATATTAATAAGAAGTTAATTGCACGACTTATTTTTACATTTAAGAGGTGATTATAATGAAGATTCCTAAAGAAAGGAGAACTTACTGTCCAAGTTGTAAAAAACACGCAATTCACGAAGTATTAGAAGCAAAAAGAAGAAAAGCAAGTGAGCTCAAGTGGGGTCAGAGGCAGTTTAGAAGGGTTACAAGCGGATACAGAGGTTACCCAAGGCCACTTCCATCAAGGAACAAGCCAATTAAAAAACTGGACCTTAGATATAAATGTAAGGAATGTGGAAAGTCCCACATCAAGAGATCATCCTTCAGAGCAGGTAAAGTAGAATTCGTAATGTAGGTGGATTATATGGCAAATTATAAAAGTAACAAAAGTAACTTTCTAAGGGTTAAATGTGTTGACTGTGGTAACCAGCAGGTAGTTTTTGACCATGCTGCATCCAATGTACAATGCATAATATGTGGAAAAACCCTAGTTAAACCAAAAGGCGGAAAATCTGAGATAACAGCTCAGATTGTTGAAGTCTTAGATTAAAATTATTATAATCCTTGATTAGTACAATAAAACTAATTAATGGATTAATTGAATTAAATAAAATTAATAATATATTTTAAATATATTATAGGTGTTCTAATGGTAAGAATGAGAAAAGAATGGCCAGATGAAGGTGATCTGGTAGTGGGAACTGTTCACAAGGTTTTGAACTACGGTGCATTCGGAAGTCTCGAGGAATATGATGGTAAAGAAGTTTTTATACACATATCCGAGGTTTCTTCTGGTTGGGTTAAAAACATAAGGGATTATGTTAGGGAAAATCAGAAAATCGTTGCTAGAGTTTTACGTGTTAACCCCAAAAAAGGACATGTTGATGTTTCACTTAAGAGAATAAGGGAAGATCAGCGTACAAGGAAAATCCAACAGTGGAAGATCGAGCAGAAAGCTGAAAAACTGCTAGAATTCTCTGCAAAAAGTCTTGAAAAGGATCTTGATGCAGGTTATGAAGAAGTCGGTTATGGGATCATGGAAGAATTCGGAGATCTCTATGGTGCATTTGAAATAGCTGCAGAAGAAGGTGCAAAAGCACTCATGGATCGTGGTATGGATGAAGAGTGGGCTAACGCAATAACTGAGGTAGCTAAAAAGAATATATCCCCTCCTGAAGTTAATATAACAGGATATGTTGATTTAAAATCATACTCTCCTAACGGTGTGGATGTTATTAAGAAGGCACTTGGAGCAATAAATGGTGAAGAGATTTCTGTTCAGTGTGTTGGGGCTCCAAGGTACAGATTAATGGTTAAGTCATCAGATTATATAACTGCAGAAACCCTCCTTAAGGAAGCAGCAGACAAAGCAATTGAAGTTGTTTTGGAGGAGGGAGGCGAAGGTACCTTCCAACGTGAACTCGAATGAAGCTTAAAATGAAAAAGTGTAAGTCTTGTGGAGAATACACTCTTAAGGATAATTGCCCCTGCAAGGGGGAGGTAGGGGTCATCTACCCTCCAAAATACTCTCCTGAAGATAAATACGGTAAATATAGACGTATTCTTAAAAAAACAGCTCTTGAAGAGCGAAAAGGAGTTGGTTAGATGAAGGAAACTTTTATTAAAACCATAGAAAATGTAGATCTTAATGAACCCATATTCATAGAGGCTCTTCCAGGTATAGGTCATGTTGGAAAACTGGTTGCAGAGCACATGATCCACGAGTTAAATGCAGTAAAATTTGCTGAACTTTACTCACCAGCCTTTCCACCACAAGTTTTTGTGGATGAAAACGGAATTATTGAACCTATGAAAAATGAGTTCTACTATCTTAAATCTCATGGTGAAGATAATAGAGATTACATAATTCTTGTTGGGAATACTCAGGGATTAAGTCCAGAAGGTCAGTACGAGATTTGTAGTGCAATCATTGACTTTGTTGGAAAACATGGTGTCAAACAGATATACACACTTGGAGGTCTTGGAACAGGACAGCCAGTAGATAAACCCAAAGTTTTTGGCGCTGCAACCACAAAGGAGCTTGCTGAAATGTTAAAAGGTCACAATGTCACCTTAAGAACTGCTGATGGGGGAATTATCGGTGCTTCTGGTCTTATATTGGGTTTAGGCATGTCAAATGATATGATGGGTGTATGTTTAATGGGTGAAACACCTGGTTACTTCATTGATGCAGAAGCATCAAAGGCAGTACTTACCATACTTCAAAAAATACTCAAAGTTGAACTTGATATTGCAAAACTTGAGGAAAGAGCTGAAGAAACCCGTAAAATGATATCCAAAGCTCAACAGATGGAAAAAGAAATGAGCGACCGCATGAACATTATCCAAGGCGAAGAAGATCTTCGTTATATAGGATAAACCATTTTAAATACTTTTTTTTATTATTTCTTATTTTAATTTCATTAATTTTATTAATACCTTGTTACATCAATTCATTATAATAGTTCTGAATGAAATATCAAAATATATAATGTATATATTTGAAATTTAAAGGGGTATCAATATGATTATAAATGCAGATCTACACATACATGGCCGTTATTCTATAGCAACTTCTAAAAACATGATTCCTTCTGTTATGGCTCCTCAAGCAAAGCTTAAAGGACTGGATCTGGTTGCGACTGGTGATGCACTACACCAGAAATGGATGGCATTGGTGGAAGAAACCACAGAAGAATCATCAGATGGAATATTTTCTTTAAAGGATAGTGTTAGGGATCAAGAGTCATCAGAAAATAATGAATCTAAATTCATTTTAACAACAGAAGTAGAAGATATCAAAAGGGTTCACCATCTTATAATTTTCCCATCAATTGAATCTGCGAAGATTATAAGAAGCAAAATGAAGGGGAATATGGATGCTGATGGTAGGCCCAGAGTAAGAATGAATGGAAAAGAAATAATGGAAATAGCACATGAATATGGATGTATAATTGGCCCGGCTCATGCATTCACACCTTGGACCAGTATTTACAAGGAATATGATAGTATTAAAGACTGCTATGGTAAAATGCCCGATTTTCTTGAATTAGGTCTTTCTGCAGATTCTGATATGGCAGACACAATTGAAGAGTTACAGAACATCCCTTTTTTAACCAATTCGGATGCACATTCTCCATGGCCACATCGTCTTGGAAGAGAGTTTAATGAGCTTGAAATTAGTAAGTTAACCTTTGAAGGGGTTAGGGATGCAATTTTAAATAAGAATATCAATGCTAATTATGGATTCGATCCAAGACTTGGAAAGTACCATCTTACAGCATGTTCAAAGTGTTATACACAATACGCAATTGAAGATGCTATAAAAATGAAAATGAGATGTCCATGTGGAGGTAAAATAAAGAAAGGTGTTGATTATAGGATACATGAGCTTTCAAAGTGGAAAAAACCACACCACCCTATGCATAGGCCACCTTATATACACATACTTCCATTAGCAGAGATCATAAGTATCACTCATGGCAAAGGTGTTACAACAGTTTTTGTACAGAAAATATGGAAAGAAATGGTAATGAAATTCAATGACGAAATTACTGCACTTATACACGCGCCAATGAAAGACCTAAAAATTATAGATCCCAAAGTTGCAGATGTTATAAAGGCATTTAGAAACAACACATTACAAATAAAATCTGGTGGAGGAGGAGAGTATGGTGAAATTATACTCCCTACTGAAAGTCAAAACAGCACCCTTAATTTGTTCATGTGATTAATAATATGTTTCAGCGAATTATAGTTTGACAAAATCAATTTATATCTGGAAATTTAAAGATAATTTCAAGGGGTGGATAAATGGATCTTAAGTCAAGTATAGGTATATGTTCAAAGGTTAAGGACTCAGATGCTAGAATGGTTGTCATACCCCAAGATGCAGATATGTTCGAGGAAAATCAAGTAGTTGTTTTAATCACAGCTAATGATTTTGAAGATTTAACAGATGAGATCAATGCTTTGATAAAACTGGTGAAAAGTGCTCAAATATATTTAGAAGATTAATGATATAATCAATGAAAAGTATCATTAAGTGGAATTTTTAAAAAGATATATTAACAGTAAAAACGAATCATTCATATTAAAAAATTAGGAAGTATATTCATGAGTAGTGCTATAATAATTTTTGGAATTTTTATAGGTGGATTCATAGTTGTAACTCTGATGATGCAGGTTTTGGGAAGAAATCTTCCTCAGAGTTAATAATATAAGTCCAAAAGATTAATGGACTTTATCTGTTTATTTTATTTTAATTTGAAAAATGAAATTATTCTAGTCCTATCAATAAAATCTCAAATGTACGATCCGATTACCGAATCTGTTTTTAAATAGTGGAATTAAAGAAAACCAGCGTATAAATTTCCATCTATCTTTATGATAATCAAAATAATGCCAATCTTCAAGATACTTAATTTTATCATTTATTCTTTCTAAATTTTTTCCGTTTTTTATCCCCCAATGGAATTGAGCTTCTATATTATATTGTTTTTTGATAAGATTTTGATTTTCACTTTGTTTAACCAATGAAGCAGGTATTGCTTCAAGTATCATTTCTGCATCGTGAAAAGATTCAACCAATTTATTTAACAATCCTGTCACTTCATGTTTAGTAAAATACATAAGTATTCCTTCTGCTATTATTAAAACGGATGGGTTGGTTTTAATATCGTCTATCCATGAGTAATCGAAAACAGATTTGGCTATCATTTTGTATCTGTATGTTTCATCAAAAAATTGTTTTCGAATTTGGATTGCTTCGGGTAGGTCAAGATCATACCAGTGGATTTTGCCATTGTCCAATCTTGAAAATCGTGTGTCAAGGCCGCAGCCTATGTTTATAATAACAGCTTGAGGATGATTTTTTATGAAAACCTTTGTTGCATTATCTAGAAGTTCAGTCCTTACAGCTATGCTTACTTGAGTGGGCCATTCATCATCAAATTTAGTGAAATCGTATCCTATATTTTCCATTATTTCAACAGCTTTTTCATCTTTAATAAATAGGATGGGTTGTTTTGTCTCAAAAGCCCTGGTCCAAAGAGGGATCAACAATGTTTTAGATACGCCTTTCAATTTTTGTTTCATATTCAATATTCTCCATAATTTAATAAAATTTTAGATCAATTTTTAGTATTATTTTAAATTGTTTTGATTTTTTCTAATATTTTCTAAAAGGAATTAGGGCATATTTAAATTCAGTGGATGTTTAATTTGGGTGTAAATCTGGACAAACTTTAAGATACGGTTTGAGCTATTATATGTAAAGATTAGGAGATGATAAAATTAATAAAGATGTAATTAAATGGAGGCCAATAATAATTGGCATAATTACGGTAATAGCATTATACATTGTATCAAATATTCTATCTGGCTTAAATATATCATTAATTGACCTTTTACTAGCAGGAATAGCTGTTGGTTTTATGGTTGGTGGAGATATCAAAGTAGGTGCAATTAACGGTGGAATTTTTGGAGTTATTGGTGGAGTTATTTTGACCATTATACTGTTGATAATGTACTACATTGCAGGATACAGTTCAGTGTTAGGACTTTTGGTATTTAGTCTATTAACCTATCTGATTTTAGGAATAATAATTGCATTAGTAGGAGGAATACTTGGATCTGTAATTAAAATAGAATCAGAAAAAAGATATCCCGAACAAGAAATAGTTGAATCAAAATAATATCCTTTTTTCTTTTTTTCAGAATGATTTCATAAAATATACTACTTTTTAAGGAAAATAAAAAATCAGTAATTATGAACGGACCCGCGGGGATTTGAACCCCGGACCTTCAGATTAGGAGTCTGATGCCCTATCCTGACTAGGCTACGGGCCCATTGGATTTGAATTCAAGAATAATATTTGTTAATAGAATTTAGGTATTTAAAGTATTCTTAATTTTTTTTACAGTATCTTATCATGTATTTTAATATCTACAATACTTCTAAAAGAAGTAATTACGGACCCGCCGGGATTTGAACCCGGGACCTTCGGATTAGAAGTCCGACGCCCTATCCAACTAGGCTACGGGCCCATTTTAAATTAACTGTATATTGGAGATTCAGGCTCATTTTCACTTTGAACGCGTTTTGCTAATTCTTTGAGTCTTTCTTCTATCTCATCTGCTTCTTTTAATAATGGTTGTGCATTCACATCTATATTCAACATCTTATTTAAAACATTCACTAAACTTGCTGCAGCCCTTGGATCTGGGTATTGATTCAAAACCTCTGCAAACAGACATGAGGCAGGTATGTTTTTTATTGCTGTTTTTGTTAATAACGAGCCTGAAAGTCCATTAACATTTCCAAATGGTAAAATCGGAAGATCAAGTTCGCCTAATTTTTTAAGGGCTTCTTCTGAGTTAGCTGCTCCTGCAACAGAGCCAGTTTTTTCCATTACTACCATACTGTTAAATGTGATTAGTCCTTTACTGTTGTTTCTCTCCATCCAATCCACTATTGCATTGGACATGTCATATGAAACATTTGGCGGTATTATGAAATCTGATAGGAACAATACAATTCCATCTGTACTGTATACTCTAAATGGATGAATTGCGATACCTTTGTATAAAACCGCAAGTGGAGGAAATTCTTTAGAATCTATATATCCAATCTGCTTCATTTTAAGTTCTTCAACAAGTAACCATCCAAGTATATTACCAATAAGGCCTAATTCTGGTGATCCTTCTAGAACTATTGCATCTTTAACATCTTCTGATACTATTTTACAACACTCTACTTCTGTCTCAACCATCTTAACCATTATGGTACCTCCAACATATTAAAATATATTTTATTATTCCAAACTAGTTTTACCTGTTTGAGCATTTACATATATCTCTCCAATTTGATTATTATTTTTATCAAAAATTGGAACATAATATAATTGTTTTCCATCCAAAGTTATGAGCTTTGGTGTGCCGGTTATAGTGTTGGCTTCCAAATTATGATTTTGAGCAATTGTCTGAGCGTCTGATGGGGATACTTTCACATCCACTCCTTCAGTTCCACTTTGTCCAGACGAGGTTGTTGATGGAGATTGTGATCCTGTCTGTGTCTGTGCTGCTGATGAGGAAGCTCCTGAAGATCCATGATCTACTGCTGTTTG
This sequence comes from Methanobacterium spitsbergense, assembly GCF_019931065.1. Taxonomy (NCBI): domain Archaea; kingdom Methanobacteriati; phylum Methanobacteriota; class Methanobacteria; order Methanobacteriales; family Methanobacteriaceae; genus Methanobacterium; species Methanobacterium spitsbergense. The sequence goes on along the minus strand of NZ_JAIOUQ010000003.1, from coordinate 283,711 downwards.
AGCCTGAGAGACACTTGGTTGCCATATTCCTGGAGTTTTAGTTGTAATCTGATAACTCGCAGCTGCAACGCCTATTAAAAGTACAATTACAATGGATATTAATATTTTCTTGTCAATCATTGGCTCAACTCGTTGTAAATTATTTGTTTTAATAATATTTTTAATATCTCATATTAAGATTAGTATCTCATCAATATTAATATATTATATACACATGTTTGGATTTAAAATTATCCTTTTTTAATAATAAATAGAGACAGAATAGCAGACTAATAATATAATTTGTTTAATTCTTACTAATTGGACACCTATATTTATTTCTTAAGTTCAATAAGGAACTCATAGTTTAGTTCCTCATTATATATAAATTTTGCACTTTATCCTTCAAAGAAAAGGTTATAATATAATATATAATCAAGAGAAATATTGATGTTCAAAAGATTATATAAAAACAAGAGGTGATACATTTGAGCGAAAAAATAGTTATATCGCCAACGTCACGACAGGAAGGACATGCAGAATTAGTCATGGATGTCGATGATGAAGGAATCGTAACTAAGGGGCGATACTTTAGTATTACTCCTGTTAGAGGTCTTGAGAAAATAGTAACAGGCAAAGTTCCAGAAACAGCACCTGTAATAGTACAGAGAATCTGTGGTGTCTGTCCTATACCTCACACTCTAGCATCAGTAGAAGCTATAGACGACTCTTTAGGTATTGAGATACCAAAAGCAGCTAGGCAGTTAAGAGAGCTAACACTAGCAGCTCACACAGTTAACAGCCATGCAATACACCACTTCTTGATCGCAGCTGACTTCGTACCTGAAAACCTAATGGCAACAGCCATAAACTCTGTTTCCGAGATAAGGAAAACAGTACAGTACGTCGTTGATATGGTTGCCGGAGAAGGTATACACCCATCAGATGTTAGAATCGGTGGAATGGCAAGTAACATAAGTGAACTTGCAAGGAAAAGGTTATATGCCCGTACAAAAGCACTTATACCAAAAGTTGATGCACACATTGACCTTATAGTAGGTTTAGTTGCAGACAAAGACCTCCCAGCAGGTTTAGGTGTTACAAACGCACCAACATTAGCCACACACCATACTTATGGTGACAGAACCAAATTCGATCTCGACAGGTTCACCGAAATCATGCCAGAAACATGGTATGACGACCCTGAAGTAGGTAAAAGAGCATGCTCGACCATACCTCTCTACGATGGTAGAAACGTAGAAGTAGGTCCAAGAGCTAGAGCAGCAGTCTTCGGAGGATACTCTGGTGAGGGTGTCGTTGCTCAACACGTTGCAAGAGCAATGGAAATGAAAACCAATATGTCCAAAATTGTAGATATTCTTGGTGAATTAGACACATCAGCTCCTGTAATGGCAGACTACGACGTAACTGGTACTAACAAACTTGGTATTGGTGCAATCGAAGGTCCAAGGGGAATGGATGTACACATGGCCCAGATCGCAGATGGAAAAACACAGTTCTACAGCTGCCTAGTCCCAACAACTTGGAACATTCCAACCATGGGACCAGCAACCGAAGGATTCCACCACGAATTCGGACCTCATGTAATACGAGCATACGACCCTTGTCTATCATGCGCAACCCACGTGATTGTAGTTGACGATGACGACAGGAGCGTCCTTAAAAACGAAATGGTCAGGATTTAAAGGGAATTAACATGCCATACGATGCAGAGATATTAATAGTCGGCTGTGGAAACATCTTGTTCAAAGACGATGGATTTGGACCAGCAGTTATTGATGCTTTAGACGAGTTATCAAAGGAAAAACCACTTCCAGATAATACAATGACATTAGATGCCGGAACAGGTGGCCCACACTTTGTATTCTCGCTTCCCCATGAAACATGGAAGAAGATGATAGTAGTGGACATTGTAGATTTCGGTGCAGAACCTGGAACCATCAGAGTGTTTAGTGTTGATGAACTACCTAAGGGATCATATGAAAATATGCATTCATGGCCAGTTAATCAGCCTTTGCATGATCTGAGCAAGGTCTGCGAAGTAATGGTAGTTGGTGTCCAGCCAGAATCAATCTCTGCCCCCGACATTGTGTTGGGTTTAACAGAAAGTGTGGAAGATGCAATTCCCAAGGCCATTGAAATAATTTTAAAAGAAATAGAGGTTTAGCCCATGTTAGCCAAAATAAAGGAATTTTTAGGAATGGAGGCAAAACCAGAAGAACTAGCTTCAAAAGAGGAGGTTGAAAAAGTGGCTGAAGAAAAAGCAAAACCAAGAATCGGATACGTTCACTTATCAGGATGTACCGGTGACGTTATGTCGCTCAGTGAAAACTACGACATTTTAGCCGAATTACTCACCAATATGGTGGAAATTGTTTATGGACAAACACTGGCAGATGTATGGGAAATGCCAGAAATGGACCTAGTACTTGTAGAAGGTTCAGTATGTCTGCAGGACGAACACAGTGTCAAAGAACTCATGGAAGCAAGGGAAAAAGCCGGACTCGTAGTAGCTTTCGGTTCCTGCGCAGCAACAGGGTGTTTCACCCGTTACTCCAGAGGAGGACAGCAGGCTCGCCCAGATCACGAATCATTCGTGCCAATCGCAGACCTTGTAAAAGTAGATTGTGCAATACCAGGATGTCCACCATCACCAGAAATAATTGCAAAGACAGTTGTAGCTGTAATTAACGGTGACATGGATTACCTACAACCAATGATAGATTTAGTTGGGTACACAGAAGCATGTGGATGCGACCTTCAGTATAAGGTTGTAAACCAGGCCCTATGTATCGGATGTGGAACATGTGCCATGTCCTGTCAGACACGAGCATTAACCATGACCGATGGTAGGCCTGAACTCACCAGCGCAAGATGCGTGAAATGTGGTATATGCTACACCCAGTGCCCTAGAAGCTGGTGGCCAGCAGATAGGATTAAACAGGACTTGGGGTTATAGGAGGAAGAGAAAATGGTATTAGGAACATACAAAGAAGTTGTTACTGCAAGATCAACTGACAAGGAAATCCAGAAGATCGCACAGGACGGAGGAATTGTTTCTGCTCTCTTCTGCTACGCCCTTGATGAAAAACTAATAGATGGTGCTGTTGTCGCAGGACCTGGAAAGGATTTCTGGAAACCAGAACCAATGGTTGCAATGAGCTCCGACGAAATACTCGCCGCAGCAGGAACTAAATACACATTCTCACCAAACGTTTGGATGCTTAAAAAAGCCGTAAGACAGTATGGACTTGAAAAACTAGGTACTGTTGCAATTCCATGCCAAACTATGGGTATAAGGAAAATGCAGTCATATCCATTCGGTGTGAGGTTCCTTGCAGATAAGATAGCTCTTATAACAGGTATATTCTGTATGGAGAACTTCCCATTTACGTCACTTGAAACATTAATGGCAAAAATGGGAGTTTCCCCAGAACTAGTAGAGAAAATGGATATTGGAAAAGGTAAATTCTGGATCCATACAGCAGATGAGGTGTTATCACTTCCACTCAAAGAAACCCACGGCTACGAACAGAGTGGATGTAAAGTCTGCCTTGACTACGTTTCTGAATTATCAGACGTAGCTACAGGTTCAGTTGGATCAGGAGATGGTTGGTCAACAGTATTCACACGTACAGACGCTGGAGAAACAATATTCAAAGCAGCAGTCGATGCAGGTGTTATTGAAACCAAAGCCGTCAACGAAGGTAAATTTGGTCTAGAGATGCTCACAAAACTCGCAACTCAGAAAAAGGAGAAGGCGATGAAGGAGATCGATAGACGAAAAGCAATGGGATTACCAGTTCCATACAAAGGAAGTAGCGAGAAGGAAGATCCACTCGCAAACGTCTAAGCAAAGAAATTGTACAGAATATAGTAAAGTGGGATTTAATCCCCTTACTTCTGTCTTTATTTTTAAAATAATTATTTAAGTTCTTATTTTAATTTAAATCGAGGATGTCTCGTAAAATTTTTAATATTTTATTCGGTTATTATTTTACATCCGTCAGACTCCACAATTACTGTGTGTTCTGCTTGAGCTACCCTTGCATTACTTTTTTCCTTTAAAACATGATACGGATATATTGCACGGGATGATAGCAGTTGTCTCATTGCCATATTAAGATGTTTCGAGTTTATATGTTCTGTTAACCATCTTTGGGAAAAAGGAAGAGTCCTGTAATTTATTTCAATTATTTTAAGAAGTTTTCTTGCTTGAACCATACGCATTGGACGATCTCTTAGGAATCTGAAGATGTATGTATCATTCATATCTCCCACACGACCGATTCCATTAGTTACGAATGGTTCTATTGCAAGAACATCTCCTTCTTGGATTATGTGTTTATTATCTTCTTTAATATTAGGAACAGAAACACCTGAATGCAGTATCCAGCGATCCATACTATGTCCTGTTAAATTGGAAACTGAATTAAGGTTGTTCTGATTAATAGTTTCTTCAATAGCAGTTCCAACCTTACCAATTTCAATACCATCTTTTATAGTATTAATAGCACTTTCAAGAGCATTTTGTGCTGTTTCTATCATCTTCAAATTTAAATCGTGTTCAGATGAATCAAGATCAGTGTAATCATCTGCACCAACAAGAACACTAACTGCAGAATCTGCAATGTAACCCTCTACATGGGCACCTAAATCGATTTTAACTAAATCTCCTCTTTTGATGGTTGAATCATCCCCTGGAGGTGAGGTATAATGTGCAGTTACTTCATTTATAGAAACATTACATGGAAATGCGGGCATTCCTCCCATTTCAATTATATTATTTTCAACATATTCAACAAGATCTATGATTTTCATATCAGCTTTGATATGATCAACAGCCATTTTTCTGACCTTTGAAACGATTTGGCCTGGTTTTTTATACATTTCCATCATAACACTCACTTATACTATTTAAAATTGATTACAAATAATTTCTTTTATTTTGATTTAAACTCAATTAATATTAATCTAATATTTTAATTCTTCTTTTCAACTAGTAAATTTAAAATAACATCTAATACAATATTATTATAAAAACCACTATATAAAAATCAGGTGCAAATAATTTTTCATATTAAGATGTGAATAAAATACAGGGCTATGATTTAGAATCCTTCAAAATTAATTTATATTGAAAATAGAAAGGATATTTGGTTAGTTTAAAAAAAATACATATATAAGTTTTGATAAACTGTAAAGGGGTAATAATATGGTAGCAATTGATCAAAATGTATTTTATATAGTAATAGCGGCCATAGTGGTTGTTGGACTTATAGTTGCACTTATGCAATGGAGAAGAGTTAGAGAAGCTCAGACAAATGTTGAATTTCTTACAAAACAAGCTGAACTCAAAAAGATAGAGTTGGTGGAACGTGACCTTGAATCTAAGCGTATGATGAGCGATATCGTTCTTCCAAAAGATCAGCAAGAAAAATTGACCAATATTAGGGAAACAACCTCAGATCTCATGCATAAAGCAGGATATCTCCATAGTGAGATAAACGAGAGGGTTAATCGTCTTGAAGCTAAAACAGAATATGCAAAACTCCAAAAACTACTAATGGATATAGAAAAGAAGGAAGAAGAACTTGAAAAGAAAACAGGTAAAGTTAAGGAGGGAAAACGTAAATGACCCCATTGGAATTACTTGCGGTACTCATACTTGCAGGGGCAATTGTAATTTTGCTTTATTACTATCTGCAAGATACCAGAAATCCATCATTTTCCAGGGCACGTTCTGTAATAAATGAAACAGGAGAAAAAGCTCGTTCAGCAGTTTCTGGAGCCGATGAAAATGAAAATATAGATGGAAATGGAAATGGAATTGGTGATAAGATGTCAGGAATGGGAGAGAAAGCTCGTTCAGCAGTTTCTGGAGCAAGTGAAAAAGTAACAATTGAGGGCAGTATGATTGACGGAGTCAGTGAAAGAATGGCTGGCGTGAGTGAAAAAATAAAAGGAACTGTTAAAGGTGTTCCAAAGAGCACAGATTTACTCTCAAGTAAGATAGAGTTATTTTTGGATGATAAAAGTGATCAGCTAATTAAAGATTGGGAACTTGCAACCAAGAATGATGTTGTTGATCTCGAAAAAAGGTACAGTAAAGTGTCTAGAGATTTAGGAGAACTTGACAGCAGATTCAATGAATACAGAGGATACACCAATAAAAAACTAGAAAAAATTGAGGAAAGGCTAGATAAACTCGAAAATATTGAAGAATAATCCAATAACCAAATATACTGATTATTTAATTTAAGCTTAAGTTATAAACTAAATATAAATTACCATTTTTTTTATATTTTTTATAGAAATATTAAGAATTTTATGCTGAATGATGGTTATGAACAGGATTATCGTTTTAATGGGTCAAAAAACAATTTTAAATATAACTAAATATTTGTATCAAATCATGTAGTTTTTCTTTCCTAAATATTTTAAATTACTACGATAACACTTCCTAAAATGAAGTTCTTGATCTGATAGTTACGCATCCATAATCACTGTTACATGTTATCATCTTGATAAAGAAGATAATATGTATTATATTAAATCAAGCAACTTAGTTAAATTAATGGAAACTGTTAAATTAGATGTTCAATCGGAAATATTCAATGCAAAACTTTATATGCTGTAAGGAGTAAACAGTCATAGTACAGCGGGGTGGGGTAGTCTGGTGATCCCGCGGGGCTCATAACCCCGAGAGCCCTAGTTCAAATCTAGGCCCCGCTATTTTATTTTTAAATGGCAAGCCGAAGGGCAGCTAACGGTTTTTCGTAAACTGAGGAAACTCCATCCATCATACAGAACCGTGGTGTCAGAAGGCATACGCTGAGAAGCGGGACCATGGAGCAGAAACGACACGTCTTCTGATGAATGAACATGATGCGAAGCTGATGACATCAGAAGGAACGGTGAGACGGCCATTCCACGGGATGCAAGGGTAAATACTACTTATGAGTCCTGTACGAAGTAGAGGTAATCCGCATAGATGAATGCTGCTTAAACAGAAGGTGGGTTACTCTCGGCATGTCATTTAATTAATTTTTTGCTTTTTTTTGAATTAATTAATTCGATAAGACAAATTTTCATTTAATTTTTCAAGATCTTAATATAAGTTGATGAACTATCAAAAATCAAGATTACTACAATATTATAAATGAATTGTTGAAATAAACATTTATAATATTAAATTTAAAAAAATAATTAAGAATATTGATTAAAAACGGTTAAATTATGTCATCATTCTTAACGCTTCTAACACAGATTATACCACTTGCATTAGGTGCAGCTGTTAGTCCTACGGCATTAATGGGGATAATACTCCTTTTATCAATTTCTAAAAGACCAAAACTCCAAGGTTTTGGATATTATTTTGGTGCAATCATTTTGATTTTAATAGTTGTTATTCTTGGAATACTTCTAAGTGCAGGAGTAACTTCAACATCTCCAACACCTGATCCAATATTAGCAGGAATTGATGTTTTATTGGGTATTATTCTGTTATTATTTGGTATAAAAAGAATTTTTCAACCTCAAAATGCTCCAAAAAAACGTTTTCAAGGAATTGGTAAAGAATCATCAAATTTAATATTATTTATTGAAGGATTATCATTTGGTTTTGGAATGTTTTTAATAAACTTCTCAACTACCATAATTATTCTTGAAGCTGGCAAAGAAATTGGAGTATCATTGGTTGATCCAATTGGAAAATTAATTATTGTGATAATTTTAACATTCATAACCTTGATGGTTTGTGAAGTACCTCTTGGAATATATCTTTTATTTCCAGAAAAGGCCAATAAAATTCTGTCAAAAGTTAACAAATGGATGCAAAGAAATGGGCATTATCTAATGGGAGTAGTTCTAATCGTAATTGGTGTTTACCTTGTATGGGTGGGATTATTTAAATTAGGAATTATTTAAATTTCAGTCAATTAATTGAAATCTCAACATTTATTCCAACACATGGGGACATAATGATCTGCAATGTGTCATGGATCTAACTCAATCAATATAAAAGCAGTATTCTAAAATAAAATAAATGAATTAATATTTACAATAGAGTTTTCATGTAGCTAGCATTGATTTAATTGATTGTATTTTACAAGTGAAAAAATAGAAAATTTAATGTTTAAATAAAATGTTTGAAAAGTTATCAGTGATTAATAACTTCCTTTACTTTTTCAAAAAAACCTTTATCCTCAGCATATATTTCTTCACCACTTACATCAGCAAATTCTGCAAGAAGTTCCTTTTGTTTTGGGCTAAGTTTCTTTGGAGTAACTATCTTAACCTTGACGTAAAGATTACCTTTACCATTCCAACGAAGATGTGGCATTCCTTCACCCCGTATTCTGAATGATGTTCCAGTCTGTGTTCCTGCAGGTATTTTAAGATCAACGGCCCCTGTTAAGGTGGGTGCTTCAACAGTATCTCCTAACGAAGCCTGTACAAAGCTTATTGGCATATTATATGTGAGGTCTGATCCTTCTCTTTGGAATAACTGATGTTTTTTCACACCTATCATAACATAAAGATCGCCAGGAGGTCCTCCTCGTTTTCCAACATCTCCTTCACCGGGTACACGTAAGCGACTGCCATCTTCCACGCCTGGAGGTATTTTAATATGGATGGTACTTTTATGTTTAACTATTCCTTTTCCATGACATTCAGTACAAGGTGTGTCAATAATCTGTCCTTCTCCTCTACATGTTCTACATGGGCGTACTGTTGCAAACTGACCTAATGGGGTGTTGCTGACCTGGCGAACCTGTCCAGAACCACCACATTCAGGGCATGTTCTGGTGTCTGTACCAGGTTCTGCTTTTGTTCCCTGACAGTGTGGGCATGTCTTCTTATGGGGTACTTCTATGTCTTTTTCAAGGCCCAATGCTGCTTCTTCAAGGGTAATGTTCATTTCATAGTATACATCTTCACCTTGGCTTGGTCCATTTCTAGTGTTCCCACCAAATCCAAATAGGTCAAAAATACTTTCAAAACCGCCTCCACTGCGATTTCCTCCTTGACCTCCACCAAATCCAAATCCTCTGAATATGTCATCGAAGTTAACATTGTTGTATATATCTTCCTGCGAGAATCCATTCATTCCTGCATGTCCATATTGATCATAGGTCTGTCTTTTTTCTGTATCAGAAAGTATTGCATAAGCTTCGCTAATTTCTTTAAATTTTTCACCTGACTCTTTGTCTTCGCTTACATCAGGATGGTACTTCATCGCTAGTTTACGATAAGCCTTTTTAATATCTTTTTTGTCTGCGCCCTTATCCACTCCAAGGACTTCGTAGTAATCACGCTTTTCTGCCATTATAATCTTACCCTCAATTAATTTTGATCACTCATTGATCAACATGAAATTTTTATATGAATATAAGTATGAGATTTAAATTATTATACTGAAACTATTTAATTGATGTCATCATCAATATTAAAATTTTTATGATCACATAATATGAATTAATTTAGTAATATTCTAAGATTCTTTAGATGAAAATAATTAATAGAGCAGGAAATAAAATTCCTGACTCTAAATATTTAACTTATTTTTTTACTTCGTAGTCTGCATCTATTGTTTCGTCGTTGTCTTTGTTATCCTTTTGAGTTTCTTCTGATTCACCTTGAGCTTCCTGTTGTGCTTGTTGTGCTTCTTGATAAATTGCAGCTCCTATCTCCTGAACGATCTTGGTTAGTTCATCTGTCTTAGATTTAATTGAATCTAGATCATCACCTGCAATAAGTTCCCTGAGTTCTTTTATTAGACCTTCAATTTTGGATTTTTTGTCTGCATCTACTTTGTCGCCCAGTTCTTCTAAGGTTTTTCCTGATGTGTATATCATTGAGTCTGCATTGTTTCTAATTTCAATCTCTTCTTGACGTTTTTTGTCTTCTTCTGCATGCTGCTCTGCTTCTTTAACTTTTCTTTCGATTTCTTCTTTTGAGAGCTTGTTTGGTGCTGTTATTGTAATTCTTTGTTCTTTACCTGTTCCCATATCCTTTGCAGATACATTAATAATTCCATTAGCATCTATATCAAATGAAACCTCAATTTGTGGGATTCCTCTTGGAGCAGGTGGTATTCCAACGAGTTGGAATCTGCCGAGTGTTGAATTGTCAGCTGCCATTGGCCTTTCACCCTGAAGCACATGTATGTCCACAGAAGGTTGACTGTCAGCTGCAGTTGTGAAAACTTGACTTTTCTTAGTTGGTATGGTGGTATTCCTTTCAATGAGCTGGGTGAAAACTCCTCCAAGAGTTTCAATACCTAGAGATAGCGGTGTTACATCGAGTAGTACTAGATCTTTGATTTCACCAGCCATAACTCCACCCTGAATAGCTGCTCCCATTGCAACACATTCCATTGGGTCTATTCCACTTTCTGCAGGTTTTCCAATGAATTTTTCGACAAATTTCTGTACAACAGGCATCCTTGTAGGTCCTCCAACGAGTATGATTTTGTTTATGTCTGATTTACTCATTTTAGCGTCTTTAATTGCCTGTTCCAATGGTCCTGAACATTTTTTAATGATAGGATCAACAAGTTCTTCAAGTTTGGCCCTTGTAAGAGTTGCAGTAAGGTGTTTAGGACCCTCTGCAGTTGCAGTAATGAATGGTAGATTTATATCACTTGTTAAGGTTGTTGAAAGTTCTATTTTAGCTTTTTCTGATGCTTCCCTTAGCCTCTGAACTGCTTGATCATCCATCATTAAGTCAACCCCAGTGTCACGTTTGAACTCTTCAGCTAAGTGCTTCATTATGGAGTTGTCCATATCAGTTCCACCAAGACTAGTATCACCACTGGTTGATCTTACTTCAAATACTCCTCCTCCGAAGTCCATAACAGTGACATCCAGTGTTCCACCACCGAAATCGAATACTAGTATCTCTAATTCCTCTTCAGCTTCTTTGTCTATACCATATGCAAGGCTGGCTGCTGTTGGTTCGTTAACAAGACGTACAACTTCAAGACCAGCTATCGTTCCTGCATCTTTAGTAGCTGTTCTTTGATTATCATTGAAATATGCAGGTACAGTGATTACGGCTTTGTTTACTTCCTCTCCTAAAAATGCCTCTGCATCTTTTTTAATTTTTTGTAGTATGAAAGCTGATATTTCCTGTGGGGTGTATTCTTTACCTAGGATGTTGACTTTGTAATCTGTTCCCATACTTCTTTTTATGGCGCTAATAGTGTGTTCTGGATTTGTTACTGCCTGTCTTCTTGCAGGTTCACCAACAAGACGTTCTCCATCTTTAGTGAAAGCCACATAACTTGGAAATGCTTTACCATATTGTGTTGCACCTTCTGCACTAGGAATTATGGTTGCTTTACCACCAATTAGTGCTGCTGCTGCTGAGTTACTTGTACCCAGATCTATACCAATTATTTTCTCTTTCTTTGCCATAATATTCACCTCTTTTATTAATACACGTCATTTTTAAATTTATAAGATTAAGGTTACTTCTTTTTACACACTTTAACCATTGAATATTTAATTACCTTGGAATCAAGGGTATAGCCCTTACCAAGCTCTTCTATAACTGTTCCTTCATCATAATTCTCATTGTCTTCTACCATGAGGGCTTCATGTTTATAAGGGTCGAATTTTTCTCCTGATGCAACTATCTCGCAGAGACCTTCTCCTTTGAGTACATCTTCGAGTTTTTTATGTATCATTTCTACACCTTCTTTAAGGTCATGTGATTTATCTGCTTTTAAAGCCCTTTCAAGGTCTTCATATACATCTATAACCTTAAGAATCAGTCCTTCATTTGCGTATTTAACATAGTCTTTAATCTCTTTTTCTGATCGTTTTTTGTAGTTATCGAAGTCAGCCTGTAGCCTCAGTGCCTGAGAGTGGTAATCATCTACTTTATCCTTTAGATTCTGAATTTCATCATCTTTTTCCTGATTTTCCTTGGTTTTTTCATGGATATCAGTTTCCAGATGGGCCAGATCCTTTTTTAACTTCTCTAATTCTTGTTTATCATTCATTCATTCACCTTTTATATGGTATAAAAAGAACAGTAACCTTTAACTATTATAGTTACAAAAGGTTATATAAATCTTTCGCACAACTAGTTAAATAAGTACAAATTATAACATCATAAAGATCATAAAATCAACAAGTGGAATAACATGGATTTAGAAGCAATACTTGATGTGATGGGCTGTAAAACCCGAAGGGATATCATAAATCTTTTAACTGACGAGCCCAGATTTGTGAGTGAAATATCGAAGGAACTTGAAGTTGGACAGAAGGCCATAATAGAACATCTGAGGGCAATGGAAGAATTAGGGTTACTCAGTTCTTCATTCCAAAAAATAGAAAGGGGTAGGCCTAGGAAGTACTATGACATATCTCAGGACATTCAAATACAGATTTTTATAGGTCCTGGTGCAATTAAGATGAACGTTATAGGTCAGGAATTCTCAGAGCTACACACACTAGAGGGCAGAATTCACATGGGTGAAACAGAAGTAACAGAAGAACTTCAAAAACTTATTAAAAAATATGATAATGCAAAAAAACATGCAGAAAAACTTTTAAGTGATCTTGAAGTACAGAAAGATAAAACATCCCAATGAACACCTCAAAAAAATACAATAAAAGAATTTTAATAAGTTATAGTTAAAACAATTTCCTTATCAGTTACCCTAACTTAATCATTCAAATAAGTAAATTTTAGTAATGAAATTTTTTATTTTAAATATAATTTTTAAATTCCCTTTGATTTCCAGGCCGCAATTGCTGCTTGCCCAATTGATACAGAACCATCACCGGCACAAGTATTCTTATGTTGTACAAAGTTATAACCTGCAGATTCAACCGCATTCTTCACTGTAACACTTATGGCCTCATTATAGAAAACTCCTCCAGAACCACCTATAATTTTGACTCCGGTTTTATCAGCTGCATTCATAGCCATTTCTGCAAGCCCAAGGGCTAAAGCTTTCTGTGCAGCAACTGCTATATTGGCTATTTTTTCCCCATTTTGTTTCATTTCTAAAACTGAAAATAAAATTTTGGATGTATTTAGAGTTTCCATTCCATTAATAGGGCTTTTATCAATTTCAATTGGAATTTCAAGTGTATCTTTACCATAATACGCAGCAGATTCGAGTTTCATAGCACATTCGCCTTCATAAGTTCTTTTTCCACAAATACCCAGTATAGTGGATATGGAATCAAGAACTCTGCCTGTACTTGTAGTGATACTTGTATTAAAATTCTGTTGAAGCTGTTTTGCAACGAGATCCACTTCAATGTTGCCATGTTTGAAGTATTCTATGTATTTTGTTTTCATTAGATCCACTAGATCATCAATAGGAATGTGTTTAAACAACATTGACATGACCATTCTTGCAGGATATTTGGTTGTTAAATCACCACCAGCCATGTTCTGTTGCATTAGACTGCCCAGCCTTTTGTAATTAGATCCATGTGATAGGAGAATTTCACCTCCCCAAGCATTTCCATCATTACCGTAGCCTACACCGTCTGCTGCTATGCATATGAGTTCATCAACTTCATTGTCAACACATAGGGCTGCAGCATGGGCGTGGTGGTGTTGTACCTTTAAAATTTCAGATCCAAGATCTTTACCCATTTTCTCCGCAAGTTTAGTGGTGAAGAACATTGGATGTAGATCACATGCAACTACATCAACAGATTCAGTCTTGGTAATATTCATCATATGATCTACAGAGTTTTCTAAATATCTAAATGTTTCATACTTAGTTGTGTCTCCTATGTGCTGGGAGACATAGCATTTACCCTCTTTAAGAAGTGAGAATGTAACATCTATTTCTGGGCCGAGTGCAAGTACATTTAAATCAGAAGCTATTTTAGTAAAATCATATGGTTCAGGAACATAACCTCGTGAACGTCTTATAAATGCCATATCATCTCCCCTAAATCTGACAACAGAGTCATCACACCTGTTAACTATTTTACGGTTGTGTAGGAGGTAATAGTCAGCTATTCCATCAAGTTTTGATATTATCTCATTATTATCAATGAGCATGGGTTCTCCAGGGATATTGGCAGAGGTCATTACATATGCTGGCTCATTAGTGTAGGTAAAAAGTAAGTGGTGTAGTGCAGAGTAAGGAAGCATCACACCGAGATTATGAAGAACAGGTGATACCGAAGGTGAGAGAAAGTAATTATTATTTTTATTTAAAACTACAATGGGCCGTCTTCTGGATGTTAAGGTAGTTTGTTCATTGTCTGAAACCTTTGCAAAGGTTTTTATGGTATCTAAATCTGGAGACATACAAGCAAATGGTTGGTTATATCTTCCAAGCCTTTTTCTAAGTTCTTCAACAGGGCTGTCTTCAGTTGTTTTAACAACCAGGTGAGTGCCTCCAATACCTTTCACAGCGAGAATATTTCCCTCATCAATTAATTTGGACGCTTCTTTCACAGGATTATCACATTTAATCATTTCTTCTTTGTATAAAAATACTTCAGGTCCACAAACTGGACAACAAGTTGCTTCTGCATGGTATCTGCGATCTTCAGGATCAGTGTATTCTACTGTACAATCTTCACAGAGTGGAAAATCACTCATGGAAGTACGAATACGATCGTATGGAATTGAACTTATAACAGTGAAACGTGGGCCACAGTCTGTACATGCAATGAATGGATATTTTTGTCTCCTGTCTAAATTATTAAATACTTCTTCCATGCAGTTGTCGCACGTTGCAATGTCTGGTGGTATAACAGAGGAACCAGAGAAGTTTTCTAAACTTTCAAGAATTACAAAATCGTTGAATTCAGATTGAACATCATGTTCTAACCATTCTATTTCAAGAGAGGTTATTTCAGATATTGGGGGTTTATTTTCTTTTAAATTATTAATAAACGCGTTAATTTCATGCTCAGATCCTTCAACAATAATTTCGACAATATTCCCCATGTTACGTACATATCCATTAATTTGCATTTTATGAGCTATCCTGTACACTGTGGGTCTGAACCCAACTCCCTGAACTATTCCCTGCACAAATATTCTGGCTTTTTCCAAATTCACACCCCTGAAAGTCTCTTTCAAAGATTTAAAATGATATAATATTTTTAATCCTAAGTAGATTTTATAAATTGTTTAATTCTTCATTCTTATATATTCAAGATAATGGGATACAAAAGATCTTCAGTAATTAATAAAAGAATCTTGAATATTAAGCTGTTTTTAACATTATTAAATAGTTTTTAAGGATATTTGAACTTAATCCTATATTTAGTGGAAAGTTACATTTATTTATAAACTATGGATTAAAATTTGATACTATCCCTACCATAGGGACAGTTATAAATGCATAAACCACAAACGGGTATTTTACCAGCGTCTTCCATTATTTCAAAGTATTTTTCACACTTTCTAGCATTGTATCTAACATCACGATCATCTTCTGCATTGAAAATTTCTCCTGTAAATGCTGAAACAGGACATGTTTCAATACATTCAGTACATTCGCCACAACGATTTTCAACTGGTTTTCCTGTTGGGTTAATTGGGGCATTTGTAAGTATTGTTGACCATCTTACTCTGGGACCAGCTTCGGGAGTTATTAAAAGGCAACTTTTACCAATCCAACCTAATCCTGCCATATTAGCTGCTAATTTATGTGAAAAAACTGCACAAATCCGTTCGTTATCATATCTTTCAGATGCAGGAATCGGAAGAGCATTATATCCCTTATTTTGAATTGTACTGCTCAAACGTGATGTTATAAGATCAAGGCGCATGTTGATAATATCATAGGTGTGGTGTTTGTAGTTTACAGCAACAGATTTTTCAAATCTATTTGGGAGTTCATTTACAATAGTATCTAATAATTTGATTCCTACTGAAATTGCAGTAGAATAACCAGTAACACTGTTTCCTCCTTGTTTTTTTATGAAATCTGCAGCTGTAGTTAAATCTGCAACTCCATAAAAATCAGCTCCAAGTTCTCTAGCAAATTCATCTAGTTTTTCTTCAAACAATTCTTTACCTCCACAAAAACATTTTTACAATCAAATTTTTTCACTTTTTACCATATAAAATGCAGAAGTTGTAATATTTGTAAAAAACATCCACATTTATGAAACCACAGCTTTTTATCCATTTAAGATTATTTTCTAGAGTTGCTGGTCTGTCATGTTTCATCCTATCGAATATTATCTCTTTTTCACTGGGGGATAATGATTTTAACTCAATTTTTTCAAACCAATTTCTTTGATAAATATCCTCATTTTCCAAACTAGGTGCATATACTTGGTCTAAATTTAGGAAGATACCTCCAATATTGAGGCTTTCATATATTTTAGAATAAATAATCCTTTTTGAATGGTCTTTAAGATGATGAATGGATAGTGAGGATATCACTATATCATACTTTTCAACAAAATCAGCTTCAAGGTAATCGCCATTAATAAATTTAAAGTTAGGATTTCCTTTAAATCTTTCTCTGGCTATATTTAGCATTTCATCTGAAATATCCAATAATGTAAAATGTCCTTGAGAATACTTCTTTAACATGTAATTGGTAAGGAGTCCTGTACCTGCTCCAAGATCCAGTATTTTAGGTCCGGGTATCTTACAACTTGCAAGTTCTGTCATGATACTGTACATTTGATCCAAATTTGGAATGATTTGATGCCTTTGTCCGTCGTATTTTTTAGCACCTCTGTCAAATTTAGATTTTAAACTTTTATCAACCATTTCGAATCATCCCAGAATTAAATTAACCATCTTCAGTATTATTCATTTTTCAATTGTTTAAGAATGACATGTTTAGGATGGAAGCCATATTGATTGTAAAACTTTATTGCAACATCATTACCCACAGATATTTTTACTTGTCTATTTTCTATATTATTTGAATCCATCCAGCTCAGTGCACGCTTCATAAGGGTATCTCCAATACCTAATTTGCGAAATTTTTCTTCTATATATATAGAGTCAATTTCGCCGTTTTCATATGAAAATGAACTTATACAATATCCTACCACCTTATTAATTGTATTTTCTAAAGCTAAATCTATTCTTAAGTTTCCTTTGTTAGATTTTTTTATTAATTCATCCTTTCTGTCCTCAAAAAGAATATTTAAATAATCTTGATGGAAGTTCTTAGATCTTAACTGATGGTGATGGTTAAGTTTTTCCCACAAGTCTTTTATAAGGTCAAGTTCAGTCTCATCAGTTTCAAGATAGCTTATCATGGGGATAAATATCCATTAACTCATTATTAAATATTAATTCATTGAAGCATTTAAATCAATAATTAGTATTATTATTCTTAAGAGTTTTTATCCATTCATCTACTTTTAAAACCTTACTAAACTTCATGGCTTGTGTAATCAAGATTGAACGATGTAGTTCTTCTGCACTGACATATCCTGCATAATTGAACACATCTAATGTTCCAGTTGCATCAGAAAGAAATTCCACGTTAAATCCTAGATCAAATGCCTGTCTTGCTGTTGTGTCACAACACATTTGGGTCATATAACCTGTAATTGTAACACTGTCTATATCATGTTTTTTCAACCAGTCTTCCAGATTAGTTTTAGTAAAACTTCCGGGAAGGGTCTTTTCAATTAATGTCTCATGATGTTTTGAAGCTATCTGGCTCTGAATGTTCCATCCATCACTTCCAAAGGCAAATGTTGAAGCATCAGATGGATTGGTATGTTGTATAAGTACAATTGGAATTTTTTGAAATTTTGCTATATCCATAGCAATTAAAATATTATTAAATGAATTATCATGGTACTTTATTGGTAATTTTCCTGTAAAATATTCATTTTGAACATCGATTATCAGAAGTGCCCTCTTCATATTTTCACTCAATTTTCTTTATCATCATGTATATCATCTTTTGGAATATATGTGGCATAGAACCCATCTGTATCTGCATAAATGGCCTTAAAACCATATTTTTTAGCTTGAAGCATTGTTTTTTTAATAAAATCTCTTCCCCAAGCAGTTACAGCTTCTGCGCATTCTATTCTGTACCATCTAAATCTGGAATATCCATAAACACCATACATGGAATTTGCTAATCTTTTAAGAGCTTGTTGCTGTACATCTAATACCTGTTTTTCCCGTGCATTCTCAGCATTGTTCATTTGAGTTTTAATTCGTACTCGTTCTTTCAGAATATTTCCAATTATTGATGGAACAAAGCCAACAGGTTCTTTTAGAAACTTATGACCTACTTCAGGTGCTACATGACAATTGTTTATATCACATTCATCAACTAATGTGTCGGGTGAAACATTTTTAGAGATTATTATGCTGGGGTATAGGCTCCTGAAATCGAAAGAAACAATATTTTCATGTAATCCCATTACAGGGTCTTTTACATAACCACCTGCGGCTTTTTTCCCTCTTCTTTCAGAATACTGTGATGATGAAGGTTTGTTAGGTACCATATCTCCTATTTCATAAGCTTTCCTGATAAGATACCATTCAACCATCTGACCTGTTGCCATCCTGGCGATATCAAAGAATGGTTGGCCAACTATCCTAGTAAATTCCATGCTCAAAGGTAACATTTTTTCTCCAATTTTTGTGACTGCTACAGCATCATCAAGGGAATATTTGAAGAGTTTTTCAAGCATTTCACCACCATTATCCCAGTACTCAAATATTTCATCCCCTGGAACATCTTCCTTTTCCACTCCAAACAGCTCTCTGTAAACCCTTTCAAGGGTATATCGATCTAGCTGTAGATACCTTCTCATTAAGAGATAAAGATCCACGTGTATTCTCCCTTTTACAAGTGCAGAGTTTGTGTAACCTCGTCTCATAAACTTCAAACCGGATCCATCTGTTCCAATTCCCAACTTTACATTGAGTTTGGCTGCTCTATCACGAATGTAGGGCATATCAAAGTTATCAGAATTATAACCAATTAAAAGGTCAGGGTTCTCTGATTTGATTATTTCAACAAATCTTTGGAGCATATGTGCTTCTGTTTTAAGGGTTTCAACATATTTTAAAGGGGATTTCTTGGTTGAAAGAACCTTTTGTAATCCATAATTACTTGAAAGACTAATCATTATAATTGGATCTTCCTCGGACTGAGGCATTCCCTTGGGATTACGCACTTCTATATCAAAACTTAATGTTTTGAGTTCCGGAAATTCTGAATTTATCGGCTTAGGCTCACCATTCATTTCAAAAACACAAACATCGCTTTCACACATGAAATTAATTGAATTTTCATCAAGACATTGTCCATCAACCTCAACTTCGGCCATAGGAAATATTGCCTTGTCAATTAAATACCTTCGATAAAATGGAATATCATGTTCCATTATATTGTTAACAGAATCAAGATCTCTTATCTTATCTCTTAATTTAGGAACATCTTGGGGATGATTGAGTGTAATCCTTAAAAAATCTTTAATTTCACCCATATATCCTTTTCGTGCCCAACCAACCATCTCAATTTCATCAAACCCATTCAGATCTTCAATACATTTCTCTTCGTCATTGGGAACAACATAGATATATGGTTTAAAATGCTTATCAAGGACGATTAGTGATTTACCCTCATCATCTCCCTTAATTTTACCGAACATCCTGATAACAGCCTTATCATCTTCTGTTATGTAATCTATATCCAGAAGCACGAATCTTTTACTCTCCATAAACTTTTATTTATAGTGTGAAGGTTATATAGGTTGTTAAATTCAGATATTGGGTGGTACTGTTTGGGTCTAAATATTCGATCTGAGCATTATTAACCTCTTTAACATATCTTAATGAATATATGGGGAGTTAAATTAATGGATATTCGAAAATTTGATTTAAATAAACATGATATTAATGAAGTTTCTTCACTCATCTATGAAACAGATAAGAATCTGTTTTCAACTTTTCTAGATAAAAACCCGGATAAAGCTGTAAAAAAACTTAAAAAGCTTATAGTGGCGGGGAATAATTGTTATGGTAAAGAAAATTTATATATTACTGAAAACGATGAAGGTGAGATTGGAGGAATTATTGTTGCATTTAGGGGTGATGAAGTAAAATTCATTGATGAAGCAAAGGTATTCATGGATACCATGAATTTCTTAGATTTTTTAAAGCTTACCATTGTTAAACCAGTCTATGATAAGATTACAGCATCATCAATTGAAAGTGATGATTTCTATCTAGGCAATTTAGTTGTAGCGCAGAACTCCAGAAGTCAAGGTATTGGAACAGAACTACTTAAAAGTTCATTCAAACTTGCACGCGATAAAAAATGCAAAAGGGTTTTATTGGATGTTTTATTTGAAAATGAAAGGGCAAAAAATCTGTATGATCGGTTAGGTTTCAAAGTTTGCGGTGAAAAGAGTTTCAAATGGATTGGTAAGGATGATGGTACATATGGGATGGAATATTTGTTAGATGAATAAATAAATCAATTCATTATAAAATTTATATTTGTTTATCAACTTTGGATTAAAAATCTAACGTTAATATTTCAATGAAAATAACCTTAATTTACCATTAAATCATTAAATTATACAAAAGTGTAGTTATAATAGTAGATATTGGTTTTGGGGATAATTTGCATAGAATGGTTGTTGAAGACGATAATTTATGTGTAGACCTGATCTAAAATCTTTAAGAATATATAAATAGAAACTTCTATTGAACAGGATTTAAGCAATGGGTTGATACCAATGAAAGAGTTATACCTAAAAGAAAAGGGTACAGAGAATGCAGAAACCATAATATTTCTTCATAGTGGAGCTATGGCAAGTTGGATGTATGATGGACAGATAACAGCTTTTAATGATTATCATTGTATCATTCCGGATATTCCAGAACATGGACAAAGTATTGATGTAAAGCCATTCACTATAACTGATTCAGCAGAAAGGATAACCAATATCATACATGACCATGCACATAATGGGAGAGCTCATCTTGTTGGAATTTCCCTCGGTGCACAGATCATATTACAGATTCTAAGCACTACGCCTAATGTGGTTGATCATGCAATTATTAGTGGTACACCTTTGCGTACCATTCAACAAACCGAAACAATTTTAAAACTTCTTGATCATGCAATCAAGGTATATGCTCCCGTGAAGGATACTAATTTTTTTATAAAAGCTAATATGCGCACGTACAATATGCCAAAACATCTTTTTGATAATTTCAAGGAATCAACACAACGTATTAACCATGATGCTCTGGAGAGAATACTAACCGAAAATATGCTTTTCAAACAGCCTGATGGCCTAGAAAAGGTTGAAACACCAGTCCTTGTAATTACAGGCGAGAAAGATTATAAGATCATCAAAGAATCAGCTTGCGATTTGGTAAAGACATTGCAGATTTCTAAAGGATACATGGCCCCTAAATTAGGGCATCTATGGAATTTAGAATATCCTGATCTTTTTAATAAGGTTTTGAGAAGTTGGATAAATAATATTGATGTATCTGGTATTTTATTACCTTTGAAATATTGATCTAATTTTAAATAAATAAAAATTTATGATTCAAAATTCATATATCAATAAGAGGGTACTGTAGATTCTTCGTTAGATCAAAAAAAATTCTTGTAAATTGATATCTCAAATAACTGATGCTAAAAAGTGAGGGCATGAATTATGTTACCAAAAGTAATAATTTACAATGCAGTAAGTCTAGATGGCAGATTAAATTTTTTTAATACAGATTCTAAACTTTATTATGAAATCGCATCTAAATGGAATGTTGATGCGGTTTTAATGGGCAGTAATACTCTTCTTAAAGGATTTAATGCTGAAACAGGAGAAGCATGTGGTTGGGCGAATTTTGAAGTTGATGAAACAGATTCTTTTCCTTTACTTGTTGTACCTGATAGTGGCGGACAAATACGTATCTGGAACAAAGTGCTTGAAATACCGTTTATAAAGGATATTTTAGTTTTATGTTCTAGATCTACGCCACAAGAATATATGAATTTCTTAGAGGATAGTGATATTAAATATATGGTTATTGGTTATAACAAAGTTAATTTGGGAACTGCTCTTGAGGAATTAAACATCCAATTTGGAGTTAAATCTCTACGTGTTGATAGTGGGGGTACTTTAAATGGGGTACTTTTAAGGAATGATTTGGTTGACGAAGTTTGTGTGCTTTTAAACCCGGTTATGGTTGGAGGAATATCTCCCAATTCCATTTATACAGCACCTGACTTGAAAACTTCTGAGGAAGCTATAGACTTGAAACTTATTAAAATGGAACTCTTGAAGAATGAAATAATTTTCTTGCAGTATAGAGTCATGAAATACCAATTTTAAATATCATGAATTAAGGATTATATAATAAGATAATTGTCGATTATCCAAATCAAAATGATGATACAATGAATGAGAGTAAAGAACTTAAAAAACTTCTTTTATCCAAGGAAACATTGGTCATGCCCGATGCCTATGATCCAATAAGTGCTAAATTAATTGAAAGAACAGGTTTCAAGGCAGTACAATGTTCCGGATACAGTTTTTCGATTGCTGCCGCAAGAAAAAAAGAAATGGATATTTCAAGACTAGAAAATGTCCAGATTACACGAAGTATAGTAAATGCAGTTGATTTACCAGTTATGGCTGATGCTGAAGATGGATATGGGGATGCATCTATTATTACTGAAACAGTCAACATGTTTAGGGATGCAGGAGTAGCTGGTTTGAATATTGAAGATCAGCTGATTGATAATGATGCCGGAGTCAACATCATTGAAGAAGATATGATGTTAGAGAAAATATATGCTGCAAGAGAAGCTGTCAAAACATCAAATAATCCAGATTTTATTATTAATGGCCGTACAGATGCTTTAAAATCTACCGAAGATCGTCATGATGCTTTAAATATGGCTATAGAACGTGCTAATCTTTACATTAAAGCAGGTGCAGATATTGTATTTGCAGCCTATGTTGAAACCCTTGATGAGGCTGAAACTCTTGAAAATGAGGTGAAAGGTCCAATTAGCATAGCAGCAGGAATGCCATATAACATTAATAATTTCTCAATTGAAGATTTAAAAAATTTGGGTATAGCTAGGGTCAGTTTACCAACTCTTTTAATATTTTCATGTCTTAAATCAGTTGAGTTAACGTTAAAACTTTTGAAAAATGATGATATCATGGGTATTGGCGATCAATTG
Organism: Methanobacterium spitsbergense; assembly: GCF_019931065.1. Lineage (NCBI taxonomy): Archaea > Methanobacteriati > Methanobacteriota > Methanobacteria > Methanobacteriales > Methanobacteriaceae > Methanobacterium > Methanobacterium spitsbergense. The sequence goes on along the minus strand of NZ_JAIOUQ010000003.1, from coordinate 260,544 downwards.
CTTTATCGAGCAGATGATTTGAATGATTTGTTAAAAAGGAATTAAATTCAATTTTATTCAAAATAAATTAATTTTATATTAATTTTTTAATATCTCCACATGAAAATTATGAAATAACAAAAAAAAATAGGGGACATCATGACCGAATTCAACCAATCAGAATGGATAGAAAGTGAAAATGTTCAGGAGTTTATTAAAAATTCAGACAACTTTATTCTGGAGAGAAAACAACAGTTCAAGATTTTAGGTTCTTTTTACAATCATTTTTTGAGACATAAGATAAAAAATAGGAATGTAAGAGTATTAGATCTTGGATGTGGTGATGGTAGAATAAGCCATGAAATTTTAAAATTAGATGCCTGTGCAGAAATCTTTTTAGTTGATGGATCATTAGAGATGCTTGAAAATGCTAAATCCAATTTAAAAAACTGGAACAACATCCATTATATTCACAAATCCTTTCAAAGTCTTATGAAAAACGATAATTTAGGAAATTTTGACTTTGTTGTTTCTGCACTGGCAATTCACCATTTATCACAGAAAGAGAAAGAATTATTGTTTATTTATATTCATAATCATCTCAACGATGGGGGATGTTATCTTAATATGGATGTGGTGCTACCAAATACAGATCAATTAGAAGAATGGTACCTAAAATTATGGTGGGAATGGATTCAGGAAAAAGAAATAGAATCAAGTTTTGAAGAAACATTCCGGCACATTCCTCAACTGTATCAAAATAATCCAGATAACCATCCAGACACCATGGAACAGCAGTTAAATGCTTTGCAACAAAGTGGTTTTAAAATGTAGATTGCCATTACAAATATGGGATATTTGTTGTTTTCAGTGGTGAAAGATAATTTTCAGTATTTAAAGGAATAATCAATGTGGTTAATAAATTAGAGGCAATTTCATGAAACAAATAGGAATTATAGGCTATGGAAATATGGGAAAAGTAATTTTAAATGGTTTTTTAGTTTCAAAGGCATTAAAACAGAATGAAGTCGTTGTATCAACAAGAACAATATCTAAATTGGATGAACTGAAAGAAGACTACCCTGAAATTGAAGTTGTGTCATCTAATATTATAACTGCATCTAAATCTGATATATTGTTTTTATTCGTTGGAACATTAGATATTAAGGATGTTCTTGAAGAAATAAATGAATTTATAACGGAAAATACATATATTATTTACATTTCCGCAGCATTAACTATAGCCGAAGTTGAAAGGGTTTTTAACGGTAAGATAACCAAAATTATACCATCAATTACATCAGAAGTGCTTGATGGGGTGTCTCTGGTTTGTCATAACTCCTTGGTGAGTAATGAAGAAGCAAATTATATAGAAAGCCTTTTTAGTACTATAGGGGATGTTAAAATCGTAGATGAGGTAGATTTGGATGTTGGAGCAGATATTACTAGTTGTTCACCTGCATTCATTGCTAAATTATTAATGGAGTTTGCAGTAACGGCATCTAAAAATAGCGGATTTTCAATGGAAGAAACAGAAGAAATGGTAATAAAAACATTTTATGGAACTTCAAAACTTCTTTATGAGAATAAAATAAGTTTAAAAAATTTAATATCTACTGTTGCTACTAAAGGAGGAATAACTGAAGAAGGTATTAATATTTTGGACGCTGAAATGCCCCAAGTATTTAACAAACTTTTCAACAAAACTCTTGAGAAACATGAGATAATTCAAAGACAACTTAAAGAACACTATTGAATTTTATTAAATAAAAGGGGTATTGAATTCACTTGAAATCCAAGTAAGGTATAGTTTCACCAATTAATTATATAAAGGGGTTTGTGTGATATATTATCCAAGAGTACAATAGGGAAGATACTCCCGAGTATATTTGTATTCCTTGATTTTTATTTGAATAGATTATGATGTATTAATAACCATTGAAATTTGACATTTAAGAAGGTAAAAAAATGAAAAATATCATACTTCTCTCAATGCTTTTTGTGATGTTTATGGGAGTAGTCTACGGTGCTATTGTGGCAACTGGGAGTGAACATGCAGATATGACTGGAAATGTTGTTGGTGTTTGTGCAGATGATAATAACTCCACAGATTCAAACTCTATACTTATCCAAGGAGTTGTAACAAATGGTAATCAACATGGTAACGTTTCTGTAAGGATAACAAATGAAACACAGATATTCCTAAAAGATGGAAATAAGCGTACATCTGCATCATTTGGAAATATTCAACCAGGACAAAATGTTGATGTCACATTCAAAGGACCTATACTTCAATCGTATCCGCCACAGGCAACTGGAAGTGAAGTAATAATCACAGGTTAATAAGAGTAGAATTTTTTTTGAATTTTTGAATCGCACATTTGGATTCATAAAATTGAAAAAATTTTATAACAATTTTTTATCCAAATATTATCATATAATTTATTAAAAAAGAATACCTCTTGTTATCCGCAAGGTTTAAATATCAACAACACTCAATTATATCTACCATGCCAAGGTAGCTTAGAGGCGAAGCGGTGGACTGCAGATCCATTACACGGGAGTTCAAATCTCTCCCTTGGCTTAAATACATTTTAATATGTGTTGGTATTATGTAAAACCTAATTATGGGGTCATAGTGTAATCTGGCTATCATCTGGGACTCCAGTTGTCTTTGAAGAAAGTGCGCACTCTGACGGAAAAGTATGATGACCAATTGGAGTACTGAGACAAGAGAAATCCTAGGATCTGGGTTCAAATCCCGGTGACCCCATTTTCTTATTATATTAATGATAAATTTACTTATTTTAAATTTAGTATAACATAACACATTTCAACTATTTATCAAGACTTAATTATAATAACTCAAATTATTAAAATAATAATAAAAAGGTGATAAATTGGAGAAGATTGATGATATTATTATGATCGAAGGAAAGGGATATGATTCTAATATTTATATCTTAGAAGATGTAATTGTTGACACTGGAACCGGAGATAACATTCGATACATCAAAGATTCAATAAAAGAAGCAGGTATATCAATTGAAGATCTTTCTTTAATAGTAAATACTCATAATCACTACGATCACATCGGCGGAAACAGATGTTTCAATTTGGAAGTGGCTATGCATAGTGAAGATGCTTTGGCTATTGAAGAGGAAGATGATGAAAAAACTGTAGCCCGTATGTTCGGGAAGGCAATGGAAGGATTTAAAGTTGACAGAAAACTTGAAGAGGGAGATAAAATCCATAATTTTGAGGTTATACATACTCCTGGCCATACTAAAGGTGGGATATGTCTTTACAATGGTGAAACTCTCATATCTGGTGATACCGTATTTGCAAATGGGGGTTTTGGAAGAATGGATATAGGCGGGGATGTTAAAGACATGAAGGAGTCATTGAAACGTTTAAGCCAGTTAGATGTGAAGTTTTTACTACCGGGTCATGGGCCATGGGTTAAAGATGGTTCAAAGCATATAAACATGGCATATAAAATGTTAGAAGGTTTTTAATTTACAATTTTTTTTAAATTAGAAAAGTCAAAAGAAAATATTTAAATTATTTTAAGATTTACCCCCATTAAATATTATTGTACAATCAAACGAATTAATCAATTTAATTGCCCTACAAAAAAAAATATTTAAGTTTTCATATTTAATTGGTAACTTGACATCAATAAACGGGCTGAATTGATATTTGTTCCTATCTAGGCCGTGAAAAGTTTAGTTGTTTTCTTCACTGCATTTATTTTAACAAGTACAGAAATTCTATTTCCCTTATTTAGGATGTCGTCCTTCTTTGGAATGGTTATCTCACCGTTTTTATATAATGCTGCTATTATAAAATCATCAGTAGGACTAACATCCATTATTCGTTTTCCTATTATATGCTTATTTTCTACTTGGATTTCAAGTAACTCTGCATTTCCCTTTCCAATAATTATGAGATCAGCAATTTTAGGACGAATAATAAGTTTTTCTAAGTAGCTGGCTGCTGTAAGTTCAGGACTTATAACATCATCTATACCAACCTTTTTAAATGCATCCTCATGATCAGGGTTACTGACCCTAGCAATTATTTTTTTTATATTATAATCTTTAACAAGGATACATGACAGGAGATTTGCTTCATCGTGTCCCGTTGCCGCTACAAAAACATCAGCATCACCTATATTTGCTTCTTCAAGGGTTTTTATATCTGTTCCATTACCGCAAATAACTAGAGCATCTAGTCCGCTTGCTGCATTGTTGCATAATTTTGAATCATTTTCAATGAGGGTAACATCGTGTCCTCCTGCAACCAGGGATGAAGCCAGGTTAAGACCGACTCTTCCGCCACCCATTATAACTATATACATGTGATACACCAGCTAAAATTTAGTTTAAATTTAATTCTTATTGTTTGTATTAATTCAACCTTCAAAATAGTGATGGTTGATTTGATATTTTTTTTTAATCTTCGAAGTATTTTATCTCATTAAGCTTTAGACCTATTAAATCTTTTGAAGAGATCAAAACCTCCTTTAAGGAGAACTAGTGCGGGTATGATTTCGATTCTTCCTACCCACATACCGAATATAAGGAATATTTCCGGAATTTTAGGCATGGTTGGAGAGGTTATGCCTACCGAAAGCCCAACATTACCTTGTGCTGATGAAATCTCAAAAAATGAGTCTATTCCTCCGTATCCATAAGCCATGAAAACCAACCATGTGATAAAAATGATGAATAAATATAAAAATGTGTAACTTCCTGCTTCTTTTATTTCTGCATCCTGAACAGTTTTACCTCCAATTTTTCTTGGAAGTACAGATCCTTCAGGCGATAAAATCTTAATTATTTCCCAGTAAATTCCTTTTACAAGTGTAACAATCCTTATGAGCTTTATTGCACCGGTTGTTGAACCAGCTGCCATACCAATTATCATACAAGCAGCAAGTATAACCTTTGAAAAGTCTGTCCACCCTGCTTGTGTACTTACAGGTAGTATACTTGCACCAGTACAACTAAGGGCTGAAACAACGTAAAAAACAGAATTGAGGCTTGTAAAATGAGAATATATTAAAAGAAGTATTGAAAATATGGACACAATGATGATCATTGCCTGAAATTGTATATCTTTGAAAACGTCTAAAACTCTTCCCTTAAGAGCTTTGTAGTGTACTAGAAAACTTGTTCCTCCTATAACCATCAATACAATTGTGATTATGGTTATGATGTTGCTGTTGTAGGCGCCGATATTATTGTTTTTAATGGACATTCCACCGGTTGAAAGGATGGTGAAGCAGTTGTTTATAGCATCGAAAAGTGACATACCTGCAAGAACATAAAGAATAATACCTAAAACAGTGTAGAAAAGGTAAATCCACCAGATGGTTTTAACTGTATTGGTTATACTGGGTTTAATTTTCTCTTCACGGGCTTCTGCTTTGTAAAGCCTAGATGCAGTTGTTCCTGGACGAATCAAAATACCAATTACAACAATAACAACTCCAAGACCACCAACCCACTGTTCAAGACTTCGTAAAAATAGAACTGATTTAGGGAGAATTTCTACATCAAGATATATTGAAAGCCCACTTCCAGTCCATGCAGACATACTTTCAAAGTAGGCATTTAAAAAACTAATATCAGTTGAATACATCAGGCAGATACTCCCCATAAGTGCTGCCCAAAGCCAGGCAAAACCTGCTATTATCATTCCATGTTTGAGTCTTAAATTGACTTTAGCTTGAAAAAATCGCCTAAAAATGTATCCTATAGAAAGTGATAGGATACCTGATATTAAAAAGCCACCATAATTGTTTTCACCGTATATTAGTGCAACAATTAATGGTATTAACATTACAACGCCAACGCCTTCCATTACGATTCCAAGATTTTTAAAAATCAAATAGAAATCTTTCTTTCTTAGATAACCTATCATTATCCTATGATAATGGTTGATCTAATATAAATATTTAGAGAAAAAAATAATATTTGGAGTCAAATCAAATTTCTTAAAGTTGCTATTCTAATTTTAACTCCTTCTAAGAAACAAAATTTATATATATTCAATTTAATCAGGTTTCTTCTTACTTTTTATCGACTGCTTCTTTATTTTCTTCTTTCAAGAAGTTTGCAATGTCAGTTATGCTGTTCATAAGTGGTGCAGGGAATATTATAGTTGAATTTTTCTCAACAGCTATTTGATTTAGTACTTGCATTATTCTGAGTTGTAAAGCGATTGGATGTTGAGATATTATATCTGCTGCATCCCCCAGTTTGGTTGCGGAAAGATATTCCCCTTCTGCAGCAATAATTTTTGCTCTTTTCTCCCTTTCTGCCTCGGCTTGCATTGCAATAACACGTTTCATGGTGTCTGGAAGTTTAATATCTTTTATTTCTACAGTGGTGACGTTTATTCCCCATGGTTCACTGTGTTTGTCTATAATTTCCTTAATCTTAAGGTTAATTTTAGGTGTTTCTGAAAGGATTTCATCGAGATTGAACTGTCCAACAACACTTCTAACAGTTGTTTGTGATATCTGATTCACTGCCCTATTGTAATTTTCTACTTCAACAACAGCTTTATAGGGATCTACAATCTTAAAATAGGCAACTGCAGCCACATCTATTGAAACATTGTCTTCTGTAATGATCTTCTGGGAAGGTATAGGCATAGTAACTATCTGTAATGAGGCCTTAACCATACGATCTATTAAAGGTATTATTAACCTTAATCCTGGTTCTTTAACTCCTATAACTTTTCCTACACGAAAAACAACGCCTCTTTCATATTGATTAACTATCCGTATTGATAAGCCCAAAATAATCAAGATTATAACCAAAATAATAATTAATGAAAACCAATCCATTTTTAAACCTCCTAATTACTATTTTTTGTAAACTAGTTTGGTTTTCAAACATATTAAAATTATTATATAGATATGAATAGGGATAGAAGATTAAAATTTTTTACATGATATTAAGTATAATTAAGATGGACAGAAATCCTGCAAAATATATTAGAATAATTTTAAATCCATAAAAACATTAAAGCAACATTGATGTTCTTGTGAAATGAAATGTGTTTCCCTAACATATAGATGATTGATGATTCAAGTTGATCATAGTATCAAAAAACACAGCGTAGACACCTTTTTTTGATAATTAATATTTTAAATGACTTCATTTATTAAAAATATAAGCAAAGAAGGTTTATTCATTACAAATTAATTAAATAGGTTTTTATAGGTTTTTAAGCGTAATAATCGTGTTAATAGCGTTTTTCACTTGTTTTGGTGACCGAAGTGTTTAAATGTTATTGTTTGCTTAATTATTTTATATATCTGAAAATTCTTAATATTTGATTTTTGAGACATAGGGGGCGGTATAATTAATAAAAAATTATTATTATCGGTGTTATTGCTGTTGGGATTGGCAATTTTTATAAATGTGAACACGACATCAGCAGCAAGCAATGTCTCATTAACAGACCATACAACACCAAAAGTAACTTTAGTTACTCCTGCAAACAATAGCATTGTAACATCAACAAAAAACATCAAAGTAAAATTTAGCGAAAAAATCAAATTTGGGAACAAAAATATATCACTGAAAACAATTGGTGGAAAGACCATATATAGTCAGAAATCCATTAGTTATAACATTCTAACAGTCACACCATCTTCAACATTGGCAAGTGGAGTAAAATATTCCCTTACATTAAATTCTGGAAGTGTAACTGATTTGGCGGGAAATAGAGTTTCTAATTATACAACTCGTTTTACTGTTTCACCAATTAATTTAGCCCAAATGAAAGATGGAATATCAAGAGTTCAAACATTCTATAAGAAAAACAACAGGTTACCCAAGTATGTGAGTTATGGAACTAAACAGATCAATATATCATTTTTTCAGAAGATCATAGCGACACAAGGTTTGAAAATAGTTACAAGTAACTATCCCGACGGATGGGTTTCACTTAAAAACATTGTGTATGATCATCAGGATACATCTTATACTTGCGGTCCATCATCACTAAAAATGGCAATTTCAAATTTCGGAATGAACCTAAATGAAATGGGCCTGGCATCCTATGCAAGCTCTAATTCTAATATTGGAACAAGTCATACAGGGCTTATAACGGCCGTAAATAGGGTGAATTTGAAATATGGTACTCATTTTAATTTAAGTGATGTAACATTCTCTTCAAAGGGCTGGAGCGGACTTAGAAATTATTTAGTTCATAATCATCCGGTAATCCTACACATTGAGTCTTTTATAAATCCAAATACCTCTGGACATTATGTTGTTTTGATGGGAATTAACATTAACAGCGGGCTCGTTAAGATTGCAGATCCTTCATATGGTTACAGAACGTTAACATTCAGTCAGCTAAAGACAAGAATGAATTGGATTGTGAATACCGGAAGATCAACCGAAGTAGTATTACCTTTAATAGATTAAAAAATTTTCTAGAATTTTTTAAATCTAATCGAGGGCATAATAGATTAATAGAAGGTTTAACTTTCTTAATTTTTTTTTAAAATATTATTAACCAATTTTTACTTTTTAATTTCTAGTAAAGTATAAATTCTATTAATATAACCTAATTGAAAGATTAAAAATTATTAAAAAAATTCTTTTCATTTAAATAAATAATTAAAATGTTTGGTTAAGAATAAAAAAGTCGATATAGGTAATTAATTAGGTGGTTCATTGCATATTAATCGTTTGAGTAAAATTGGGATTGTCATGATTGTAATCAGTGTTTTGACTATTTTCATAAGATCTCTCGATACAATAATGTTACAAATTACATATCCATTTTTAATGGGTTCATCTGAAGGTAAATCAATTATATTTTTCTTCTTAATGGGAAGTATATTGATAATAAATCAATTAATGAAAAATTCTAAATTTTTTGAAAATTCTAAAATATCTTCAAAAAATGGAAATTATTATCTCAAATTAGTAATCATCCTGGCTTTAACCACATATATAATTGGATTATTATTTGAAATATGGATTAGATCCAAATTTGGTGTTTCTATATTCACAACTTTCGTTTCAACATCTCCAAGCATAAGTACAAGCAGTATTATACACAGTCACATCTTTAAATCCATGTTGGGCATTTTAATTAATGATACAGGGATATACGTACCATTGAATATTCATACTGGGATTTCCCTAGCACAATATGTCCCAAAATTTGCTTTGATAATTTTTGCTGTTTTTCCAATTTTATACATTTTAGGACTTTTTTCCTTTAAAAATAGAACAGATTCTCAAAAAATTGTACTTGCGTTTGCGCTTTCAACTACATTAATAGGAATGGTGGACGGCGGATTATTCTCATCCCCATCAATTATTGGATTATTTTGTCTTATGATAATTTATTCAATTAAAAATCCATTTTCCTTATCAAATCTTATTAAACCATCAACTTTTATAATTGTACTACTGATAATAAGGGTATTATTGGGTCTGATGGGTAGTAATCCTCATATATATGAAGTAACCGCTATTGGCGTAGAGGGAAATGTAGATCTTCAAGGTTATAATATTTTGAACGAGAAAACAATTAATGGAAAAACAATAATAGATGTATCTTCTGATACAAATGAGTTAACATTTCTTAACCAAACTTTTAATCGATTTAAGGGAAACTATCCTATTTATTTTGTTTCATGGAATATCTATTCCTTTTTCTAGCAAAGACAATTAAATTCAAAATATTAATTATTATTCAAAATCATTAGATCAACATTAAATATAAAATGGATGAGGGTGTTAATTATTAATGTGAAGCTCAGTATCATAATACCAACGTACAATGAAGAAGAATACCTTCCAAAACTCCTTTACAGCATTAAAGAACAGGAATTCAAAGATTATGAGATAATAATAGCCGATGCTGGATCAACAGATAGCACAAAGGAAATTGCAAAATTATCCTGTACTAAAGTAATAAATGGGGGTTTACCTGCTGTTGGTAGAAATAACGGGGCCAAGATAGCTGAAGGAGAATACCTATTATTTTTAGATTCAGATGTGGTACTTTCAGCAGGATACCTTGAATCAGCAATTGAAGAATTCGAAGAAAAGGAACTAGGAATTGCAATCACTCAGATCATACCTTTAAGCGATAGTAATGTTGATAAAGTACTACATAAATTTGCCAACTTTTTTATGAAACGTGCAGAATCCATAAAACCTCATGGTGCAGGATGTTATGGAATTTTAACCACCAAAATTCTCCATGAAAAGGCAAAAGGTTTTGATGAAGAATTGGATTTTGGCGAAGACAGTGATTACATCGAAAGAATTGCTAAAATAAGCACGTTCAAAGTATTAAGAAATCCAAGACTCCTGGTTTCAACAAGAAGACTCGAAAAGGAAGGACTAAAAGATCTAGCATTTAAATACACTAAAAGTACTATTTATGATTTCAGAGGGAAAAAAATCAGTGCTGAAGATTTAGATTATAAGTTCGGCCATGAAAAGAATGATAATTTTAGTTCAAAACCACGAATAATTTACGCGGCATGTGGAGAAGGGATGGGCCATGCTATAAGGACTTCAGTCGTGTTAAAACATTTGAAACAGGAAAATGACGTTGTTGTATTTGCGAGTAGCAGAGCTTTTGAGTATTTATCAGGGAAATTTGACAATGTTTATGAAATTTATGGTTTTAATACTGTTTATGAAGACAATGCAGTAAACGATAAAAAAACATTCATAAAAGCTATGAAAAACCTTCCTCGTGATGTTAAAGATAATATTAAACTACTTTACAATATTGCGAATGAATTTAAACCGGAACTCATAATATCGGACTTTGAATTTTATTCCAATATATTAAGCAAGATCATAAGAGTCCCTATGATCAGCATTGACAACATGCATGTTATAACGCACTGTAAAATTGATGTACCGCGAAAATATTCCCGAGATAAACTCAAGGCAGAAGGAGTGGTTAGATCATTCATTATGTTACCTCAAAAGTATCTTATTACTTCGTATTTCTATCCTGAAATTAAGAATCCTGATAAGGTTTCTATTTTCCCACCCATTTTAAGGAACGAAATTTTAAATTTAGAATCTTTAAAAGAAGATCATGTACTTGTTTATCAGACCAGTACTTCTAATTCGAAACTTATAGAAGTACTTAAGAAAGTGGATGAAAATTTCATAATATATGGGTTTGATTGTGAAAAAGTGGATGAAAACCTAATATTCCGTGAGTTTAATGAAGATCAGTTCTTTAAAGATCTTGGAACATGTAAAGCTGTATTAGCCAATGGAGGATTCACCCTTATTAGTGAATCTATTTACCTAAAAAAACCTGTACTCAGCATTCCTGTAAAAGGTCAGTTCGAGCAAATATTAAATGCAATATATCTGGAAAGACTGGGATATGGGGAATTCCATGAAGAATTAGAATTGGATGTTGTTGAACAATTTTTAAATAAACTTGATACTTACAGTGAGTCATTAAAATCATACAAACAGGATGGAAACAAAGCAATTTTAAAAGAACTTGATCATCTAATTAAAATTTATTCCAAATAGAAATATAATATTTTAATACAGAATAATTAACCGTTATAATTTTAAAATAGTGCTGTTTCTCAAATTAATTAGTTATATGGGTGTATTATAAATAGAAAACTGTAATTAGACACTTAAAAAAGTTGGATAAAAAAAAATAATATAATTTTCATATTTAGTTTAATAATGTTAATAAAAACAAAAAAAATTATTAACAAATAAAACATAATAATATCATGATAGGGATAATGTCTGATAGTCATGACAACCTTGATGCTATTAGAAAAGCTGTAAAAATTTTTAACAAAGAAGAAATAGACGTTGTAATACATGCAGGAGATTTAATATCTCCATTCACTGCATTAGAATTTAGGAAACTAGATCCGGAACTTGTTGCTATTTATGGTAATAATGACGGTGAGAAAGAAGGACTTAAGGCAGCATATGAAGAAATATGCATTTTAGAAGATTTTAAGGAAATTTCAGTAGAGGGCTGGAAATTTTCAATCATACATGGCAGTAACCAAGCAATTGTGGATTCTCTTGCCAAATGTGGAAAATATGACGTTGTTATTAGGGGTCACACTCATAAAATGGAAATATTGAATGGTGAAACAATGATTATAAACCCTGGTGAAGTATGTGGATATGTTTCAGGGCAAAAAACGGTTGTTTTATTAGATACCGATGATCTCAGTTTTGAAGTAATATACATATGAGAGTATTCATATTTATTTACAAATTTTATTAATAGCTATCACTTAAATAGACATCAAATCTATTCAATATAGATTTGTATAAAATTTAAGTATCAAATTAATTCAAATATTATCTGAAAGGAACAATATCATGAATAATAAAACTATTATACTGTTACTTGTTGGAATTGGGATTCTGGCAGCAATGGTTTTATACATTGGCCCGGGAAAAATTGAAAGTGCTCTGAAAAATGCTAATCCACTATACGTTGCATTGGCAGTTGTAATTCAATTCATAATATATGGAATGTGGACCCAAAGATGGTCCATCACAATCCATTCACTTAAAATATCCATTAAAAGAAGACATGTTTTTCCAATGTTAATGGTTGGACTTGCTATTAATAATATCACACCCAGTGCTAGAGGCGGGGGAGAACCTGTTAGGGCATATATGTTGGGAAAATATGCAAAGGCTCCAATGGAAAATGCCTTTGCTACAGTAATCGCAGATAGGGGACTTGACACATTTCCATTTGTTGTCTTGGCAATTTTAACCATAATATTTTCCGTTTCGTTTCTTAGCCTTCCTGAATGGATTGTTTTTGCTTTGATTGTATCCCTTGTCGTTTTAATTGTTGTTTTTATTATAATTTTAATTATGTCTATTAATGAGGCTGTAGGTCAGAGGATAACGCTATGGCTAGTAGGGCTTGTAAAAAGATTTTCAAAAAATAAACACTTCGAAATTGAGAGAAAGGCCTTAGAAGCAATGAATGGATTTCAGAGCAGCATGCGTATTATGATACGTGACAGAAGGGTTTTAATGTATGGGCTTCCATTGTCTTTTTTGGTATGGTTCATGGAAATAATCAGAGTTTACATAGTTTTCGCATCATTTGGTACTCCAGTATCCTTGTGGGTAATTGCAGCAGTATTTGTAATAGCTACCTTGATAGGATTGATTCCTCTTCTTCCTGGAGGTGTTGGAGCTGTTGATGGAATGATGATAATTTTATATTCTGCAGCAGGTGTACCGCCATCTATAAGTGCAGCAGCAACTATTGTTGAAAGGTTAATATCTTTCTGGATGACTTCATTTATTGGAATAGGTATGCTTCCCTATGTTGGGCCAAATGTTTTAGAAAAATTCTCAGACAAATTTTAGTATAGGGCTTAATACTTTTAATTTAATATTTATTTTTGTTTTTTTAGGGGTTGTAAAGTTATTGAGTGTTGATTTTTTTTCTGTGTTTTTGTGTCCAGTTTTGCATTTTTAGTTTTAGGTAGCTGAGTATTCCTGTTTTAGTTTTATATTTGGTTTTTATTTGTTCGGGGTCGGTTTGTCTGTAGTAATTTTCAACGTGGTTGGATGTTTTGTTAATTAATGGGTCTCTTGTGTAGTGTGTGAGTCTTGTGAAGTCAAGGATTATCTTTTTGGCTATGAATTTTTGTAATAATTTTGGAATATTGTTGAATTTGTTTAATAGTTGTTCTAATCTTTTTGTTGAGGTTTTTTCGTTGTATGTGCGGAATATATTTTTGATTTCGGTGAAATATAAGCATAAACTTATTTTATCTCTGTTGTGATGTTTTTTGGACCTTAATATTTTGTATACACGGTCGCCTATCATTTTAAACAGGTGAAATATGCAAAGTTGATGTTTTACTTTAAATTTGTCCATTATATTTTTGTATCGTGGGAAATGATCTGTTGTTATAGCTATTAATGGTTTTTTTTGTTGATTGTTGTATGAAGTTTGTTATTGATTCTGTTGACCTTTTTGGGACGATTTTTTCCGCTACCGGAATATTAACTATGGTGTCGTATAATGTTAAACGGTACATTCTTGTACCGTTAATTCGAAGATACTGTTCATCATAACAGTAATATCTCGAATAAACTATTGAATCGTTATGTATTTTATTTTCTGGTTTTGTTTTGAGCCAGTTTTTAATGGTTTGGTGTGAGGGTGAATGATTAAAGAATGTATTGAAGTCTTCTTTTGTTTTTCTGAGTGATCGATATCTTCTTTTGATTAATTGTTCTGTTTTGTCTTTAAAAATGTTTGCGTACCTGTTATACGGGTTTAAAACACTATCTAAAGGCGTTGTGAACTTTTTTGAACATTTTTTGCATTGATATCTTCGAAGATAAATCTTTTGTTGTCTGTATTCACCTAAAATTGGATTTCTAACACGATATTCTTGTTTAATAATATTTTTGAACCACATTTTGGACAGATAGGTCTGATAAACTCGAAATGGTTATCTGAAAGTAAAATTAATTTATCATTTACATTTTTAGGGATTTTAAGCTGTTTAAATCTTTCAGCTAAGATCTTTTCAACATCAAGTTTTTCCATTCTAAAATCGTAAAGTTTAAGTTGAATGGAACCAATACAACAATTGAGAGTAGATATTGTTTGATTTCGCATGATAATAATTCTAATTTCACTTTATATTTATCTTTTATGCTCTTAAATTACATTTATGACACAAATAAAAGTGGAAAATAATTTTTTTTGAAAACTCAAAAAATTTTTGAACACCCACCTATTTGACAACTTCTTTTTTTAATTACTCAGGATTAAATGGAAAAATTTATAACTTCTCCTAAACTACGATCTAGACGGTGATAATCATGGAAATAAACGGAGTGGAAATAGAAGATAATTTTGCAGAAGCATTCGGCATACAAGTATCAAGAATTCTCATAACTGCAGCAACCAAAAAACTGGCATTAGTAGCAGCTACCGAAGCCACAGGTTACGGAACATCTGTTATCGGATGCCCGGCAGAGGCAGGAATAGACGGTTATGTGCCACCACAGGATACTCCTGATGGAAGACCGGGTTATATAATAATGATCTGCAACATGAACAAGGGTAAACTTGATCATGAGTTACTCGAGCGAGTAGGAATGTGTATTCTAACTGCAGCAACCACAGCTGTCTTTGATTGGATGGATGAACCTGATGAAAAACTCAAAACAGGTCAGAAACTGAAATTCTTCGGTGATGGATATGAACAAACATTGGATGTGGAAGGAAGAAAAATACACTCCATCCCCCTAATGTCTGGTGACTTTTTAGTTGAAGCAGAATTAGGAATAAAAGCAGGTGTTGCAGGTGGGAATTTCTTCATTCTCGCAGAAAACCAACCAGCAGGATTACTAGCTGCGGACGCAGCTGTGGATGCTATTGAAGCAATTCCTGGTGCAATAACTCCATTCCCTGGAGGAATAGTTGCTTCCGGTTCCAAAGTTGGTTCAAATAAGTACAAGTTTTTAGGAGCATCTACCAACGAAAAAATGTGTGTTACTTTGAAGGACGAAGTTGAGGGTTGTGAAATACCTGAAAATGTTAATGGTGTCTATGAAATAGTTATTGACGGAGTAAATGAAGAAGCAGTCAAAGCTGCAATGAAGGCAGGTATTGAAGCTGCTGTTAAAATCTCTGGAATAATTCAGATAAGTGCAGGTAACTTTGGTGGAAACCTCGGTAAATATCAGATTAAGCTTCATGAGCTTTTCTAATAATTACGATTTCCATATTTTTTTTATTTTCAGAAGAAAAAATTTAAAATATTAATCCATTCACTGAATACAGAACTTTTCTATTTCCTCACTTTCAACGATATTCCAAATATCGTCTTCAGGAAGATCAACCCCTAAAAGCATTCCAGTTTTTTTCAGTGCTTTTTCAATTTTCTTGATTTTTTCAATGTCCCCTGCAGAAACTGTGTGGGAGTGAACTTGTCTTGATATCTGAGATAATGCTTCAAGAGACCTTTTTGCATCTGGTTTTTTATACTCCTCTTCACAATTTTTTAGATCATTTTCATCTTTTAAATAGAGTTTTCTTGTTACTACTTGTCTTAAACCTGGCAGGTAATGTTTAGAGTCCAATATTCTACCGCCCATACTAATTATGATTCTTTTATCATTGGTATCACTTGGTTTGTGTCTTAATAGTAATTCGCTTACTCTGCCAAATTCAGATATCTTTTGAACAATCTCACCATGAGTTAAATTTACCCCTAAAAGGAATCCTTCTGTTTTTAGCTCTTTTTCAACTTTAGCTAAACTTTGTGTATCCTTGCCTGAAATGGTATGGGAATGAATTCCTCCACCTGAGAGGATGTAAAGCCTTTCAAGTGCATCCATCCTTTTAGAATCATGTTCAAGGCTTGAAAGAAATCTATCCATTTCTTTTTCATCTGAAAGTCCAATTTTTCTCTTTAGGGGTTCTTTAAATCCTGGAAGGTAGTACTCAATATCTTCTAATGTACAACCATGTTTAAGAATTATCTTTGCTTCTTCCCTGATATCTTGGATGTCATGGTTTTCAGTTATCTTTATCTCGGGTTTTAGAACAACTTCAACCATTCGGCCATGTTTTTTTGCTGTTTCTTTTATTTCATCTTCTGTGAGGTTGACTCCTAAAAGGAATCCTTCTTTTTTCAGTTCTTCAGCAACTTTTTCAAGACTTTCCTTGGTGGGTCCTGAAATCCAATGGGAGTGAATTCCGCTCACTGATTCATATATGCTCTCTAAAGATTTTTTTCGAGATTTTTCACGTTCTAAACTACTTAAAAATCTGTTGAGCTGTTCTATATCTGTTACTCCTATCTTTCTTGCAAGAGGTTCCTTGAATTCTGGTAAGTGATATTCTATGTTCTCGAGGGTGCATCCATATTTCAAGATAATTTCAGATTCTTTTCGTATGTCTTCAACTCCATGGATCTCTGTGATCTTCATAATTGTGGGTTCCATTGAAGCGAAGTATATATCTTCTGCACCACTTGTTTCGGGAGATATGACTTTATCTGCTCCAGAACGGTATAATCGACGCACATTTTCGCTTTTACTCGCTCTTGTAACTATCCATATCTCGGGATGTATTTCTCTTGCTGTTAGTGTTATGAACAGATTATCCACATCGTCTCCAGTAGTTATGATAACTCCTCGTGCCCTTTTTATTCCTGCGTCCATCATTATACTTTCATCGGTAGCATCTCCAGGAATTGCAAGAACATCTGGATCTTTCCAAAGTTCTTTCTCAACAACGTCTTTATTTTTTTCAATTATTATTGATCTAATATTCCTTTTTTTAAGCTCTTTATAAACTGCACTTCCAACTCTTCCATAGCCACAGAGGACAAAATGATCCTTACTGGCGGCTATTATTCTCCTTTGTTTAGCGCCGGAAGCTATCTCTTCAACTGCCATTGTAACCACCGTTATTGTTAATGTAAATGCATAAGCAAGTAGAGCAACCCCGCCCATTACAAGAGTTACTGTAAACATTTTTTGTAATGGAGTTATTGGCCGGATATCACCAAAACCAACAGTTGCTATGGTTTGTACTGTAAAATAAATAGAATTAACCAGATCTAATCTCATTATATATGTAGATCCTATCACACCATAAATTATGAGCAATGTAACTCCCAATAAAGCATAAAGAACCAATTTATATGGTTTGTTTGTAAGATCTTTACTTACAGGTAGTATTGGCATGTATGGTGGGCGCACAGTAGATCACCATTTTTTTGAATAATTAATTATGGAATTTGAATTATTTAGTTTACTATTTTGAGAGATCATTAGATATTCATTAATTTACTACATGATCTTAGGTTATTATTAAATATCATCTGTTTTATAATTTATACATATAAGTTATTTCTGGACTTTATATGCAATTTCAACACATATAAACGCTATTTAATAATAACCATAACATTAATTGTCTTATAATGCTATTTTTTTTAAGTTCTATAAAACTATCGATTTATTGGGTTAGAAGCGCTATTAATTTAACTTTGAGTTCATGTTAACTCAACATATACAAATTAAAAATAATATGGGGAAGCAGAAGGTAGTTATTAGTCTTCACATTTTACAAACTATCATTCTAAATACCCTCATTCGAATTAAAAAAATTCAAATAAAGTAAAATTTGTTTGAATTCTTATTGTTATTACTATTATCGATTCATTATTATGTTTCATAGGTATTATTCCAATCCCAATCTCCAGTGACACCATCTTTATCTTCAGCCCTATTTACGATGGCATATGTTTGGTTTTTGGATTTAAATGGAGCCTTAGCAGTTACGTTAATTATATTTTTCCCATTTTTTAAATCTATAACCCAATAAAAGTTTCCATTTTTATCCACAGGTACTTTTTCACCATTAATGGTAACAATCGCATTAGGATCTGTTTTTCCAGTCTGATTCAGTTTAGTAATATTTTTATCAAATAAATTTTCGCTCTTAGTTAATTCCAATGATGTTGGTTCATACCCAAAAACATAAAAAGCAACTATGAAAATAGCAATAAGTCCCCCAGCTAAAACACCATATTTTATCAAACTCAAACCTCCACTTATATGATTATAGATAGTCTAATTATGGATTAATAATTTAAATACATTTCTTTATAATCCATCTAAAAAGTATTTATTAATTTCGTTAAAGACCTATAATGCACTGTTCAAAAATAATTTAATACCCGAGCATATCTTTAAACTAAAAATAATTTCATGATACTGCTTAATATTCATTTTGCCAATGATTTCATTTAATTCTATTGAATGATTATCTCAATTTTTAGCATATAACTATCTATAAATTATTAAAAATTCTAAGTTAGAATGAAATGTATGCCCTCAACAATGGAGCAAATTAAAAAAAAATTTTACATTTTCAAAAATATTAATTAATTAATTATCTGTGTTCTTTAAAAAGGATATAACACAAATCTAATATGTTTTTAATGTTATAATTTATAACTAGTGATAACATGAATATAATGGACATGATGGTTGTTGATGCCAACGCCGAGGCACTGGGGATATCAAAGACTTTACTGATGGAAAATGCTGGAAAGTGTATTGCCCAAAAAATATTTGAAATTTCAAAACCATGCAAAGTAAATATATATGCTGGAACTGGGGGGAACGGAGGAGATGGATTTGTGACTGCGAGATATCTCCTTAATCATGGTTTTGAAGTAGAAATTTTCCTGATTGGGCATCCATCACGTATAAGTTCACCTGAATCATTGAAAAACTGGGAAGTGCTCCATAAATTAAATATTGAAACTAGTAGTATTGTATTGAATATTATTGAAGATCATTCTCAATTGGGATTTAGCAGTGCAGAACTGGTGTTAGATGCAATACTTGGGACAGGAACCAAAGGAAAACTTAGAGAACCAGTTTCTAAAGCCATAGATATTATTAATAGTTCAAATAGTACTGTTATTGCAGTAGATATTCCAACAGGACTAGATCCACAAACGGGAATGGTTGAACATAAGGCTGTTAAGGCAGATTTCACGGTAACATTCCATAAGGAAAAAATCGGGCTTAAAAATGCAGATGAGGAATATTTGGGAGATTTAAAAGTCTGTGACATTGGAATACCTGAAGAAGCTGAGTTATACACCGGTCCCGGGGATTTATTGAGGCTCACCCAAAGAAATATTAATTCTCATAAGGGACAAAATGGTAATTTATTGGTTTTGGGGGGAAGCAAAGATTATTCTGGCGCTCCGGCATTGGCAGCAATATCTGCATTAAGATCAGGAGTTGATATATCGGTAATTGCGTGTCCAAAATGTGTTACATCTACTATTAGATCCTATTCTCCTGATTTAATTGTTAAAAGCCTTTCAAACAACTATGTAACATTTGATGATACTGCTAAAATACTTGAATTATCAAAGAATGCAAATTCAATGGTAATTGGTTGTGGTATTGGAAGAGAAGAAGAAACTGGTTTGGCTTTAACAGAGATGATCGAAAAAATCAACATGCCAATTGTTATTGATGCAGATGCACTTAAATTGTTAAATTTAGATTTAATTAAGCATTATAGAAATGAAGTGATATTAACACCTCATAAAGCAGAATTTAAGGCATTTTTTGGAGTTGATGTACCTAAAAAATTGGACAATCAAATTGATACCATTTTAGAATGTTCTAAAAAATGTAAATGTACTGTACTGCTTAAAGGATCTACAGATATTATTTCAAATGGGGATAAAATAAAACTTAACTCTACAGGAAACCCTGGTATGACTGTTGGTGGAACAGGAGATGTATTGGCAGGCATTGTAGGTGCTTTAGTTGCACAGGGACATGAAGCCTTTGAAGCTGCATACTTAGGATCTTTTATTAATGGAAATGCAGGTGACCTTGCAGCAGAAGAGTATGGATACAATTTAATTGCAAGCGATATCTGGAAATACATCCCTCAAGTATTTAAAAGAAGAATTTAATCAATAGAACCCTAGAACACCTAAAATTACAAGGAGTACAACCCCTATGAACCCACCAAACCCTGCAACAAGAACTGTTAGCACGTTAATTGGAACATGTACAAATGGAATTAAATCTACTATAAAAAGGAGAATAAGGCCAAAGCCCATATGAAGTAATATTTTAACTATTATTCCTGCAGCTTTAAAAAGAATTATCAAACCTATAGCTATTATTACAGCAAGAATTATTCCAATTAAAATTGTGTTAAGGACCATTATTTTAACCCGAATCTATTTCCTATTAATTAAGACAATACATTTGTTAAGATGTATATTGAGGATAAATATATCCTCAATTTTTAATCTTTTTTGCAGACTTTTTGATAACATGCTGCTTGTAGTCCGTAGTTTTTAACCATTCCTGCAATTTCTCTCTGATCTGTTTCTTTATCTTCAAAAGTAACTGCTTCCTCACTGTAAAGACTGTAAGGAGATTCACGGCTAAGTGTTTTAATACTGCCCTTATGAAGTCTCAACTTCACATTTCCAGTTACACGTTTCTGCATGTTGTCGATTATACAGTCAAGATCCTCACGTAAAGGTTCATGCCATAATCCATTGTATACTATTTCTGAATAGGTTTGAGTAATAGTATTTGCAAATTTTAGTTCTTCGCGTGTTAGAGTTAATTGTTCAAGGGCCTTATGGGCAGTTAGAATTAGAACTGCACCAGGTGTTTCATAATTTTCCCTTGATTTGAGACCAATTATTCTGTCTTCGATGATGTCAATTCTACCAATTCCATGTAGTCCGGCAATGCGGTTACTTTCGCTGATAATTTTATATGCGCCCATTTCAACATCATCAAGGGCCACAGGAACACCTTTTTCAAAGGAAATCTTTATTATTTGTGCTTCGTCAGGAGCTTCATCGGTTGAAACTGTCCATTCAAAGGCTTCTTCTGGAGTTTCAACCATAGGATCTTCTAATACATCTCCCTCAATGGATCTTCCCCAGAGGTTTTCATCTATACTATAAAGCTTGTCAGAGTAAAGTGGGATGTCATGTGTTTTGGCATAGTCTAGTTCTTCTGTTCTGGTTAAACTTAAATCTCTAACAGGGGCTATTATTTCACAAAGGGATGAAGATCTTATTGTGGTTTCAAACCTAAATTGGTCATTTCCTTTTCCTGTACAACCATGTGCTATTGCATATGCATTTTCTTTTTCAGCTAATTGTACTATCTTCATCGCTATTAATGGCCTTGCAAGTGAAGTACTTAAAGGATATCCTTCATATTCGGCATTGGCTTTAATACCTCTGAATATAAATTCTTCAGCAAATTCATGCTTTGCATCAATTGTGTAGTGTTTTTTTACACCAATTTTATTTGCAACTTCTGCAGGCCTTCTAATTTCATCTTCAGGCTGTCCTACATCAACACATGCAGTTATAACTTCCATATTATATTTTTCCTGAAGTAATTTTACACATACAGTTGTGTCCAATCCACCACTGAATGCAAGAACAACTTTTTTCATTTAATCACCTTGAATATTTTATAATTATTATTTATTGTTAAGGCCTTACTATATTCATAACAAATATGAAAGTTTCATACATTTTAACATATATTGTTTATGTTTTTATTCAACATCTTAAGAGGATATTAATTAAAATTAGGTAGGAGTTATGTAAATTATCTATGTAAAATGAAAATCAGACATTATCTTAATTTATTAAATTCATGACTTAGCAACTTTGGATCAAACAAAACATATAATTTTGTATCATTTTAATTTCATTAAAATCAGATTTTAAATAGGAATAATATGATCTAAGAATAAAAAAGTAGATAAAATAGGTTATATCTTAATAAAATTAAAGAAATATTGTTTAAATATTAGGTATTCTGTAACCTAATAATGTATTGAAAATTAAATCACATATAATAATGATTAAGTGATGTTAATGGTTCTTAAAGATGATATTACAATTATCTCTAATAAAACTGGAGGAATTGTAAATAAAAATGAAAATCTCATGGCATATGTTCCTGAGGGTTATACATGCACTCAATTGATCAATGCAGCCAAACATGGCACTCCCATGCTTAAAATTGGATTTTCTTCCCCTAAAATCATGATAACTGCAGGTGTACATGGAAATGAACTTCCAGCACAAATTGCTGCATTATGGCTCGCAGAAGAGTTGAAAGATAAAAATATAAATGGTACGGTCTATATTATTCCATTTGCCATACCTGATGCCACAATGAAAAATTCGAGACGATTTAAAGGATTTGATATGAATAGAAGTGCTTCTAAGGAAGGTTCTATTTCAAATAAAATACTAAATGCCATTGATGACCTAAATATTGTATCAATTTCTGATTTTCATTCTACAAAACCAAGGAGTAATCCTGGAATTGAAAGTGTGTTCTGTTCAAAGAATCCCTGTCCAGAGAGTTACATTATTGCCAAATATATAACCAAGTCTATGTCATCAAAGATTATCTGTCATTCAACTGCGGGATCGTTATACAGCGGTGCTATTGAAGATGAATGCAACATTAGGGGAATTGCTGCAGTTACTTGTGAGGTAGTATCTGAAAACTGTGAAGTAACTCATGGAAGTCCAGAACGATCATATCTTCAAATGATATATTATCTAAAGTACTTTGGATTGATTTGATATTATTATTTCATCTATATTTTAAAAATAATTATAGAATCTCATAAGGAATTATTTATTTAATGGGAAAATACAAAGTTAATTCGATACAATGCCGTCTTACAAAGAACATGTCTTAGCCTCAATAATAATGGTGTTTCCATTCTTTCCAGAAGTTTTCTACGTTGCACTTGCAGTTGTTGGTGCATCCATAATAGATATGGATCATAAGGTTAATCAGAAAAATATTATAATTATGGGATTGCTGGGGGTTATACTGGCATTATTACTTTACATATTCAAACTTCCCTATCTAGTAGGAGTTTTAATTGCTTTGATGGCATTATTATTTTATATTTCAGATCACAGAGGATTTATGCATTCAATATTAGGAATTATTTTTATTACCGGTTGTATATCCTTTTTTGTGTTGGGGGCTTACATATTACTCTCTGATTATAACATAAGCTTAAAGATATCTTTAATTATCATTTTACTTATCTTAGGGATTGTAATTTTAAATAAAAAACTAGTGCCTGTGTTTGGGTTTCTTATTATTATTGGACTTATTTTTTCAACACGTATTGGTTTCAATACTTATTACGTAGTTTTATCTCTGTTTTTGGGGTGTTTAAGTCATATAATACTGGATCTCTTTACGCCTTCAGGGGTACAGTTGTTAAATCCCATTTCATCAGAAAAATTTAAAAAACTAGCTGGATTAACTTTACTAGGTATTTGGGGGGGTTGTGTAATCGCTTCTGTTGTTTTATATGGTAACAACTTTTTTATCATTAGATAATTGCAATTCCCATTTAACTTCCAACATATTCAAAATGAAAAAGTATTAAAATTATATTTTTAGAATCTTTTGTATTGAATGAAAAATCAATTTAGTTAATTTTATATATATCATGTTTTATAATGATAAATTAATTATCATGGTTTACAATGATCTGATTATATTGTTGAACTGATTATAAAGTTTTAAATTGTTTTCCATGTTAATTATTCATGATTAATCAGTCTAGGTAATAAAAAGGGAGTTAATTCACAATGTTTATAACCAGAATATTCTATGGAATAGCTTATTTCATCGTTCTTATCTTTGAAATACTCAAAGCAGAATTGGACGTTGCCAAAAGGGTTTTAAACGGAAAAGTTGAACCTGTAGTAGTTGAAATAAAAACCGAACTTAAAAGGCCGATATCACAGACAATTCTTGCAAATAGCATAACATTAACTCCCGGAACTCTTTCAATTGATCTTGACTCTGAAAATTGCATATTAAAAGTAGCAACAATATCTCCACGTTCAGTTGAAGAGATAATTCCGTTTGAATCATATATAAAAGGGATGTTAGAATGAACATACTGCTTATATCAGAATATATTCTAATGGGGGCACTTGCAATTTTTGCAATTGCCACAATAAGGATCACAACAAGGAAGAAAATTGCAATGGCCCTGGTAGGTTTATCAGGATTAAGTATTGCAATCGCAACGATGCTTATATTAGTGCAGCACGTGTACAACCTTGGTTTTTGTAAGGACATCGCAACTGCACTGATATTTCTAGGGCCAGTAGGAACTATAGCATTTGCAAGAGTTTTAAGAGGATGATCACGTGACAGATGTAATAACATTGATACAGTCAGCAATACTCATAATAGCCGCCTTTTTGGTGCTTTTAGCAGCTTACGGGATTTTGAGGTATGGGGACAATATTGAAAATATAATCTATGCCAGAATACATATACTGGGAGTTGCAGACACAGCTCTTATAATAGCACTGTTAGCACTCAATGAACCCCTTTTGGCAGTGGCCTACTTCATTTTAGCACCCTTTGCAGCACATGCAATAGCCAATGGTTACTTCTATGGGGAGGAAGAACAATGATTGAATACATTTTCATGATAACAGCGATTTTAGGTGCAGTAATATCTTTAATGCAAAGGGATCTTCTAAAAGCAGCCATTCTAACAGGTATTCCTGGAGCTTCACTTGCATTCCTTTACCAATATCTTCAAGCCCCGGATGTTGCACTGACCCAAGCAATTGTTGGTTCGGCAATAGTACCCGTGTTTTTTGCACTGGCAGTTTTAAGAACTCGCAGGGTGGAGGAATAAAATGATAATGGACACACAACTAGCATCACTTCTCACATCAGGAGCATTGATAGTAATAGGTATTTTTGGTGCATTATTCCTCGATAACCTAATAAAAAAAGTTATAGCGCTAGCATTTATAGGTGATGGTGCTAACCTGTTTCTTGTATCGCTCGGGTACAAAGCAGGAGGAATAGTCTATATATTTTTACCTGGAATGTCAATGAGCAACTTTTCACAGAATGCATCTTACCCGCTTCCATACGCTCTTGTGCTCACGAGCATTGTTATTGGGGCTAGTACCATGGCTGTGATGCTTGGAATTATAATAGTACTTAATAAAAAATATGGATCTATAAGTGCATCAAAGATTCTTGGAGAGTAATTGAAATGCTTTCAAACTTCTCAACAAACAACAAAGGAACAAAAACAGAGTTAAATTATGTTTATATTGTTCATAACTATTATGGATTGATGGAGGTATCAAAATGAACCTTCCTAACCTATTGATCCCATTGATGGTAATAATCCCAATTACTTGTGCTTTGTTCCTAAACCTTCTTCATGAAAGGACTAGGACTGTAAAGGCAATTTCAATAGTGGTTGCACTGGCACTTCCAATAATACCACTTCTTGCGAATTATGGTATACAATACTTTGGAGGATATCCTCCCTTAGCACAAAATCCAACAATATCAGCAGGTCTTCCTGCATTAATAACAGGAACAGCACTGAACATCTTCCACCCTGCAATTACATATGTCTATGGAAGTGCCCAAAAACTCATGATATTTATACTTGGTATTGTTGGTTTATTTGCCATATTCATATCTCTTTATGAGGTAAAAAAACCATCGGGTGTTTACATATACCTCATGCTAATGGGAACAGCATCAATAATAGCAATGCTTTTGTCAGATGATATATTCAACCTTTATGTATTCTTTGAAATTGCAGCCCTTGCGCAAGTTGGTATTGTACTGGTTTCCAAGATTAATAATAACTATGAAACAGCACTCAAATACATGATACTGGGAGGCATAGCTTCACCAATTCTTTTATTGGGAATTGCTCTCCTTCTGGGAGTTACAGGTAACGTAAACATTACAGACATAGTATATTCAATTAAAAATGGTTTAGTAAATCCACAAAGTCCTGTCCTGCTTATGGCTTGCAGTTTAATCATATTTGGGTGGCTTTATGGAACTGGTCTCCCGCCATTCCATACAATTAAATCTGCAATGTACAGCAAAGCACTTCCAACCGGAGCAGCATTGCTCCAGGCATTTTCTGTCTTTAGTTTAGTTGCACTTGGAGTAATTATCATAAGAATATTTTCATACATTCCATTTACACATGTTTTCATCCTGGGAATATCATTGGTTGCAATGGTATTGGGCATAACAATGGCCATAACTCAAACAGATTTCAAACGATTGATAGCATTCCTTGCTGTAGGTGAACTAGGGTACATAGGAGTTGGTCTTGGTCTTGGAACTGTGTTTGGTATTACAGCAGGACTTTTCCAAGCTGTTAACGAATCAATTATAACCGCATTTCTATTCATTGGATTTGGAACAATAATGTACAAAACCAAAGAAACGGATATGCGAAAGTTGGGAGGAATGCTGGTTGCAACACCTAAATCTGCACTTCTTGTACTCCTTGCAGGTATAGCATTAGCAGGTGTGCCTCCATTCAATGCTTTCCAAAGTAAATTGATGCTTGTTCAGGCTTCATTAAATTCGGGTCTGCCAGAAATTGCAATAATTATGGTATTAATGAGTATAGTAACATTTATGACATTTATGAGGGCTTTCCATACCATTTACCTAAGACCGAAGCCCGCTGATCTAGAAATTAAAAATGAAAAAATACCAAAGATTACATTGGTTGCAATGGTTGCATTCCTTGTTATATGTTTGGTGTTAGGTCTTTATCCACAACTTGCAACAAATTTCTTGCAAGGGCTGGCGATCAGTATTGCTTAGAGAAAGGGGGATTATATGAACATCTACGATATTATACTGAAAAAAATAAAGGACGTTAGAATGGAAACAGGAGATGATAAACCTGTTACAAATATAGCAGCATCGTCCATGTTAACGGCAGAGATAACACTCATATCTTCCATTTTAATTGCAGTAGTAATGCTAAGACTTTTGAACAAAACTCTAATGATAGCATTGGTAGTATTAGTGTTCGTACTTGTATTTCTGGCAATGCCAATCATGCCCAGACTTAAAAGGGAACAGAATGATTCACTTGCAAGCATGAGCTTTTATGTTATACTAGCACTTGGAATTATAGTAACACTATTCTATTGGGGGAATTTGAATGTCTGATGGATTAAGAAATCTAATAGCTGGATTTGCACTAGTTATATTCACAATAACTCTCTTTCAATCGATAGTTGATTTCAAACCAATGATCTATCCTGGAATAAGTTATATCTACAATTGGGTAGGTCCACACATAGCTCCTAACATGGTTACTAATGTTGTGTTTGATTGGAGAGGATACGATACCCTTGGTGAAGCATTAATACTTGTTTCGGCAGTTATTATAACTCTTCTAGTCTTTGGAAGGGGTCAAGTTGATCTTGGAGGTGAAGATTAATGAGTACAATACTCAAAATATTCGTATTCCCTGCTGCATTGATATTAATCTGTTACGGTGCACTTACCATACTTGGAGGTCACATTACACCTGGAGGAGGATTTCAGGGAGGAGCAATCATAGCTTCGGGAATAATATTCTGTCTCATAGTATATGGATTAAAAGAAAGTCCAATAAAATTTTCACACAATTTTATGGCATCTATTGAAAGTATAGGTGCTCTTGGATACGTATTTTTGGGATTAGCCGGATTATTTACAACAGGATTTTTCCTTTACAATTTGGGAGTTGACCTTTATCATATAGTTCCACCTAATATTGTGAATATATTTGACTACCCTGACCCAATACACGCAGGTATAATACCATACCTTAACTTTGTTGTAGGTCTGAAAGTGCTTGTTGGATTGAGTGCCGTTGTAATAACATTCCTCGAAAGCGAAAAGCTACTGAAGAATATGGAGAGTAAATAAAATGGTTTACAGTGGCCCATTAATCTTAGGATTTATAATAGGATTCATAATTGGAACCAGAATTAAGCCCAGCATAGGCAGCAACTTAAAATTTCCTGCTTCAGTATTCGTTGTGCTAGCAATAGTGGTATTACTTATGGCATACCAATTGGGTCCTTTCCCATGGTACACGGATTCTATCCTTGCTAATGGTCTGATAGCAGCCTTGGCAGGGATAATTATCGGTAAAATAACATTTGGAAGAGGATAATAGAAATAAATGGATAAAAAAATAAGAATAATCAAAAAAATCATTAAAATTTTAGAAGGTAATGGTCATGTTCCTATCAACTAAGAAATGTGAAGGCATTGGAAAGTGCGTTGAAGAATGCCCAACACAAGCAATAAGAATTATAGATGGTAAAGCATTCAGCTGCATAACTTGCGGGGCATGTGCAGAGGCTTGTCCAAACAGTGCCATATTCAAGAATAAATATGGAGGTTTTGTTGTCGACAGGGCCAAATGTAATGCATGTGGTGTTTGTGAGATGACATGCCCAGTTAACAACATAAAAATTGAAGATGGCGTTGTAAAGGGCATATGTGCAAGATGTGGCATATGTGTGGATGCATGTCCAATAAATGCAAGGGCCGATGCCCAGGATGTTATTGAGGAAAGACAACTCAAATTCCTTGAATCTCTTAATTTGACAATTCAACCTGGTTCAAGAGTAGAGAAAGAGGAAGAAAATGTTAAAAGGATAAATATTTGTACAGATCCTGACAACTGCACCCTTTGTGGAAGATGTGAATATTACTGTCCAACTGGTGCTTTAATGGTTGACATAGATTCTGAAGGCAAATGTACAGACTGTAGAATTTGTGAAGATGTATGTCCTGTAGGTGCAATAAAAGATGGGATTATAGATGAAAAAAAATGCACCCTTTGCCTTAAATGTGTAACGGAATGTCCAAACAAAGCAATATACATTGAAGATTTTAAGATTAAAATAAGGAATTTTGAAGAAGGGGAAGAAACAACAGGGTCAATTGTATCATGTCTCAACTGTGGACTCTGTGCCGAGGCTTGTACACACGGAGCACTTCGTGTAATAGAAGGCAAACTGCGATATGATCCAACATTATGTGAAGAGTGCAATACAATGGAATGTCTGGATGTCTGTCCAGTAGGTACTCTTAGACTGTCTGATGATCCAGATCGTCGTATACAAGGTTTCTGTGTTTCATGCGGTAAATGTGTTCAATCTTGTGATGTTAATAAAGCAAGGATTTTGAAAACAGTTGAATGGGATGGAAGTGTTACAGAAGACTGTGTATCTTGTGGTATATGTTCAGAAATTTGCCCGAAAGGTGCAATAACACTTAGACGAGGTTCAATAGATGTGGATCTTGAAAAATGTATCCTCTGTGAAAAATGCGCAATACATTGCCCAATGAATGCTATACCAAGAACTGCAACCGTTAAAAAATCTATAAAAGAGGGTTTCAGCTTTGTACAGGACAAACTATGTATGAACTGCAAACTTTGTACAAAAATATGTCCTGAGGAAGCAATTAAAGAAGATTCAGAAGGTAAAATGGTAGTAGATGATTCAAAATGCACATACTGTGGAGCCTGCTCAAATGCATGTCCTGCCAGGGCAATAATACTTGAAAGAGAGTTCGAGGTATCAGAATGAAAAATTTAATCAGAATATTCCTGGAGGGTATAATCACTAACACCAGAAGAATCCTCTTTGCATCAGACAGGGTGACTGATATGGAACTTAGGAGCAAAATCCTTGAAGGGAGGATAGTTCCTACAGATAAGGTTGCAGAGGTTTCATGTATAGGTTGTGGTGGATGTGCCAATGCATGCCCGACCAAGGCAATAGAAATGGTTGAACTTCCAGAACCAGTAAAACTAATGGAAGGCTTAGTAAAAGATAAGATACCTGTATTGGACAGTTTAAAATGCGTTAACTGTTATTACTGTCATGATTTCTGTCCATTATATGCTCTTTTCGGAGAAGCTGGCACCATCCATCCAAATGACGTTGGAATTGTGGATTTAGAAATATCAAAACTATTAGATGAACCAGTTAAAATTTCAGAGGATAAAATTGCTTTCATATCTCAGTATCTTGCAGATTCAACCATACTTAAAAAGAGGAAAGATTAGAATCATTAAAATTATAAATTAATTAAATAAAAACGAATTATAAGAAATATAAATTACCATAACCTTTAAAGAGGAATGATATGAGCTTAAAATCATATTCAAGGGCAAGAGCCGTTCATGTAATGCTTGTTTATACAGGAGGATGTAATGGCTGTGATATAGAGATTGTAAATTGTATATTCTCTCCCAAGTACGATGCAGAACAATACAAAGTTTTCCTTACATGGAATCCTAGGGAAGCTGACGTACTTGTAGTTACAGGCCCGGTTACAAAACACAATGAGAAACCATTAATAGAAATATACAATGCAATACCTGAACCTAAAGCTGTTATTGCTGCAGGAGCATGTGCTCTGATGGGGGGAGTTTACAAGAACATACATGGAGACATACCCTCAGAAGAAATAATGGGACCGGTAGAGAACATAATTCCTGTTGATGCCAAGGTTCCAGGCTGTGCAGTAAGGCCAGAGGATATATTATCTGGTGTGGTAGCAGCATTACCATTGTTGTTGAATGCGAAATAATCAATCAATCTGTAATAATGTACTATAATTAGAGTTAAAAGGTGGATTTAATGAATGAAGATAACAAGATAACCGATAAAAAGGTCATCGAAACAGAAGTTACTATGGGAACGGTACACTCTGCCGCAATAGAACCTTACAGGGTTAGATTATTTGTTGAAGACGAAATTGTAAGGGATGCTGAAATTACAGTTGGAATCAATCACAGGGGCATTGAGAGGATCATGGAAGGATTGCCTGTTGAAAAGGCAAATAGTCTTACAGAAAAAATATGTGGAATATGTTCCAACAGCCACATATGGAACTCTTGTTTGGTTGCTGAGAAGGCCATTGGAATAGAGGTACCCGAAAGAGCTCAGTATATAAGGGTTATAATGGAAGAACTGGAACGTCTCCATAGTCATATGCTTTATTTAGCTCATGGAAATGAAGTACTAGGTCATGAAACATTTGCAATGAGATTATTTTATATCCGAGAAACAGTAATGGAACTTTTAAGGATGATTGGGGGTAACAGGGTACAGTATGGAGTATCCATAATCGGGGGTATTAGGCCCCGTTGTGAACTAGATGAAATGAGGATACAAAAAATTAGAGAAGGATTAGACTTAATAGAGGAAAAAATAACCGATTTTGCAGATAGATTTGTCTCTGATCCTATGGTAATGTCACGTATAACTGGAGTAGGTACTTTATCACAGAAACAAGCAATAAAACTGGGCGCAACCGGCCCTACTTTAAGATCCACTGGTGTAGCAATAGATCTTCGAAGTGAAATGGAGTCCTATGATCCATTTGATTTTGATATTATCACACAGGATGATGGGGATGTTAAATCAAATCTTTTAGTCAGGGTTCTAGAAATTCCTGAAGCTATAAAAATTATTAGGCAAGCGCTTGACAATCTTCCAGAAGGTAAAATAACCAACAGAAGTTGGGAAATGCAGGATGCACCAATAAACAAAAGTTATATCGAGGTTCCAAGGGGAACACTGTATCATTCTTATGCCCTTGAAGATGGCAGAGTAAGAAACTGTGTTATTAGAACACCCTCAATAGCAAACATTGGTGCAATGCAGTATGCAGCAGTTGGACATCATATAACAGATGCACAACTTGCAATAGTTCAATGCGACCCTTGCTTCACTTGCACGGATCGTGCAATCCAAATAATCAAAATATAAAAGGAGATCATGATGACAGCAATAAATTCCCTAATAGCCGTAATTGGAACGTTAATAGTTGCATTATTAGTGAGTGTATGGCTTCCAGGGATTGAGAGGAAGTTTGTACAGGCAAGAATACAGCAAAGGGTTGGTCCTCCAATATCCAGTGCAGGTATAATGGCACCGATCAAATTTTTCTTCAAAGAAACAATAAAACCACATTCTCCAATGCCTAAATTATACAATGCCCTTCCAATAATAAGTTTTTTATCTGTAGTATCTATATTGCTAATAATAATGCCACAACTCTATGTATTTGCGGCACTTACAAGTATAATAGCTGTTGTGGGGCTATTGAAGATTGAAGAGGTTATCTACATGTTCATGGGATCACTTTCAAAATCTGTTATGTCACTTAAAATGCCATTTCCAGATGTTGTTAAGGGTGCGAAACATCCTGATACTCAAAGGTCTTTCCTGGAGGAACTCAGTTCCCTGAGGGCATTCAGATTAATAGCTTTTGGATCCTTCCCATTGTATATAGCACTTTTTGTGCCCGTGGCAATGTCTAAGAGCATCTATTTGAGTGGTATTGTATCATATCAACACATTCATGGACCCGTACTTTTCACATTAGCAGGAATATTGGGAGCAATTGTCTTTTTCATAGGATATATGATACTTTTAAATGAGTACCCATTTGCAATTCTAAAAACAAAGGCAGATGTTATTGAAGGACCTCTAATGGAATATGCTGCTAAATACAGGGCATATGTATATGTTACAAGAGGATTTCTGATGTTTGTCCTAGCTAGCCTTTTCACAACGCTTTTCCTTGGAATTCCACCGAATTTATTCAGCTGGAATATACTTGTTACAATAGCGGTAGCACTAATATTCCCAATATTAATGGCAGTTATGAGTGCATTTTCCCCTATATTCACATATAAACAATTTTATCCAACAGTAGCAGGAGTTTCAATTATTGGGATACTGGCAATAATTTTTACATTCCTTTAAAATGGATTGAAATTATGAATTTGAATTATCAATAAATAATTAAAATAATTTACAAAATAAAACTAACTAAAACCACAGGTGATGGTAATGAAGTTCGTTGTAAGGCCCATGCATATAATAAGCGTTGGAGGATACATAATTGAAACACAATTTCCATTTAGGAATTTAATTGTAGTTAATCCAACAGAAGAACCAATAAAAATAGATATTCCTATCTTTACCGAGGATTGGATTGAAGAACACCGTCAGTTGGGTCTTGAAATAACACCACTAACAGAAAAAGAAAGTTTCCTCAGTAATTTCAGAAAGGCTAAGATCAAGCTAGAAAAGCTTAAAAAAGAAAAATTAACTGAAAAGAATTAGAAATAACATCAATTTTTTTAATAATCCTTTTTTTTGAATATATTTTTGTTTTCAATATTCATTGTATATCTCATAAAATAGATATAATAATCAATTATTGTGCCAAAGTTTTACAAACTCTCATGGCCAGTGCAGAAGTGAGCATTATTGTTGGAAGTCCCTGTGAACGTGGTACAAGGGAAAGATCAGCAACCCATAGTCCTTCAGGTAAACCAGTTGGTTGCATTGATGAGATATCCTCTTTTTTCAGAGGAACGGTTCCTCCAAGATGTCCTCCATTATACATTCCTTTAACAAATGGGCCAGAAACTTCAGATGCTTCCATGATTGCTTTAACATTAGAAACTGCATTATCTATTTTTAACTCATCCTTCTCTGTTACAGCTTTTTGAACAGATCCATCGGAAAATACTGTTCCTTTTTCCATATCTGCAAGTTTAACCATAATCCCAACTCTGTCAGTTAATGAAACATTTCTCCATGGTTTATGGAAGAAATGAGATAATATATCAAGATAAGGAGATAATATATAATCTTTATGCTCGGTAAACCATGCCATTGGAGGTTCATTAAGCTGTTTTGCACCTTTAGAAATACCTCCAAGTGTAAGTACTATATCAACCCATAGTTTGTCCTGAGCTTCAAGTCCTGATGCTTTTAATATTTGGGCTGTACCCACACCTCCTGCAGCAAGAACAACAGCATCTCCTTTAACTATTTTAGTTACACTTCCGGATCTGATTAAAACCCCATTGACATGTCCTTTTTCAATTAGCAATTTTTCTACAGGTGATGATGTATGCATAACAGCACCCATTTTAAGTGCTTCATTCAAAAATTGATTAGAATCCCAACGGGCTCCAGTAGAACAGCCCATTTCACAAAGTCCGCATGAATTACATTCATGCAATTTCACTCCTTTTGGTGTGGGCTTAGGGTTAAAACCAAGATTTTCTGCTGATTCATACATTTTACGGGTTAATGGCCGCCATCTTTTCATTGGAATGGGTCTTATACTTATTTTCTTTTCAAGTTCTTCAAATTCAGGGGTAAGATCGAGTCCCAACTCTTTAAAACCTTGATCAGCTCTTACCATGTTACCGCATGATATTGCAGTTGAACCTCCGGTGGTTATACCTTTCACAAGCACCAGATTTTTATCTGATCTGGTTGCATCCATATGGGGAAATATTCTATTTATATTCCTTTCATCACCAAGAAGACCAATCCTTCTAAGAGGTTCTGTTAGTGTTAAACGCCTTGAGAAAGGTTTAAAAGGTTTACCTGCTTCTAATATAGTAACATCATAACCTCTTGAAGCTAACTCAAGGGCGGCTGTTCCTCCACCTGCACCAGAACCCACAACTATTACTTTCATTTTTTACACCAATCTTTAATCAATTTTCAATATTTATACATGCTTTACAATTTTTTGAACCTTCAGTTATCCTTTTAAAGAATTTCATATCCATTTTTTCATTTAAACCCTTTAAAACACCTTCATCTGCAGCACTCATTATTTTACATGTTTCAGGGGTGTAATGGTTTGCAAGTGCACAATATTTAACCAATAATAATACAGTTTGTTCATTTTCTTCTATAGAGAATTTTATTCCCAGTACTTTGTATAATATACGTGCTGCAACAAGTGCGTCTTTTATATCACTACCTACACCAAGACGTTTTTTGGCTTCACATCCCAATTCATAGCCTGCTTTGAACATTTCTTTCCGGCCTATCTCCAAAGCTTTCTCAAAACCCAAAACCTCTATTAATGCATTCACATGGAGATTATGACTTGCTGCCATTATTGCTCTACGTTCTTCAAGTTTTCCGTTAGAAGGTTTTTCTATAAACTGTGGTGAAACTGAATATCTATTCAAAAGCATTTCAAGATGGTTATTGGTTAAATCAGATAATCTATCCAACTCCTTTATTAAAATGAATTCAGGTATCCACTTGGAAATTAATCGTAATTTAATACTCATTGTTTTTACCTTCCCATCCAAAGTAGAGGACTTTTATATGGGTTAATTCTTTTGATAGTTTTTCAGCACATTTATCATCATAAATTATACTTACAAGATATTTGTGACGTTTTAAAATGTTTTCCCTTTTTAACTTCAAGTTAGCGGTGAGATCACCATTTTCTATTGATAGATCATTTTTAAGTATTACCCCGCGTTTTATTTTCTCGGGATTTGATAGTTTCGAATTTACATCCTTCATTGCAATGGCCATTTTTTCTTGATCAATATTTTCATCAATCCATATCATAGCAATGCAGTACGGTTTTTCATCACCAACTACCATAACTTCTGATACACCATGTATATGCTTTAACATCCCTTCAATTTTTAGTGGGCTAATACTTTTCCCGTATGAATTGACTATTAATTCTTTCTTTCTTCCAGTAATCACTAAACTCCCATCAGATGTTAAATAACCATAATCACCGGTAAGAAGCCAGTTATTTTGGAGTAATAAGTTGTTACGATTTTTATTATTGAAGTAACCTGAGGTTACTTGGGGGCCTTGCACAATTACTTCACCATCATTATTTATTTTAACATTCGTGTTTGGTAGAGGTTCTCCAACAGTGCCTATTCTGTTTGATCCAAGTTTATTGATGGTTACAAGAGGTGCTTCTGTTAAACCGTAAGCATTATAGATTTGAATACCTAACTCGTTGAAACTATCTAGTAGCTCTGTACTTACAGGGGCAGAACCTACTATTAACTGGGCACATGCATCAAGACCAGCATGTTTAAGCATGGATCTTTTCAATATTCGGCGTAATATCTCCTTTATCATTCCTTCGTTAGCATTAAGATACATATTCCCAACCCTACTTTGCAGGATTTTTGACCAAATCTTTTCATAGAATCTAGGCACCGAAAAAAATATGGTTGGCCTAACTCGCGGTAAACTGATTTCAAGATCTTTAAAATCTTCTAAAAAATAGAGTTTCAGAGGAGCAGGAGCATAATATGGGGCATACGTTCCTAAAATACCTTCAACTACATGATTCATTGGTAAGAATGAAAGATAGGAAACATCATGATTTCTATCGGCCCACGGAGGCATTGAAGCTATGTACTCAGCCATCCATCTCAAATTTCCATGGGTGAATGAAACTCCCGATGGATCTCCGGTTGTTCCCGATGTATATCTTATAGTTGCAATATCATCAAAATCTACGGGTGCAACTATTTCACTGAATTTTTTTTCATCATCATTTCCAATAAATTCTTTCCAGGATAAAATATTAGTTGGGACTTTAATATTATCGCTGCAGAATGATATTACGTGATTTTCTAATTCTAACTCATTTAAATGGTTTAATAAATCTGGAGTACCAACAAAAATTATTTTTGCTCCACAATCCTTTATTATTTCATTGATTTCATTTACTGGGCTAGTGTAGTAGAGGGGAACACTTACAGCACCTAATAATCCAATAGAAACATCTAATACAAGATATCTGGCTGAATTACATCCTACGATAGCTACTTTATCGCCTCGACTAATACCGAGATTTTTAAGTGATTTTACACTTCTTAAAATATCCTTTCTTACATCTGAGTTTTTTCTTTCGAGAAATTTTCCATTAACAATATCATAGTATTGAACAGGTCTACTTTTACTTCTTAATCTAAATAAAACTTGTTCGTGTACTGTTCGTTCAGATCTATGAAAAAAACCATTATAAACCGCATAATTGAGTATTGTTGGTAAAAATTTTTCCCATTGTAAAGTATATTGTCCAATAAATTTTCTTGTATTGTCCCTTGAAAATTCTCTATCTTCGTTCATATAGGGTGCAAGTTCTTTCAGTGTTCTACTGAGACTATTAGAATTTTTACCAAAGTATTTTAGCAAAACAGAAATTTTTGGGATCAAATTGGAAATAGGAAGAAAAATTGGTTTAGGAATTCTTAAATTCATATTATTTAAGGCCCAATCATGAACAAAATCTAGAAAATCTTCTACAGTAGGTAGGGAAATGTAAGGAGCTGTAAGATGGAATATCTTACCTTCTGTATTTTGATTAAATGTTAATTCCACAACAGATTCAGCAACATAATCTACAGGAACAATATTAAGTTTAGACTCCTTTGAAACAGGTATTAATTGCAATTGCTTATTAAGATAGAGGCGTATAAGAACATAAATAGTATTGAAAGTCTTAATATATCCAGATTTAGAATCACCAATAACCATTCCAGGTCGGAATATTGATATGGGAAGACCAGAATTTTTTACTTCTAATTCCCCTTCATACTTACTTCTTTCATAGTTACTTAAGAATCCGTATTCATCTGTAATGGTATCTTCGGCTATTAGATTTTTTTGACCTCCAGCAACGTAAGCTGTAGATAAATGAGAGAACCGCTCAATTTTATGGTCTTTATTAATATCCGAAGCAAGATCAAGGAGATTCAAAGTTCCTTGTACATTAACCTTCCTAAGATCATCTAATGGAATGTTTAATCGTAGATCTGCTGCAGTATGGATTATATGGGTAACATTATGTAATAAAAAATTATATTCGTCTGGGCCTAATCCAAGCTTTTCCTCTGAGATATCCCCTTTGACTAAATATATTTTACTTTCATGTGAATCGTTTTCATTAAATTTTTTTAGCCCCTGAATTTCTTCCATTAATTCTGGCCATTCCCACCATGCACGGGAAAGATGTCTGTAGGCAGTATCATAGTCTTTTCCTCTAATTAAAACTGCTATGTTGACATTTTGGTTTTTTATTAGTCTTATAGCAATTTGTGTGCCCAGAAAACCAGTTGCTCCAGTTAGAAAAACAACATTCTTCAACTTTCCACATCCCAACCTTTTTTCTCCAGAAATTCCTTGAGTATTACGCGATTTTTCTTTGATTTAGCTAAATGTTCTACGAAACCTTTATTTATTTTATCATAGTTTTTTCTTGGATTTTTAATGAGCTCATCAATAGAATTACTTAAATGATTCCAGATATTTATGGAATTTCTTTCCGAGATATAATCTATGAGATAATCTTCGTCCAATTCAAGGTCTTTGTATAATCCCTTAAGACGTGGATCATGCCCAACTGCAATCTGAGGAATGCGTGCTTCAAGGGACAAAACAGCGGCATGATAACGGGATGTAACAAGAAAATCAACATTCCTCAGTATTTCTGTCATTTGGGATGCATTGAATTCGCTTGATGAAAATATTCTTGCATTTTTAGGATGTCTCATATTATTAACAATATTCTTGGCTAGAGGTTCGTCAAGTTCTTCCATACAAATAAATGCAATGTTCTTTCGATGTGTTTCAATTATTCTATCTGCTTCTGCTGCCCATTTGTAAGCTAAATCTTTACTTGCCAATATTCTTTTTGGGGATCTAGAAAAGTAGTATGGCCATTTATAAAGATTTTCCTTGCGGCCCCATGGTCTTATTACAACTGGCCAAAGATTGAAGTCAATAACTGCTATTCCAACAATATCATCTGTAGTTTCTGAGGATGTTTCAATGTTCCAATTTTTTTTAATTGTATTGTAATCTTCAGGTTCTGTTTGGAATGTAAATGCACTGTCTGCAGTATGTTTAATTGGTGCGGTTACACCCATTTTTAGTAATTTGTCTGCTGCATATGATGTTCTGGTAATTATAAGATCGGTTTTAATTGCTTCTCTTTTCACTAAAAACTTATTAAAAACTGACAAATCTCCTGCATCTACAGCATAAGCTATACATGGTATATTGAAAGAATTTGCACATTTTGTTGTCCATAAAAAAGCCCAAAGAAGTGCAGATGTCCAAGTGTCCATATAACAACTTCCTTCAACTAGCAGAACAAGATCTTGCTCTTTAACAAGCGTTCTAATGGCAAAAAAAAAGATTGAGGGTATAGGGGCTATATTTAAATTGGAATCTTCTTTAATATATCTGCGAAGATTCTCTTCATTTAATGTAGGAATGGTAATCTGTACATCTGGACCTAAAACTTTCCTAACATCTTCAATTATGGATATAAGTCTGGTTTCAGAGCCTGTGTTGTTTGCACCATTATAACCCATTAACATAACTTTACGAATAATTTTATCTGGATTTTCTCCCTTTGTATTTATCTTAAATTTTAATTTTGAATCTACTCCATTATTTTCAATTCCCTTTTTTTTTGGAGTAATTTCCATTTTAGAGACATACATTTTTGAACCTTTCTTTCGTTAATTAGTTTTTAATTAAAAATTATTTACAAATTATTTGGGTTAAATATATAATGTATTATAAAAGTAGTTCATTTGGTTGATTTTATTATATTTTTCCATTTTTATTTATTAAAGAGGATGTTAAATACTATCTATTTTTATTGAATCTAAAATGAATTTTGCATGATCTGCCATTTTATCCCATGCTAAATCCATGAATGATGTGTAATCTGTATCGTATTTGAGTATGAAGTACTCGAAGTAGAGAAATATTGCATAAGAAAAATATTCACGTGCTAGTATTTTTGGATCATACTGTTTTATGAGATTTTCTTCCATCATTTTAGTGAATATTGCTTCCCAGCTCTTTAAGGGAGTTTCAAGAAGCTCTTCTACGAAAAATTTTCTTATTTTCTTATTGTGGAATACTTCGATAGATATAATCCTCCATATTTTTTCTGTCTTTGGAGTTGACATTCGTTCAATGAATGTCTTTGCTCCAATTTCAAAGAACATATCTGGACTTGTGGCTATTAATTCGTCCATTTGTTCTTCAGGCAGACTGCTGGCTTCAAGTTCAGATAAGAAAAAGTTTACTATGGCATCTAATATAGCTTCCTTATTTTTATAATGGTTATAAATTGAACTTTCTCTTATGCCTACTTCTCTTCCTATTTCCCTCATGGATACTGCATCGAAACCTTTTTTTGAAAATAAATCTACTGATACATCGAATATTTTGTCTTTAGTTGATTTTTCATAAGGTTTGGAGGTATTTTTTTTATTATTCAAAATTTTCATCTCCTTACTAACGTTCGTTAGTTACAGTTTGGTGACATAGTATATAAAACTAACGTTCGTTAGTATAAATTTTTCATTTATATAAAATAATGTTTCTTAAAACATGGAATATAGTAAGAAACAATGAAAATATTGGATATTCGATGAAAAAACTCTATAATATCCCTAATTACAGTATTTAATCTTATTTTTAACTTATTCATAATATTGAATCCTTTTTCGTTGATTTATTCCTGATAAATTCTTACTTTGTTTACATATTAATGAAAGAATTACAATTATAACCTTAAAAAAAATGAATAGAATTGTAAATTAAAATTATTTTGGCTTTCAATAAAATTTAAATCTTGAAAATAATAAAAGTATTTTCCTTTTAAATATTTCCCACTTTCAAAAAAAGAGAAGTAATTTTGCTCTGTTTCATAACAATAAT
Source organism: Methanobacterium spitsbergense (assembly GCF_019931065.1). Classification (NCBI taxonomy): domain Archaea; kingdom Methanobacteriati; phylum Methanobacteriota; class Methanobacteria; order Methanobacteriales; family Methanobacteriaceae; genus Methanobacterium; species Methanobacterium spitsbergense. The sequence continues at coordinate 219,503 of NZ_JAIOUQ010000003.1, read as the reverse complement.
AAATCTCATATGTGATTATTACCATAGTATTATGGGAGTTGTTTATGAGATATGATATTGAGATTTTGGGGATCATATTCATTTTAATAGTAGTTGCTTTAATATCGTCTTTTAGTTCATTAAATCCTGATAATTTCGATGCATTGGCTGTTTCATTTCAAAATCCAATGGGCCATAATGTAACTGAAGTAACATCTGTGAACAATGCAATATCTGCATTTACAAACAACTAAGAAGGAGTATTGGATGTACTCAGCACTTCTGGCCCCGATGAATCCTATTCCCTAACATCTAATTTAGGATATCAAGGTACTTTATTAAATAATTCTTCTGTAACCCTAAGAAATAATAATACCCTCTAAAAAAAATATTAAAAATCCGCTAAAATTAATAAATGAATTTATCAATTTAATATTTCATCTGAAATTATCTAATCATGGATTTACTTTTTTCGAATTCTTAATTCTAATATTTATTTAGTATAATATCGGTTATGCAATAAAAAACATAAAGTTAATTAGTTGGACATCCAATACAGTCCATATGGCTTGCTGCGAAATGAAGGGATATTTATCTTATCTCATACTATGGATTCTCAACAGAGAAAGCATGAATGGGGCTCAAATTGGTAGAGAATTGGAAATAAGAAGGGGATCTAAACCCAGTCCAGGTACCATTTATCCTGCATTAAAAGAATTGAAAAATACAGGTTTAATTAAGACAGATAACAATAAAATTTATTCATTAACTACTGAAGGTGAATTGGAATTAATAACTGCATGTAAATATTTCTGCCGGATTTTTTATGATATGAATGAAATGGCTGATTTTTGTAAGAAATCATAATATACAAATTATTAATTGATTTAATCTATCATTACCCATATTTTATCTTCTTTTATCTTGACTTGATGAGTTTTAAGAGGGCGTGGGGACTTGAATATTTTAGCAGCAGTTAATTTAAGTCCAGTCCAATCTGTCCAGCGTATTACATGGCCATCAGTCAAGTCAAACTGGCTGTGATGTCTTGGACAAGTTACAATTGTTCCTTCAAGTTTCCCTCCTGAAAGATTACCTCCCATATGTGGGCAACGGTTATCCGCACCATAATAATTATCTCCAACCCTTGCAACAAGTATTTCTTGTCCATTAATATTTGACATCAGCATGTTGCCATCATCTAATTCATCCACCAATGCAACCTCAACAAATTCAACCATTTTTCAACCTCCTAAGGTTATAAAATTTAATCATCCCTCTCCACAAGTACGAAAACATTTCCATCAGGGTCTTCAAATAGCGCTTGCATCATTCCCCATTCTTGAATACTGGGCTCTTCAATAAATTTTACTCCTTTTGATTTTAATTCTTTGCATGTAGTTATTATGTCATCACAGCCAAGTACTATATGAAAAAACACCTACAGATACATCTTTTTGACCTAAATATGGTTTAGCTATTGTTAAAGCCGTATCTGCACCGGGAGGTACAACTTCAAGCCATCTGTAACCATTTTTCATTACGGTATCCATTTGAACTTCAAAACCAAGTTTTTCAATGTAGAATTCACGTGCAATATCCTGATCAGTAACCCATATTCCTGCAAGAACTATCTTTTTGATCATTCATATATCTCCTTTATTTTCACTCTTTTAACTTAATAATAACTCAATTCAGTTCCTGCTGAATTTGAAGTGTTTTTCGATTCATATTATTTAAAACAATAAATTATTAATAATTATTATAATTTCTCAATTCCATTCTATTACATCTTAATTCTGCATAATTAATATATGTTATGATGATTTAGTAAAAATAAATCTTGCAATAATTTATTTTATAGAAAACTGATTATAGAGTATAATAGATCGAGGATTGGAAGATGAGAAGAAAGGAAAAGGAAATAAAGAATAAAAATATGATTGAAGCAATATTACAAGAAGCAGATCATTGCATAGTGGCGTTATCAAGTAATAACAATCCTTACATAGTACCCATGAACTTTGGATACAAAAATCAGACTTTATATCTCCACTCTTCAAATGAAGGAAAAAAGATAGAAATCTTAAAAGTTAACAATAGGGTTTCATTTGGTGTTGAGATAGATATTGAGCTTGTGAAAGACCAAAATCCCTGTAAATGGGGAATGAAATACAAAAGTGTTGTTGGATGTGGATATGCATATTTTATAGAAGATTCAAAAAAGAAAAAAGAAGCCCTAGACATTATAATGGCCAAATATTCCAAAAATGCAAATTTTGAATATTCAGAAACTACTCTCAACAATCTAACATTAATTAGAGTTGAAGTAAAAGAATTAACAGGTAAAATATCAGGATATGGCTCAAATGTAGCGAATAAAGAATAATTTAATTAAATAGAAGCTAACTTAAATATAAATAACAATTAATTGTAAAGGAGATACTATGAAAGAGGATGCAATAACCATCAAAGCCCACAATAAACCTGGAGTGTTGCGAGATATAACGGATATGATGGCTAAATGTGGGATAAATATTTCATATACTCACCTTTTCATAGAAAAAGATGAATCTGCATCTGTTTATATGGAATTGGAAGATGTGGATGATATAGAAACCCTTGCAAAAAACATTCGTACCCATGGAAATGTTGATAAAGTTGAAACCCACCGTTCTCTGAGTGAGATATATGGAAAGAGAATAATAATTATAGGTGGTGGAGCTCAGGTAGCACAAGTTGCACAAGGTGCCATAACTGAGGCAGACCGTCATAACATCAGGGGCGAAAGGATAAGCGTAGATACCATACCGTTAGTTGGAGAACACGAACTTGCAGAAGCAGTTTCAGCAGTAGGGAGACTTCCAAGAATTGGCGCTCTAGTTTTAGCTGGGTCTCTTATGGGGGGGAGAATAACCACTTGTATTGAAAAAATAAAAACTGAACACGATGTGATTGTTATAAGTCTCAATATGCCTGGAAGTGTAACTGAAAAGGCGGATCTTGTTGTTACAGATCCTGTTCAGGCAGGTGTAATGGCAGTTATGGCTGTAGCTGAAACAGCAATTTTTGATATAAAAAAAATTGGGAGAAAGAAATTTTAAACCAGTAGTTTTTTAAAGGGGTTCTAAGGTTCTAATAAGTCTCTCTGCTGCTATTTTTATTTCTGGATCCTTAATTTTTCCACTTTTAGCTATTTTAAGCGCCATTTCCAGTACTTTAGGAACATCATCTGCAGAAATATTTTCTGCCATGTTGGTGTAGTCCTGGTTAGGGTTGTCTTCTAATTCAACCTTTTTTTCAGCCATTGTATCCAACATCATTTTACATTCTTTCATTAAAGCTGGATCATCCTTCATAGTTTCACATTTAGCCATAAGTTCTTTGGTTTTTTTATCATCCATTATGAACACCTAATATATAATTGTTTTTCAGAGAATTTATATTTTAGTGAAATAAAAACAGAAATTATTCTAACGTTGATATGCAATTCACATGAATTAACAGACTTTTAAAGGTATTTAAAAAAATAATTAAAGTAAGATTTAAAACTAAAAATTATAGAAAATAATTTTAACTCATTTCTATTGCTCGTATTATCCTACTTGCAGCATTTTTAAGCTCAACATCTTTTATTGCTCCGCTTTCTCTGACTTTTAGTGCCATTTCAAGTACTTTAGAAAGATCTTTAGGAGATAGGTTTTCAGCCATTCCAAGATATGTTTGCTCTGGGTCATCCTCTAGTTTCACATTTTTTTCCTTCATCATATCCAAAAGTACTTGACATGAACCCATAACTGTTGTATCATCTAGATTTTCACACTTTTTCATTAGCTCTTCTGTCTTCTTTTCCATAAAATCACCATTTATAATATATTACTATGGATTTATATTTTTATGCTTTAACTAAAAATATGAATGTCATTATTATCCTTCAAATTAGGAATATCATCATTTTTGCTGTATGAACCAAAAATTCTATATTTTGAAAGAAACTTAAATATAAATTAGATATTGGTTAGAAAAAAATTATTTTTTTCATGGAATGATAAGGGTATATTGTACTAAACAAGTATGAGGGATATTAATCATGGCACCGCTTTGTGATACAATGGATGGGCCGGTTGTAACAGCCGCTGAACTCGCATTAGAAATGGAAAACATAAATTATGTAATTCCCTATATAAAAAAGGAATATGAAAGAGAGTTAAGAGATGCTTTTGATAGAGTGGTTATTGTAAGAGAGCTCAGTGGCGAAGCAGCTGAAGTTGCTGACTACTGGTTTTTTGAAACTGCGATTAGATTGCATATGTTGGGGAATGGAAAATCTTACAATGGAATAAAACATTCTAGTCTAAACTGGGGGCCTGTGATCAACAAGGCAGAAGAAACAATTGAAATAGGGGATAAAACTGTATTAGAAGAATTTTTAATGAATTTAATTGAAGAATCGTTTGAAAATCGGTTTGAAGATATGATGTCCAAGAAGGAATATGATCTCAATGATGTTGATGCTGCAAGAGATTATATAACCGCCATGCTTGAATTTATTCGATTCTCACATGAATTGTACAATCATATAGAGAAAACAAATCAGAATTTTAATCCATAAATATTAGTTGAGGTGTATATAATGTCCAATGAACTATTAGGCAAGACATTTAAGGTTGAAAATTTAATAGATTACCAAGAAAATGCTGTAGTTAGTCGTGAGATCATTAGAAAAGAAACAGGAACAGTTACAATATTCGCATTTGATAAAGGTGAAGGATTAAGCGAACATACCGCCCCATTTGATGCAATGGTACAAGTAGTGGATGGTAAAGCAGAAATTATCATTTCTAATAATATCAACATAGTAGAAAAAGGAGAAATGATTATTATGCCTGCAAATGATCCTCATGCACTTAAAGCAATTGAAAGATTTAAGATGGTTCTAACTATGATCAGATCAAACTGAAACCATTTTTTTTATTAATTATTTAAGAATTATCCTACATTATAATCACATATTTCAGAGTAATTACAAGCAAGGCATTTTTTATGATTTTTAACAACTTCAGGAACATAATCATTGTATAATATGTCTGAAAGTTCATTGTAAACATTCAAGAATTTTTCCCTTATATATGAATTAATCAGAACTGGTTTTTTAGATCCTAATTTTATGTAGTTGACAAAACCCACCGGTACTTCTTTATTAAATTCATATTCCATCAAAATAGCATAAGCTGTTACTTGTAAGGCATCTGAATCCCACACACCTTTTAAAGGAGGTAAACTTGTTTTAAATTTAATTGGATAATACACTCCATCAATAATTTCTATTTTATCTACCTTTCCAAAAAGCCCATCTTCCTTATCTTCAATTGTAAATTCATGTAAACAAGGTGGAAAAAGCATATCTACAGCATCAGAACCATTTATTCCGCTATTTAATATTTTTTGACTTTTTATAGCTATTAACCATGAATTGTATTTCAGATCTTCCTTTAAGCTTTCGAATCTAATACCAACTTCATCATCAATTATTTCATCTTCAAATTTCAAATAAACAGTTTCCAAATACTCTGGAACATCATTGAAAATCTCTTCTAATATTTCTTTAAATTGCATTTTACCTTTTAATGTCCATAAATTTCTTTTTAGGATTTCTTCAAAACCTCTGAATGCTTCACGAGATAATTTATACGCTACAATTGAAGTGTTATAGATTTCTGGATTATCGAATTCTATGTAAACCCTCAAGGGGCAGTACAAATATTCGTTTATCAGCGATACAGTAATCATAATTATCACCCCGAATTAATACATTTTAATATTATTGTATTAACTATAATTAAATTTATCGATTAAAAAATTACAAAAAAAAGAAAATAATTAAAGTACTCTAATAAAATGAGTTTGATCTTTGACACAATCTAATTGATCAATTTTATGGATAGCTTCTATCATATCCAATTCAAGTGCAGTATGTGTCACCATAAAGATAGGAATTCCGTTAGTCTCATCTTGCTGTTTTTGAGTCATTGAACCAATACTTATATTATGCTGGCTGAGGATTCCAGATATTTCATGGAGCACACCCGGCCTATCATCGGTTAATAGGCGGATATAATATTTAGATTTTAAATCTGTTATGTTACCAATTGCTTTTACCGTTGTAGTTGATGGGCCATAAAGAACTGGTTTTTCCATATTCTCGATTATGTCTATGCAATCCCCTACCACAGCACTTGCTGTAGGCATCATACCTGCTCCTGGACCGTACATCATAACAGGCCCAACAATGTCTCCAACAAGATACACTCCATTGAATACACCATTCACACTTGAAAGAAGATGATCATTTGGCACGAGTGTTGGATGCACCCTAACTTCTAACTTGCCATCAACTAATTTTGAAATTGCAAGTAGTTTAATGCAACAATTAAGTTCATTCTTTGCAAAATTAATATCTTCTTGTGTTATATTTGTTATGCCCTCAACATGGAAGTTTTCCTGCTTGATATAAACACCAAAACCTATAATGGTCAGTATTATAAGTTTTTGAGCCGTATCATCTCCTTCAATATCAAAAGTAGGATCTGATTCTGCATAACCTTTTTTCTGTGCTTCTTTGAGAACATCATCAAAATCTCTGCCTTCTTCAGACATTTTGGTGAGTATATAATTTGCAGTTCCATTAATTATGCTATAACTGGAAATTATATGATTAGCTGAAAGACTTTCATTTAGTGGCTGAAGCAGTGGTATTCCACCACCGACACTGGCCTCAAAACAAATTCTCACATGGTTTTTTTGTGCCGAAGAAATAATTTCAGTCCAGTGTTTTGCAAGTAAAGCTTTATTTGCAGTCACTATGTGCTTACCTTTTTCCATGGCCATTAATATAAATTTAAGTGCTGGCTGGTATCCTCCAATGAGTTCTATGACTATTTCAATTTCTGGATCTTCTAAGATATCATTAATATCGGTTGAAAGTATTTCACTGGAAATTTCTACACCTCTGTCAGTGCTAATATCAAGATCAACAACTTTTTTTAGTTTTACTTTCTTTCCAACTTTATTCTCAATAAGATCAATGTTTTTATTAATGGTTTCAACAACTCCACTTCCAATTGTTCCGAAACCAATAAGTCCAATATTCACGACATTATCCATCAAAATTACCCCCCCCCCCCAAATAATAACTTCCAGTTTTATTAAGTAGATTAAGTAAGTAATATAACAATAGTTATCTGATATATTAATTATTTAATATTTAGTTTTAAATTTTTTAATTTGATATATTCTCCAATAGATTCCCTTGTTGTTCCAACTACAAGTCTGTAATTAACATCTTCTCCAATAACCTTTTCAAGTTTGCCACGAGCAGTTATAAGTTCATTTTCCATTGCTTGCCCGGCATAGGTATGTGTATACGAAGCAACTTCAGTTATAGGAACATTTGCTCCTTTAATTACTTTTACATCCTCAACTTGATATACTGCAGGATTATCATATGCTGCAAGGGCATTTTTAACAGTGCAATCTATTTCGATACATCCCATTGGTTCATATCTAATTGCACGATAACTTCCTTTTATCTCGTCCCAATCTCGAGTTTGAAGGATGTCAAACAATGTGCCATCCAAAATACCCCTGTTGTGTTTGCGGTTTTCGTACCATCTGAACTCTTCATAGGTTAAAGAATTATCTTTTATTCTTTTTTCGTAAAGCCGTTTCCAATATTCACCTTCAATACCTTTGAGGGGACCATTTTCTTTTTTAATCTCTGCAAAGGTTTCCATAACTTTTCTATGATTTTTGAGCCCATAAATAACGAAGTCCATATCAGATACATTTGGATTGTACAATCCTGGAAGTATTGAACCGGAAATACCCATTTTATCATAACCGATTCCTGTACTTTCATGGAATATATTTGCAAGTTTTACAACATTATTGAGTAGTTTATCTCTGTTTGAAGATTTTATTATCTCTTTAAGACGATAATTAGGTCGTAATATTTGCTCTACTTTGTCAGTGGGCACACCCATCATTAAAACATTTGTTATATCACAGTCAAAAAGATATTCTGGAAAATTCTTCCCTAAAAACTCATAGGCCTGTTTTGAGTCCACTTTGGAATATTTTATACCATTTAATGAACGGTCCCCATTTTGATCTGGTATGTATCTTAAAAATGAAATGATCCGATCATCGGGATGTAAATATGTTGTGGTTGCAAAGAACAGATCATCGGTTGTATGTATAAAATCTCGGGGTCTGGCTCTCATGGATTAATTTAACTATATGCAACATTATTAAATATGTTAGTTTTGAGAGTAAAACATAATAAGGATCTTAATGGTTTTTAGGGAATATTAGTGATTTTAAAGGACTTAAATCTAGAATAATTCCATATTTTGTGGGCAATACATGTCATCCAATTTAAGAATACTAAATTAGGATAAAAATAAGTTTTAATAGACTATTTGGTAAAGTAGCCTGCAGAAAGACCCATATCCCTAAACGAAATCATTTAAAAACTCTCAATATTGGATGATGAGGGCTTAATTTATGTTAAAATCCATTAAACTGATATATTTATCTACAAATATAGAAAATATGTATTAGTGAACCTAAAATTATTTTTAAAAGAATTAATAATCTTGAAACTAATTATGAGGAATTTATAGTTGTATAGTATCTAAAAATATTTCGAGAACATTTATAAAATTGTAAATCAATTATCATTAATCACTCAAAATTAAATATCCAATTTAATCAAATTTATGGATTTGAACCAATGAAACACTTGAAACTTGAAGATAGAACTTGTTATGATGGAAGCCAGATTCAACCTATGTGGGCTTTTAAAACATTTGGTATAAAGGATTCATCTATTATAAGTTGGATGGGGCCAATGAAAATTGAACCAAATCATTTGGTAGACTTTGAGGATGTGGGTCTAGAAATAAAGGGAAACAATATGTTACATTTTATTGTTGAACATTTTGATGTTCAGCCTGCAAATATTAACATGTGTTACCATAGACAACGAATCCTTGTTATGATTATTAAAGATATACTTAATGATTTTGGAATAAGAACATCAAGAAAGGGTGATGATCTTTACATCAAAAAGTCAAGTTCAAAGAATGATAAGATAGGAAAATTATCAGTTTCAATTGCAACTTGCTCCATTAGCAGCATGAAGATTCATTTTGCACTGAACCTAACTGAAAAGGGAACACCGAAGGATGTAGAGACTGCAGGTTTGTTCGAATGTGGTTTGATTAATGAAGATATATGTATTATCACTGAAAAAATCTGTAAAAATTATATAATTGAAATTGAATCAATTACTGAAGATATAAGTAAAACAAAGGTATTTTAAACTATATTTTATTTAATTAAAGTTTATATTAGAAGAAAGAAGGTATTTCATAATGAAAATAGTTATAAACGGTATTCACGCAAATTTGAGATTTTCTTCAGCACATATGATTCCAAAACACGAATCATGTGGTGTTATACATGGACACTCGTACATAGTTGATGTTGTTGTTGATGGAGAGAGATCAGGAGAATTTGGATTTGTTGTTGATTTCAAAAAAGTCAAGGATATTATAAGAAAAATGTGTAAAAGAATGGATCACAGGGTTCTTATACCTATAAGAAATCCTAATATTAATTTTAAAAATCTTAAAGGTCCTGTGGAATTTTCAATAGGGAAAAAAGATTATATGTTACCTCTTGAAGATTGTTTGCTTCTGGATCTTAAATCAACCTCTGCTGAAGATCTATCCGAATATTTTGCAGAAGAACTTTATCATGATTTAAAGGAAATAAATAGTGAAATTTCCAGTGTTCAGATATGTGTAAATGAGGGAATAGGACAGGGAGCTTATTTCACAAAAAATTCTTACTAAAAACCATTTTAGGAGTTTTAATATGAAAACTCATGTTAACGAAGTTTTCTCAAGTATTCAGGGCGAAGGAATCCTTATAGGACGGAGACAAGTATTTATAAGGTTTTCAGGTTGCAACCTTGACTGTAATTACTGTGACACCTCTAAAAGCCGTGACCCGCTTTTAGGTGATTTAATATCTACAGAAGAGCTTTTATTTAAAATTAATAAATTAATAACTCCAGATTTTCATTCTATCTCTTTAACTGGTGGTGAACCACTATTACATTCAGATTTCATAAAAGAAATCTTAGAACAAAATGAATTCAAATCATTATTGGAGACTAATGGTTCTTTACCAGGGGAATTACAGAAAATTGCTGGTTTATTGGATTATGTATCTTTAGATATAAAATTACCAGAACATGAAGCTTCTAAAAATTGGGATGATCTATTTGGTTTGGAGTTAAAATCCATAAAACTATTAAGAGATGAAGAGATAAATACATACTGTAAAGTGGTTGTGATGCCCGAGACAAAAGTGGATATGATTGGTTTAATTGCCTCAAAGATAGCCGAAGAAGTTCAAAACACTTCAAAGTTGTCAATGGTGATTCAACCGGTAAGTCCTCTTGATCTTTGGGCAGATGGTAGCCAGAAACTATTTGAAATATCTGAAGAAGCAGGGAAATATATCGATGTATTAACCATACCACAAATTCATAAACTTCTAAATGTCAGGTAGGAGGTTTTAATATGGAGATGGATACAAAGGTAACAGTACACGACGCAATGACATCTAGTGTAATCACGGCAGATCCCAAAACTACAATTGCGGATGCAGCTGGTTTAATGTCAAGGTTCAAGATTGGTAGTCTGGTAATTAAAAGCGAAACAGAGCCAGAAGGACTAATTACTGAAAGTGACATCATTGAAAAAGTAGTTTCAAAGAATATACTGGCAAGTGAAATAACCATAGGTCAAATAATGACCAAAAATCTTATTTTGATAGACCCTGGAAGTGAATTGAATCAGGCAGCAAGACTGATGGCAAAAAATAATATTAGAAGACTTCCTGTAGTAAATAATGGAAATTTAGTGGGAATATTAACATCGACTGATGTTTTAATGGTTTCACCCGAACTTACAGAATTACTAGTTGAAAATGCTAGAATGGAAAATCAGAGGGAATATTTAGAATCTGAAAAATCCGTACCCGGCATATGTGAGATTTGTGGAAATTACGTTGAATACCTTGATACATTCGATGGGAAATTTTTATGTGAGGAGTGTAAAGAAGATCTGGAGGATGAGTAAACTTGAGCATCGTGGAAGATATCATGACATCTGATCCTGTTACAGTAAATGTGGACACCCAATTAACAAAGGTTAGATCAATATTCCGGGAGGGATGGTTACGTTCAATTCCTGTTTTATCCAAAAACCATCTTGAAGGAATGATTACAAGGGGGGACATAATGTTCCTATCATCAACCAAGTCTAATATAGAAGCAAGAGTGATAATGGAACGCCCAAAAGTTATAGCAACCCCTGAAATGGCAATGGAAGAAATTGCCAAGAAACTTATTAAATCAGACGCTGTACAAGCACCTGTTGTTAAATCAACAGAGAATATGTGTTTAATAGGTATTTTGAGTATTGGCGACATTATTAAAAAATTACTGAACAATGGTGTAAAGCCTCATAATCCAAATATTAATTCTATTTTAACAAAAAATGTTGTAAAAGCTAATTATGACGATCATATCTCTAAAGTATGGTCCAAAATGGATGAAACAGGTTTTTCAGGACTTCCTGTATTGAAAAAATCTAAACTTATTGGAATGATTACCCGTAAGGACATAATTAAGTCTGGACATGTTCGAACTGGTCTTGATGCAGTTGACAGATCAATCAAGGTAGAAAAGGTAATGGTGACACCACCCGTTGTTGTCACACCCGAAACCAGTATAAAGGATGCTGCGGAACTGATGGTCCAATACGATATCGGACGTCTTCCAGTTGTTGAAAATCCGGTATACATTAAAAAAGAGCCCCACAGAGCAAGAGAAGCCAATATTATTGGTATAGTTGCAAGAGAAGATATATTAGGATCGTATTTAAGTTGATCTTAGAAGTGGTCATGAAATTTAAACTTATTTTCAAAATTTTTAGATTAGTTTGTACTTTATTTATTAACTTATATGAAAAAAGATTAGTTAACAGATCGTTTCCTGAATCATCTGGATATTTAACAAGTATATTCGTCCAGGAAAACTACAAATGTAGCTCGATTCCAGGGAAAAACATTCAAGGTGTTAGAAATCATCTTTCACAAGAGGTGTATTGATGAGAAGAAAAGAAACCATAAATTTAGTAAAATCAAGAGATAGAGGTCCACTAGAATTTGAGTCCCATGCCTCAGAACATGAAGGTGATGTTATGAGCATCGCAAAAAAAACGGTGGTAACAGCACCACAGAGCGCCACCATTAAAGAAGCAGCTGAAATAATGGTTAAAAACAAGTTCAGAAGGCTTCCAATAACTAACCCTGGAACAGGTCAAATACTTGGAATTGTTACATCCATGGATATTCTTGACTTCCTAGGAGGAGGGGACAAGTACAAAATACTGGAAGAAAAATACCCTGGAAATTTTCTTGGAGCAATAAATGAATCTGTAAAGGAAATAATGACTAGAAATGTAGAAATTTTAAGCCATAAAGATTCAATAAAAGATGCAATAACCAAAATGAAAAAAAAGAATGTTGGTGCTTTACCAGTAGTAGATGCTGAAAAGAAGATGGTTGGAATAGTTTCAGAGAGAGACTTTGTTGTTTTGCTTTCTGGAGTTTTAACAGATGAATTGGTTGGGGAATACATGACTGAAAATGTAATATCAACAACCCCGGGAACCCGAATAGAGGGAGCATCTAAAATAATGGTTAGAAATAAACTTAGAAGGATTCCTGTCGTGGGAGAGGAACGTAGAACCTCCCATCCGGAGAAAGATAAGATAATGGGTATTGTAACAGCTACTGACATTTTAGAATTCCTTGGAAAAAATAGTGCATTTGATAAAATGGTTTCAAATGATGCAGAAGATGTTTTGAATACAACCATAAGTGAGATAATGGAAAAAACTGTTGTAGCCACCACAGCGAATACAAGACTTGGAGATTTGTGTGATGCAATGATAAAGGAAGGAATTGGAGGATTACCAGTTGTCAATAACGGAAATCTAGAAGGCATCATAACTGAAAGTGATATACTGAAGGCTGTGAACAAATTATAAAAATTTGGGACTAATAATCCCTTTATTTGTATATTTTAGGTTCTTAATATCTGCCATAAGATCGAGGTGGTTGAATGATGGAAATTAAAGAAGTAATGAACCCTGAAGTATTTGTTGTTCAGGAAAATGAACAAGTGGGACATGCAAGGAACCTGATGCTCTCACATGGAATCAGCAAATTAGTAGTGGTTGATGGACAAGGAAAACCAGTTGGAATGGTTACTGAAAAGGATTTAACCCGTAAACTCAAGGGAAATGGCCCTAAATGGAAAAGTAGGCCTATTGATAAAATATCCATCAGAAGGATCATGAGTACAGATCCCATAACAGCCAATCCCAATGATGAAATACATATAGCCATCGAACTTCTGATTAAGAACAACATTGGATCAATACCTATTGTGGATGATGATGGTATCGCGGGCATACTTACTAAAACGGACCTTATGAAAGTATATACTGATAAATTAAAGGGTAAATGGAGAGTTTCAGATCTTATGACAAGTGATGTAATCACAGTAAATGAAAATCATAGCATTGCACATGTTATACGTACAATGGAAGATAATAAGATAGGAAAAATTGTTGTTATTCGTGATAACACACCTGTGGGAATTATAACTCCAGAAAACATTTCATTTGCCTATGTCGAAGATCCTGAAACTGGTGTAAATGTTGAAAAGATATACTTCATAAGAAACTCTGATGGAAAAGGTAAAAGAAATGTTAGGATGGTTTCAATGATGACTGCTGGAGATATAATGCAGAATCACTTGGTAAACATTTCAGGTGGTGAAGATGCAACTATTGCTGCAGACAAGATGGTTGAAAATGATATTAGTGGTCTACCTGTAGTTGATGGAGATACACTAGTCGGAGTAATTACTAAAACAGATCTTATCAGAGGCATACAATAAGCACTGATAATTCGATAGTCAATTATTGAGATCAAATGTTTAGGGGGATGAAAATGCACGTTAAAGACATAATGAAAGAAGAAGTTGTTCATGTGGATAAGGATCAGAACATCCAAGATGCCCTAAAACTGATGAAAAAGCATAAAATCTCCAGACTTCCTGTTGTGAACATCAATGCAGATCATGATAGGGAACTGGTTGGAATTGTCACTGAAAAGGATATAGCCCTTAGATTAGGATCATCAAAGTATGGAAACCTCCCACCATCACATTTCCATGTATCAACTGTTATGAAACAAGATCCAGTGGTTATTGAAAGCACTCAAAACATTGGAATTGCCGCCGAAACCATGATAAAAAATAAAATTGATGGAATGCCAGTTATAAATGACTGCGAAATCGTGGGAATGCTTACAAAAACAGATTTTCTTGAGATATGCAAGGGTAAACCATTCAATTCAACTAATATTGCTGATAGAATGGAAACTGATCTTGTTACAGTAAGTCCCAGCGACAGACTTGTGCATGCAAGGAGATGTTTAATAGATAAAGAAGTAGGAAGACTTCCTGTTGTTGAAGAAGATATTTTAGAAGGTATAATAACTGCAAAGGATGTAGCTAATGCAATGATGTCATTTAGAAAGATTGTACCTGATAAGTATAAAAATGCCCGTATAAGAAATCTTCTTGTAGGCGATGTAATGACTCAAAACGTAAAAACCATTGATGGTGGATCAACACTTGAACAAGCTGTTACTGTAATGCTTGAAAATCGTATCAGTGGAATTCCAGTTGAACTCGATGGAAAGCTGAAAGGCATTATTACAAAAACAGATTTAATCAATTTTGTTGTGGAACTTGAGGAGGTAAGTTGAATTCAGACTATAGAATGTCCAAAATGCAGTTCACCAATGCAAATAAGAGTGGGAAAAACAAATTCCCACAAAAACTTTTTTTTTAAATGCAACCACTGTAACTATAGTTATGAAACGCCAATGCCCATTTTTATCAGTAATGTACTTCCAGAGATACTAGATGTTGAAAAAGCCAATATAGAAAGGTCATTTAAAAATGGTAACATCAAATTTTATGAAAGTCAAGGTATAAATGGTCTCCTATTCCGGAAATCTGTTGGAAAAATAGAATCAGGAACCATGGTCTGTTTTGGGGATAAAATCGAGATAATACGGGGATTTCCAAAAATAAGAAGAACATTAATGCTTGAACCTTCCCTTAAAATCCATTTTGATCAGGAAGTAGCCGTAGAAGAAAAAATGAACGGTTATAATGTTAGAATAGCATTGATCAATAACAGGATTATAGCTTTCACTCGAGGTGGTTATGTATGTCCATATACAACTAAAAAAGCCCCTGAAATCATGGATATGGATGAATTTTTCAATGATCATCCTGAATTAGTTATTTGCGGTGAAATGGTTGGTACAGAAAATCCATATGTAACACATCATTACAGGGAGATTGGAAATCTTGGATTCAGAATATTCGATCTAAGAGAAAAATCTTCTAATAATGCAATGTCTATCCCAGATAAAATTAAAATTCTTGAATTTTATGGTCTTCCTGGTGTGAAACTTTTTGAGATCATGGATATTAAAGATGCTCCTAAAAAAATCTTTGATTTGGTTTTTAAACTTGGAAAGGATAATAGAGAAGGAGTAGTTATTAAAGATCCCTCAATGGAAATTGATCCACTTAAGTATACATCATCCCAAGCTCATAATGGTGAATTACAATATGCGTTTACTTACCCGTTTGATTTTGGCAGATCTTTTTTCTTTAGCAGAGTTATTAGAGAGGGATTTCAGGCATACGAACTAAATGAATCAGAAGATGAGATCAGGCATAGGGCTCATATGATAGGGGAATCAATACTCTATCCAATGATACATACAATAAAACATGTTGCCAATGATAATCTTGCATCTGAGAACATTATAATACATGTTGACAATATGAATGAGGCAGAAGATTTTGTTCGCTACCTTCGAGATCTTGGGGTTGTTGCAACTGTTCATTCATTTGAAGATGGAAAAGCAATTATAAGGAGGGTACATCAATCTACAACTGACAGGATATCAAATTTTCTCAGAGGTGGGTTGTATTGACCAAAGATAACATCAAGATCATCGAAAAAAATAATAAATCCATTAAAGACAGTGAGCAAAATGAAAAAATTATTAAAAATTTTTCAGAAAATTATTCTAAGTTCATGGGTAAAATTGGCTTCTTAGGTCCTGTAGGTACATTTACTGAAGAGGCCGCAGCTTTAGTTGGAAATAATCTCGTAGCATTTGATACTATCCTTCAGGTTCTCGATGCAGTTGAAGAGAATGAAGTTGACGTTGGTGTAGTACCAATTGAAAACTCCATTGAAGGTCCTGTTGGTATCACCCTCGATCTATTGGTTCATGATTATGATCTAAAGATAAAACGTGAGATTATTATTTCAATAAGTCACAACCTTTTGATTAATCCTAAAACTAATATAAACAATATTAAATTAGTGAATTCTCATATGCAAGCACTTTCACAATGCAGAAATTTTATTGAATCATTGAATGTGGTTGTTAATGCTACTCCGAGTACTTCTGCTGCTGCAGAGATGGTGAAGGGAAATAATAATTCTGCAGCTATCGGAACTAAGAGGGCTGCAGAAATATATGGACTAAAAATTGTAGAAACAGATATTCAAGATTATAAAAATAATGTTACAAGATTTGTTGTTATAAGCAAAAAAGATCATAGACAAACAGGAAATGATAAAACTTCCATTGTTTTTTCAATTGTAGAGGATAAACCTGGAGGACTCTACGAAATTCTTGGATTGTTTGCAGACAATAACATAAATCTAACAAAAATTGAATCAAGACCTTCAAAAGAAAAACTTGGTAATTATATCTTTTTTGTTGATTTAGAGGGCCATAGGACAGATGAATTGATCAGGTATATTTTAAATATTATAAGATCTAAGGTAGGATATATAAAAGTATTAGGTTCATATCCTAAGGAAGGAGAGGATTGAGATAGTTTCAGATAAAGAAAAATTATTAAATAGCTTAAAAAAGCTAGAAAAACAATTTAGTGAAGGTAAAGTTTCTAAAAGGCAGTATGATCTTGAAAAAAGAGTTTTAGATGACAAATTAAGTACGATTTTAGCAGCTGACCGCATAAAAAGACTTCAGGGTAAAGATGTCTCTGAAAAATCACTTGATTATTGGTCAGACAAAAAGAAAGAAGAAGATGAAATTGAGGAGAAGGAAGCATTAATAAAAAAATATGTTACCACTCCGAAAACAGCCCCTGTTAGTCAAACCAAAAGTTCTGGAATGTCGAGAGGAAAGGTATCTTTATTGGTATTTTTAGTTTTAGCATTCTTTGTTGGAACTGGTTACGGGGTGTATGTAATGAGTTTGCCTGCAAATAATTCGTCAGGAGTTAGTATGACTGTTAATGACAGTGCATTTCCCGTTGTGAACAATACAACCACAAACACAACTCTAACAAAGAACACAACAAAAACAACAACTGTTACAAAGAAGACTTCAACTAAAAATTCTTCTACTCCGACTAAAAATACGAATAACAATAATACAGGTTAATTTAGAGTTCTATAACTCTTTTTACTTTATGAAGGTGAAAAATTGAGAAACCAAGTAATTCTGGTAATTGTTCTTTTGTTTTTTGTTGTTCTGGCATCTGGGTGTATATCTGACAATAAACAATCCAATGCAACAAAGACCTACAATCAAAACAATGTTTCATTTACTTATTCTGGAGTATGGGAACTTGCTAACACAACTTCTCCAAACGCTGTTGTAGCTCTTGCAGATCCAAATACTATTCAAAATGGAAGTCCGACAACACTAGTAGTAGTTCAAAAACCGGATGTTTCAAAGGGAAGTAACCTTAATGATGTGTACGCAGCAAATTATAAATCATTTTTCAATACAACAGGTTATCAGGAAGTATCTGAGGGAAATTTAACGATAAATGGTGGTATTGCCCTTGAAAACATATATAAATCTAATACTGGCGTTCAAAAGGAATATCGTGCTGTATGGTTCAATATAAATGGTAATATATATGTTGTACTCTGTAGTGCTAAATCAACAGATTTTCAAGCCCAACAAGATAATTTTAACCTTGTAATAAATAGTTTCAAGTAAATTTCATTGAATTTTTATTTTTTTTATTTTAATTCAAAATAAATTCAAATTATAATTTTTCAACTAACATATATTCATTGGTAACAATATTCATATCAATGCAAAATTATATATTAGTAACTTCAATACAATTATATCTGTTAAAATTACTATCTTTATAATATTGATAAAGAGCCTTAAAAAGAGCCAAAATTATCTGCTTTTATTTTAGTTGCATCACATGTAAAGGATGATGTGCAAAATGAAGATTATCTAAAACTTCAATGAGTTTAAGATAGGTTCTGTATCCACAAATTTATAAAAAAGTTTTCATGGATAAAATCTTCATAAAAAGGCCATAAACAATTTATTAATTGGATGTAATTCAAGTTTACAGGTAAATAAGTTGATGATTCTAATTTAAGGGTATCAATTAACCATTATGATCATCAAATAACAATAAAGGAGGAATGTAAATGGTATTGCCAGTATGCGATGTCTGTTTAAAAAGTGGAATTTTATGTCAGGGTTGTGAGAACAAGCTTAAAAGTGGTGAGATATCCCAACTCGACTTGGACATTGCTAAGGTACTTTTCAAACTCGGTGAAGGTAAATTAGGTTTTAAAAAGACCATTGAAATTGGAGATATTGTTATAATAATCACAGAGAAGGACCAGGTTGGAAAACTCATAGGAAAGAGTGGAAAAATAGTGCGGGAACTCTCAAGAACTGTGGGGAAAAAGATCAGAGTAGTTGGTGAAGATTCAGACCTCCGTGCAGTTGCTAGGGATATACTGGCCCCAGCAAGGGTATCGGGCATAAATGTTGTCTATGGAACAGATGGTGAAGAAAAGTTCAAGGTAAGGGTAATGAGAGAAGATTCAAGAAAACTTCCTGGAAGACTTGACATCCTCAATGATATAATAAAAATGCTTACCGAACAAGAAACCGTTGTTGTAGTTGACAGAAACTGAAACGAGGGGAAATCGATGGAAATTGTGGTATGTGTTACCGGTAGTATTGCAGCAGTTGAATCTGTAAAACTTGTAAGGGAACTTAAAAGGCAGGGAATGAATGTTACATGTTTCATGAGTGATGATGCATGCAAAATAATACATCCAAATGCCATGGAGTTTGCAACTGGCAAGAATGTAGTCTTGGAACTCACTGGAGATATTGAGCATGTTAAATATGCACAAGCCGATCTAATATTAGTTGCTCCTGCTACAGCTAATTTAATAAGCAAGTTTGCATATAAAATTGCAGATAATCCAATAAGCACGCTTTTAATAACTGCATATGGATATTCAACACCAATTATATTTGTTCCATCAATGCATGATTCCATGTATAAATCAGTTTCAGAGAACATCGAAAGGTGTAAAGATGATGGTATTATTTTCATAGATCCTAAAAGAGAAGAAGGAAAGGCTAAATTTCCAAGTATCCAAGACATTACTCTTCAAACTTTAAGAGAAACATCTGAAGGAAAGTTAAGGGGTAAAAAGGTAGTTATAACTGCTGGTGGTACTTATGAAGAGATAGATTCTGTAAGAGGTATCACAAATAGAAGTTCTGGAAAAATGGGTCTTGAAATAGCTAAAGAAGCATTCATACAAGGTGCAGATGTAACGCTGATCACTGGATCAATAAAAGTTCATGTTCCAAAAATTTTTGGCAGGATTAAAATTAATTCTACCGCGGAAATGAAGAAAGAAATAATTAAATTAATTCCTGAAAGTGATGTATTTGTATCTGCGGCAGCAGTATCGGATTTTACAGTAGAAAAAACTTCTGAAAAACAAGATAAAATTTCTTCTAAAGAAGATTTAACATTGTATCTTAAAATGGCTCCAAAAATAATAAATATTATCAAGGAAATCAATCCAAATATTTTTTTAGTTGGTTTCAAGGCAGAATATAATGTATCAGATGAGGAATTAATATCTTTAGCCCATAAAAAAATGGAATCATCTGGAGCAGATTTAATGATTGCAAATGATGTTTCAATTAAAGGTGCAGGATTTGGTTCAGATAAGAACCAGGTAATTATTGTTGATGGAGATACATTCACAGTACCATTAACATCTAAAACAGAAATTGCCAAGAAAATTATCCAAAAGATAATTATGAAGTTGGATAATTAATCTGGTTAAGATCAAAATCAATTCTTAATTTATAAATATGATTAATTTTTTTTTAATCTAACAAAGATTTTGAAAATGATTAAAAAATTTTCTTATCTTTTTTGGTTAGATAATAGTATTTTTTTCAAGAGTTTTTATCTTCTAAAAAGCAAATTTACATACCATTGCCAAATGATCCTTTTCATATGGCTCTAAATTGATTTTTTCAAGAACTTTGAAACCTCCTGTCTTGAGCTTTTTTTCTTCTTCCCTGAATATCTTTTTGGGACTTTGAGTCACATCTATGCTTCTTGATTTGATCATTATAATTCCAATACCTTCCGGTTTCAGATAAAGACGCATATTTTCCATGAAAAGTTCGGATTGTTTTGATTGTGCCACATCAGAGTACAAGATATCCACTTTTTCGAGTAAATGTAGGTAATTCCTTGGTTTAGTTGCATCGTCCAATAAAGGAACCATATTTACCCTATCTCTTGAAAGTTCTACCAGACTCCTCATCATTCTAGGTGAAAATTCCACGCACCAAATTGTTCCATTTGTTGCTATGTCCGAGATATGTGATGGAGTAGTACCAGATGAAGCACCCAAATAAAGTATTTTAGAGTCGGTTTTAAATGGGAAGGTTTCCATCCCATTCATTATTGCCGCTCCCAGTTTAGATCGCCGAGGCTCCCATATTCTATATTCTTTATCATCAACTTCAATTAGTCTTTCACCGTAGACCTTTTTGCCAGTGTTTAGGTTTTCAGTTGCAATATGGTCTTCAATGTTGTAAACGCCAGTAAATTTCTCTAGTTTTTCCATATTTTTCTCCTTATAGAGAGCTAATAATTTGTGATCTAATAAATAATTTTTTTCATATTCCCCGATTTTCCGCTATTAGAAAGATATTTTGATGTCATTTAAATCATTGATTAATATCTCAATTGAATACCTTTTTGTTATATTCTGAGAATTTGATTATTTCCATGTTTTCATCGATATATTTGAATAGTTCTTTATTTTTTGGATTAATTCGATTTGGAATTGGGTTGCAAATTAGATTGAGTATAATGGAATGCACACACAATACAATGAAAGTTAGTAACTAATTCATTCAATTTCTTATACCTATCTTTGTGAAGAATCTAGTTGTATATGAAATTAGTAATTGTGGTGGTGATGATACACATCTACTGATTACTAATGTTTAAGTTTTGTCTTTTTCGGAATCTTGAAAATATACTCTCACATTTGGTATTATTATAATTCTTAATAATAATCCTTGATATTTTTCTTGTATTTATCTCTTTTTTTCCTTTTCTTCTTTGTTTCCTTTTCATTAACTTTTTTTGATTTTGTACTTTTTTTAGGGAATGGATTGGACTTTTTAATTTCTTCAATTCGTTTTTCGAAACTTTCTCTTATACTCGGATCGTATTCACCTGAATAAACATCTGTACGCACGGCCAAAGATATTTTTAGTGCTAATGTTCGTGCAACTTTTCCCCTGATCCACCATTTAGCACCTCTGACTTCTGGGTGCTGGAAAATAAGTCCATGTTTAGGTGGTCTCTCACCAGTTTTTAAATGCCTGAAAAGGGCTTTTTCAGCTCCAAGAACTTGTACAGTGCCTGAAGCCATTTTTGATAATCTCTCTAGGCTACCAACATGGGCGATGAGCTTGGCTCCTAGAGATGCGCCTGTAAGATCCTTGAGATTGGGTGCAATCTCACCCATTCTTTCATCTATATATTCTGTGATTGATCGCTTGGTTACTTGTAGAGATTTTATTGATGATGCAAATTCTTTAAGGATTAAAAGGTCAATTTCAGATATGGGTGCTCCAATACTCTTATCGGTTCTAACAGAATCTTTATCCGGATCTAGAACACCAGAATCAATTATTGAATCCCTGTCCCCAAGATCTGCTACTATTTCAACGAATCGTTCATGATTTTTTATTTTATCCAACTCGGGGAAGTGTATTGAATACCATTCTCTTAACCTTTCAACCATTTTACCAGTTGTTTCATCAAGTTCGTCTATGGAATTTATGGCCTGAATAAGGAACATATCTTCAGATTCAGAAGCTTTTCGCAGGCGATCATTAGTTATTTCTATTGATAGGTCATGAATTATCTTAGTTAGATCATCATCAGATTTTAAGAAATCTGTTTTTTTTAATAAATCTTCCATATTTGACCTTAAAAATTCTCCAGCCATGTTTGGAGTTTCATATTTAAATTTAATGCTTTCTTTAAGATTTTTATATCTTGAATGAGGAGTATTGGTTTCAATTACTATTGTATCGCATTTTTTAACAAGTCTTTTGAGAATTAATTCTTCTTCTCGGGTTACAATTCCAGCAGTGATCTTTGCAAACCTTTCCTTTAATTTGTCCCTTGGGAAAAGTTCATAATCTAAGAGTGTACAATTTTCATCAAGGGATATGAATCCAGCAAAGGAACATGTGAGATAACATTTCATAGATTTAATTGTATATTATAAAGATTTAAACTTTCGTCATGGGGTGACTATACTGGAAATCGAACTATGCGGCATTAAAATGAGAAGTCCTACAATGTTAGCTGCAGGAATACTGGGTAGCGCTGCATCATCACTTAATTGGGCCGGTAGAAGTGGTGCAGGGGCTGTTGTAACTAAATCGTTTGGTTTGAATCCTAACAAGGGATATGCAAATCCTACAACGGTAGAGGTTACGGGAGGAATTATCAATGCTATTGGCCTATCAAATCCTGGTGTTGCTAACTTTAAATTAGAGCTTGAAAAGCTGGATAAATCTGTTCCGGCCATAGCCTCTCTGTATGGTGCCAACCAATACGAGTTTTCTGAAATAGCATCAGAGGTTGAAAATCTAGTGGATGCCATTGAGCTCAATGTATCATGTCCACATGCAATGGGTGGATGCGGATCGGCAATTGGACAAGACCCACATTTAACTGCAGATATGGTGAGAACTGTAAAGAAAAGCGTAAAAATTCCTGTTTTTGTCAAATTAACCCCAAATGTAACAGATATAGTTGAAATTGCACAATATGCTGAGGATGCAGGAGCAGATGCTTTGACAATGATAAATTCAGTTGGACCTGGAATGAAAATTGATGTGGAAACAGGAATACCCATATTAAAGAATCGTTTTGGAGGATTATCTGGACCTGCCATAAAACCTATTGCAATTAGGTGTGTTTTTGATGTTTTTGAATCTGTAGACATTCCTATTATTGGAGTGGGTGGTATAGGAGATCATAATGATGTGCTTGAATTTGTATATGCTGGTGCAAGATGTGTTCAGATCGGTACTTCTATAATGTACGAAGGTATGGATATTTTCACAAAGATAAATAACGGGCTTAGAAGATTCATGGATGAGAAAGGGTATGGTTCTTTAGATGAGATGGTTGGAATTGCCCATGATTGAATACATTGTGGATGTTAACAGGTTGATAATATGAATGTTCCTAAGATAGTTAAAATAAAACAAATAATAAATGAATCTCCCACAGTTAAAACATTTATCTTTGATTGGG
The DNA here is from genome assembly GCF_019931065.1 of Methanobacterium spitsbergense. NCBI lineage: Archaea > Methanobacteriati > Methanobacteriota > Methanobacteria > Methanobacteriales > Methanobacteriaceae > Methanobacterium > Methanobacterium spitsbergense. The sequence goes on along the minus strand of NZ_JAIOUQ010000003.1, from coordinate 195,568 downwards.
CTGTGAAAGATGAAATTCCGGGCCAGTTTATGATGATTTGGAATTTTAATGATGAAAAACCCATGTCAATATCGCTTATAGACCCTGTGAAAAATGAGATAGGAATATCCATAAGAAATATAGGCGAATTTACTAACCAAGTCCATAATCTTCATGAAGGAGATGAATTGGGATTGAGGGGGCCATATGGTAGAGGATTCCATATTGCTGGTTCAAAAATCCTTGCAGTAGGTGGAGGTATTGGTATGGCACCGGTAATAGCATTTTGCGAAAAAGCAACCAGAATGGGGATTGAAGTACATATTATAAGTGCGGCTACCACCAGTAATGAATTGCTTTTCAGTAGTAGAATTGATAGATCGGGAGCTAAACTATTAACATGTACCGACGATGGAACCTCTGGTTTCTGTGGGTTCGGAACAGATCTTGCTGAAAAGACATTATCAGAAAATGATTATGATATGGTAGTAAGTTGTGGTCCCGAGGTCATGATGAAAAAACTCTTTGAAATTGTTGAAAATTATAGAATTCCTGCACAGTTTTCAATGGAAAGATATATGAAATGTGGAATGGGTTTATGTGGTCAGTGTTGTGTTGATAATGTTGGTTGGAGAGTATGTGTTGAAGGACCGGTATTTTGGACAGATGAACTTAGAATGATAAGTGAATTTGGTCAATACAGAAGGGATTCATCCGGTGTGAAACATAAAATTCCATGAGATCAGATTTTTTTGCACCAAAATTTGGAATATTTTTTTTATTAATCAAACTTATATTCATTGGAAATTATACTAATCTCTCTAGACTTATATTCATAAAAGAGTGGAAAAAATGATTAATAATATTAAAAATAATTTAACATCTGCAATTTTTGTAATTATAATCCTTGTTATATTCTCTGCGTTAGTTTTGACACCGATGCTCAGTATGATTATACTTGGAGCTATATTTGCCTATGCAATACGTCCACTGTCAAATAGAATGGAACCATATCTAAAGTACAAGTCTATTGCAATATTTGTAGGCATGATAATAGTAATAATTCCCCTAATCGCAATTATAATACTGTTTATCAACACCATCATCGCATCAACACCTGCATTTGTTGCATTTGTTAAAACCCTTAATTTGGGTAGTATAAACAGTACTAACATACAAAATTATCTTCCAATTCAACAATATATTCCTGCAGAAAGTACATCTCCAGTTGTGACATCGGTAATTAATTCCATTTATTTAGGTGTAGAAGACATTCTTAGAGGTCTCACAGAATATTTATTAGGACTTTTGAAGTCAATTCCAACTGTTTTACTCCAGCTTTTCATATTTTTTGCATCTACATTTTACTTTGCAAGGGATGGTGATAGAGTATGGGATTATTTGGATTACATGGTACCAGAAAATAGAAAACACTATTTTAAAACGTTAATAAAGGAAACTGACCGGGTTTTAAAGAGTATATTCTTTGGACATTTTGTTACAGCTACAATAACAGGAGTTGTTGCAGGCATTGGATTTGCATTATTAGGTTATCCATATGCATTATTCCTTGGAACATTGACTGGATTCTTTCAGTTAATGCCAATTGTTGGGCACTGGCCTACCCTTGTGGGTCTTGCAATCTATGATGCCATCATTGGAAACTACTTTAGGGCAGTGGAAGTTATGTTATTGGGGGTTTTGCTTAGTTTGATGGATATGTACATTAGACCAAAACTCGCAGGTAAATATGCGGATATCCATCCTTTAATATTCCTTCTAGGATTTTTATGTGGGCCCCTTGTGTTGGGTTTGGTTGGATTTATTATTGGTCCTCTAATATTGGGTGTAACTTACGCTGCAGTAGTTGCCTATAAAAAGGAAAATCAGGACAAACCTGTAGAAAAAATTGTAGAAACTAATGTGGGTAGGAAAATTAAAGAAAAAGATCGTTGAATTTCAAAAAAGTAAAAAAAAAGGTAAATGCCCTGGTTAATCAAGCTTTATTTCCAGGGAATTAGCATTTATTGTGTGTGTATTTCCATTTATATCCTTAAAACTAACTCCAAAACCGCCTATGAAGAATGGGTTGGAAACTGTTGCATTGGGATCAAAATCTTGTTGAACCTCTTCATCAGTTGGTATGTGTACTGTGTACTGGAAATTCTTGGTTTCATTTGGTTTTAAAGTTCCAATTGTATTTTCAAAATTCTGATCAATGACCTTTACATTGAAAACTTCACTGTTACCTTTGTTAGAAATACTGTAACTAATTGTTACATTGTCTCCTTTTTTGGCTGTAATAGGCCCTGTTTGATTTGCAACCACATTAATATTAGTTGTTTTATTGGATGTGTTGGTTGTAGTGTTATTTGCTGTTGTGGTGTTATTAGTTGTTGTTGAATTACCCATATAATTAAAGGCTACAACTCCTGCCACTAACAAAACAATTACAATCACTATTAATGCAGATATCCTTTTATCCATAAAACACCTCCTAATGATTTATTATATTTTGTAATTATTTTAGTAATTATTTATTTATCTTATAAAACAATCCATAATAAATTAAATTAATATATATTAACTAAATTTAACTTGTTTATCCCTTCCAATTATTTCATCAAATTCAAGACCTTTATCAAATGCAAGGTCTAGATTCACACGGTAGTTGTTATTTTTGGTTATATACAGATCTTCAAGACAAATAAATCTCCATTTTTTTCTTAGAAACTTTACACCAATATAGGGTTTAGCACCAAATATATCAGCAAATTCTTTGAGTCCATCTATTTTCTCTGAATTTATATATATTCTTTCTAATGAAGTCGATTTAACCTCTATAGCTAGATATGTGGCCCCATTGCCAGCTATAACATCTGGAAGAGGTTTTTTTGTTGCTCCTCCCGAAGCTGGTGCTCTCATGGCGGCACAGTTAGCATCCCAAAGCATCTTTACAAGTTCTCTTTCTTCCCTTGATCCTGTTTTACTCATTATATCATGATTCCTGAAATAGTAACAGATAAAATTATCTTATAAGTAAAAATTAGCAAATAGACCGAAATTTAAACCACTTCATAGCTCTCTATATTAGCCGCGTGGAAGGTACCATTTTGATTTGGACTTTTAATCCATTCGATTCTGGCATTTTTGATAATGATTCTCTTGTTAGAAAATATTATATCAATGTCAATACCAGATCGGCTTTCTTCTGGATCGCTGGTCACAAACCTTGAAAAGGTCCCTGTATAACGGTATCTGTTCTTCACGAACCATTGTATTAAATTTACACCATCCATGTGCCCTATTCTTTTACCTTCATGCATTACATCACATTTATAGGAACCACATGTTTTTTCCATTATTATCATGGATACTCCAACAGATAGAATATATTACAAGATATTTTTTATTCTTTCGAACATTCTATAAGTATTTTTCCAACTTATTTCATCCAAAAAATAAATCAAAACAGTTTAAAGCAGAAAATACAGTTGAATTTAAAATGAATTTTAAAAAAATATAAGCTATTATATGTAAAATTTAGAGGCCGGGGCCGAGATTCGAACCCGAGTCGCGGGATCCACAGTCCCGTAGGATAACCACCTACCCCACCCCGGCACATTAAATAAATATCTATGTAACTATAACAGCTAAGAGTGCAGGGGCAGGGATTCGAACCCTGGTAGGCCTACGCCAACAGGTCCTAAGCCTGTCCCCTTTGGCCAGCTCGGGCACCCCTGCTATACCCCTTGCATTATTCAATCATATATGGGGCAATATATGCATTTTTAAAATTTAACAATGCTCCGTCCGGGATTCGAACCCGAGTCTTCGGCTCGAAAGGCCGAAATGATTGGCCGGACTACACCAACGGAGCAAATTTTACATACAAATTTATTTTTATTTTTAATTTAATATATATCTGGATGGGCCCAATGGGATTCGAACCCATGGCCGCCCGGTTATGAGCCGGGCGCTCTACCAGCCTAAGCTATGGGCCCATAGCGCCGCCGACAGGGCTCGAACCTGTGACCAATCGATTAACAGTCGAACGCTCTACCTACTGAGCTACGGCGGCTGATGCTGAGTAAGACCTACAAACTATTATCTAGGGTTTGCAATAATTTAAAACATAGCACACCAAGATGTATTCTTAAGGTTGACATTTATCCTATATAAAGGTTGCGGATGAAACAATTTATCTGATGAAATTGTTTTTGGAGGGATGTTTCACTTCTATTTAAAGTTTCAATTAAAAATATTTTAATATTACCCAAACAATAAATTCCGAATTGTTTTTATAAATTTATTAGGTTTAATAACACCTAATATTATTCAAAACACTGTTAAAACATTATATTCATTTTTAAAGATTATATAACCCATATAAAATATTATATTAATATCCATTTAATATTTAAAATATTAAATCTCAAATCCTAGGAATTTATATTGATTGTAAACTTATAATTAACTATAATATTTAATGATTTAAACACTATTTTTATGTTAAAGGTATAACAATGAACCTTATCAACAAGATCAAAAATCATCAGACTATTGAACTTCTTCAAGATGCAAATAAAATCACTATTGCAGAACATGGAAAACAAATCACATTAGAAAGGGCAATTTTTCTTTCATGGTGGTGTGATAAAGGCGATTGTGCATTTTGTTATATGTCATCGCAGAAGCCCAAAATTAAAGAGCCAGAAAAAGCCCGTAGAAAAGTTGAATCCATACTTGCAGAGGCAGAAATCACCCGCAGAATGGGGTGGAATATAGAATTTCTTTCGGGGGGATATGGATCATTCAAAACTCCTGAGATAAAAAATATTGCCAAAAAAATATTTTCAATAACTGGAAAACCAGTTTGGTTAAACCTTGGAATAACCAAGGAACTTGAAATATATGGTGATGAAATAGCAGGAATAACAGGGGCTGTTGAAATTGCAAACCCAGATCTTCATCAAAGTATTTGCCCTAGTAAGTCTTTAGAGGATATAATTGAAATGCTGGAGTTGGCAGGTGAATTTGGGTTTAAAAAAGCAATCACAATAATATTGGGCCTAGGAGAAAAACCAGAGGATACAAAATATCTTTGGAATCTTATTGAAGAAATGGGAATTGACAGAGTCACATTCTATTCATTGAATCCTCATAAAGACACCATATATGAAAATTCACCACAACCTGCATCATTATACTATGCAAATGTGGTAGCTGCAACAAGAATAAAATTTCCACTTTTAGAGATAGTTACTGGTACATGGATAGATAATCTTGCCAACATAGGGCCACTGATTCTTGCAGGCGCAAATGGCCTAACAAAATTTCCATTGTTCAAGATGTATGGAACTAGATATGGTAAAAGAGTTGAAGAAGAAGTTAAATGGGCAGGAAGATATCTACAAGGAACCTTTACAGACCTTGAAATATTACAGGAATCCAATGTTCAGCATGCAGATCTTGAACCATTTATAAAAAGATATATAGATGGCATTACTAAGAATGTGAAAAAATAATTGAATAACTAATAATTGAACCCATTAAGAAATTTATGATTTAAGTGGATACCAGATAATAATAAATAATTTTAAAATATACTAGCTTAAACTCCATATTAAAAATTTATATTTGGAATTGATAGTTATACTTATTTCAGTATCAAAACCATTTTTAAATAGTTAGAAATTCAATAAAATTATTTTATAGATACTGTGTAAATTAAATATTGTATTATTATGATTCGGATAAATCTATTTAAAATAAAAATATTTTAATTTAATACAATTTAGATACATCACTACACTGGAGGAATAACTATTAAGATGAAATGCGGACTGGAAATTCATGTTCAGCTTGAAACTGATTCCAAATTATTCTGTACATGTCATACCAATTATAAGGATGCTCCTGCTAATTCAAATATTTGTCCTGTATGTTTGAACCAGCCTGGAGCAAAACCATACCCCCCAAATAAAGCAGCTCTTGATGGTGCTATTAAGATCGCTTTAATGTTGGGTTGTGAAATATCACCTGAAGTAACCTACTTCCAGCGTAAACACTATGATTATCCTGATCTTTCATCTGGCTACCAGAGAACATCTATACCTATAGGGGACCAGGGAGAACTGAATGGAGTAAGAATTTATGATGTTCATATTGAAGAGGATCCTGGTCAATACAAACCCGATCTTGGAATTGTTGATTTTAACAGATCAGGGATACCACTCATTGAAATAGTTACAGAACCAGATATGAAGTCTCCTGAGGAAGCTAGGAAATTTCTGAGAGAATTGATCAGAGTGTTAGAATACAGTGGAAGTGCGCGTGGTGAAGGAACAATGCGTGCTGACGTTAATATATCCATTGAAGGTGGAAAAAGGGCAGAAATAAAGAATATAAATTCAATAAAAGGTGCTTACAAAGCATTACAGTTTGAAATGGTACGCCAGAAAAACCTTCTTAAAAGAGGAATTGAGATAAAACAGGAAACAAGAGCATTTTTGGAATCGCAGATGATTACTGTTCCAATGCGTCTAAAAGAAGAAGCAGAAGATTACAGATACATACCTGATCCAGATCTTCCCCCAATGCTAGCTGAAAAGGATAGAATTGAAACAATACGCAAGGAAATGCCTGAACCCTCTCATATTAAGACAGACAGATTTGTTCGTGAATATGGGATCAGTAAAGATAATGCTAAGGTCATTACATCTGAATTGGATCTTGCAGATGCATTTGAAGAAGTTGTAAAGTCTATAGATCCAGAATTTGCTGCTCTTTGGATGAGAGATGAACTTAAGCGGGTGATTTACTACAACAAAATGAACTTCAAGGAGAGTGAAATAACGCCGGCACAAATAGTTGATCTCCTTCAAATGCTTCAAGATAAGAAGATCACGGCCAAAGCAGGTAAGAGGGTCATGGAGAAACTTCCTAAAAATCATGAAATGCCCTCCCAGATCGCGGAAAAATTAGGGTTAACAGGTGTTGTTGATGAAGATATTGTTCTCAAGGCAGTGAAACAGGTTGTAAATGAAAATCCAGAAGCAGTTTCAGATTATTATGAGGGAAAGAAAAATGCTATGAACTTCCTTATAGGTCAGGTAATGAGAATTACACGCGGAAAAGCAGATCCTGGTGAAACTCACAAGCTTTTAGAGGCAGAACTTAAGGAATAACTTTCTGATATTTTTCATTTAGAAATTGTTTTCAGAAAATTAGATAAAATTCTTTAACAACATAATGACAAATAGAATATAGACTTTCAAATAATTAAAAACCCTTAACATTCTTTAATTTGGGAAGATCAGGCCATAGAATGGCAAGAAACATAATTAACATGGTTCTATGGCATCCTGGAATGGAGATCAACGAAATTAAAATAACTTACATACATAGAGGTGCTCCAGGAAATCTTAAACAGATCAATGGAAATTCCATTGAAATAATAGAAAGGGGATTTTTAATATTGAGGGAAGGAACTCAAATTCCATACCATAGAATAGTAAAAATTGAAAATAAGAATAAAATTTTATATAAAAAATAATTCTAAATTTATAGGAGATTTTTAATGACGAGCTCAGCTCTTGTGAAAGATTACATGACTAAAGAAGTTATCACAGTAACTCCAGAAACTCCTAACGAGGAAGTAATAATGCTTATGAAGGGAACTGGACACGATGGATTTCCAGTCAGAACCAATGGTGAAGTTATAGGAATGGTAACAGCCTTTGACCTTCTCCTTAAAGAATGGTTACCCTATGTTAAAGACATAATGTCAACAGACATCGTTGTTGCAGACCATGAAATGCCCATAAATGATGCCGCAAGAGTAATGTTTAGAATGGGAATATCTAGACTTCCAGTAATTGATAAGGATGCAAAACTGGTGGGAATTCTTACAAATACCGATATTGTACGTTCACATATCGAAAGATCGACCCCCATGAAAGTCGAATATTTCAAAAAAACCTTGGAACAGCTCTACGAAATAAAAACCAAAGTTGTAAGAAAGAAAGTTCCAATTGATAAGGTGAGACCTACACAGGACAAAATATATGCCGATGAACTTCAGGGAAGAACTTATGAAATTAAAAGAGGTCTTGCAGAACCAACAATAATTGCACAATCTGGAGACAGATATATACTAGTAGATGGACACCATAGAACTGCAGCAGCACGTAAACTTGGATGTAAAGATATAGATTCTTATGTAATTAAGCTGGATAAAGATATCCACCTTGGACTTGAAAAGACAGCAGATAAGAATGGAATATTCTCATTCAAAGACATTGAAGTCATAGACGATGCTCAGCACCCTCTAATTGCAATCACCAGCAGTCTTCGAAAGGAGGCCAGAAAATGAATAACAATAAAGACGCAATAATAAGAGAGGTTTATAGTGTTTTGGAGAAAAGGCGTGATCAACCAATTGATTCTTACACATCTAAGATCATGATGGACAGCGATAAATGTGCAGAGGACAAGATACTAGAAAAGATAGGCGAAGAATCTGCAGAACTGATAATTGCATCCAAAAACAATGAAAACCTGGTCTATGAAGCAACTGACCTGATTTTCCATACTTTACTCCTTTTAGTTTACAAAGGAGTTGATATTAATGAATTATACACAGAATTTGAAAGAAGAAGGGATTAAATTAATTTTTTAATTCAATGTGAATAAATAACTTTTTTTGAGGGGTTCTAAATGCTCTATCGTAATCTTGGATCAACTGGAGAAAAAATATCTATATTGGGTTATGGTTGTATGCGTCTTCCAGTTAAAAATGGACAGTACAATAATGTGGATAGTGTCAATGCAATTCATTTGATTCGTAAAGCCATAGATAATGGTGTTAATTACATTGATACTGCTTATCCGTATCATAATGGTCATAGTGAAACTGTAATTGCAGATGCGCTTAAAAATGGCTATAGAGATAAAGTTTTTATTTCTGATAAATTACCTTCGTGGTTAATCCAAAAAAGGGAAGATATGGACCATTATCTTCAAGAACAGCTTGAACGGCTTCAAACGGAACAAATCGATTTTTATTTGCTGCATTCTATTAAGGAAGATTATTGGTCCAAATTAGAATCTCTAGGAGTTTTAGAATTTTTAGATGAGGCTGTAGCAGATGGAAGAATAAAATATACTGGTTTTTCATTTCATGGGGAACTAGAATTATTTTTTGATGTTATTGACTCCTATAATTGGGATGTATGTCAAGTACAGTATAACATTGTTGATGAGAATTATCAGGCGGGAATAGAAGGAATACGTTATGCGTCGAGTAAAGGTGTAGGTGTGGTAATAATGGAACCATTAAGGGGAGGAACATTGGTAAAAACCATACCTACCGAAGTTCAAGATATATGGGACGAATCACCAGTTAAAAGAAGTCCTGTTGAATGGGCTTTGAAGTATCTTTGGGATAAAAAAGAAATTAATGTAGTTCTAAGTGGTATGAGTAATAATAATGACCTTGATGAAAACCTGAAAATTGCTGAAGAAGGATTCACCAATTCACTAACACCCGATGAGAAGGAGATTATCAAAGAAGTTCGAACAGTTTACAGATTTAGAAAACAGGTTGATTGTACTCAATGTGGTTACTGTATGCCCTGTCCACAAGGAGTGGATATACCTGGAAATTTCCTGCAGTTGAACCATTCATATATGTTTCAGGACACTGAAAACGCTAAAATGAATTATTATATGTTATTAAAAGACAATGAAAGAGCATCTAAATGTAATAAATGTGGAGAATGTGAAAAATTATGTCCCCAAATGATACCAATTCAAAGTACTCTTGAAACTGTTCGTAAAACTTTTGAATAATTTCATTCCTGATTTTTTATTTCATCCACAAATCTGTCTCTGATTTCAACAGGTTCCATTGGAATAACAGGCACATTTGCATTCCCTTTTTTAACCTTAAAATGGACAAATATAGGTCCTTCTGATTTTAAAACTTCTTCTAAATTCATTTCTGTATTGTTTTTGAAGAAAAATATGGTTTTAAATCCAATAGCTTTGGCAACTTTTCCAAGATCAACTGTTGATGCATATGTACACTGGGATCCTGTTGAACCGTAGCATTCATTGTCCAAAACTATTAATATTAAATTTTTAGGGTTTTGATTGAATATTGTAACTAAACTTCCTAGATTCATTAGAACTGATCCATCTCCATCAAAGACTATCACTTTCTTGCTAGTTGAAATCGCTAATCCAAGACCAATTGACGATGCAAGTCCCATTGAGCCCAACATATAAAAATGAGTAGATGAGTCTTTCACATGGAAGAGTTCCCTTGAAGGGAATCCAATATTGCATATAACCAGTTCGTTTGTTAATTCGGATGATATTTTTTGGATGGCTTCTATTCTTTCCATTTTTACACTACCAGAATTTAATATCCAAGAGTATACCTACAGGGGTGCCTTTTGTTTTTGCAATTTGCCATGCTTTTGGGATAATATTTAAAGCATCATCAGGAGTTTTAGGATTGAAATATGGAATTTCCAGGGCATCCAAAACCTTTGGTGTTGCTTTTCCCATTGGAATTTGAGCACTCATGAATTCCCCTTCAGTGCCTCTGTGGCTCATTATTATCATAACAGGCAGTTTATAAAGTTCAAACAATGATGCAAGCACATTTACAGAGTTACCCAGCCCTGAATTCTGCATGAGCATGGCTGGGGATTTACCGCCTATAAATGCACCAGCGCAGATTCCAAACCCTTCTTCTTCCCTTGTAACAGGCACATGTACTATGTCCTGGTCTGAATCTACCATCTTCATTATCTTACCCAAATTAACACATGGTAATGATACCACAAAGTCTATTCCAGATTTTTTTAGTGCATTGTAAACTGCTTCACTACTGTCCAAATAAAACACCTATTTAAATTTTGATTAATTTGTAATAATCTGTATATATTTATTTAGTTATGAATTTTAGGAAATCATTCTTTTATTCCTAATTTTAATAGATTAACAATTTATTAAAGGGTAAACCCTTGGATTTAGATTAGGGTTGAAGGTTAAAGCTAAATTTAAGAATAAAAGTACTAAGTATCCAAGAAATAGAAAAGAAACATGATTATCTTTTTAATCATGCTTTTAATTTAAACTGGTGATAACATTGTAACATAGTTTATAGTTATCTAATTTTCTAGAAATTATCTTGGGTTTAATTAACTAAGATAGATTCCAGATCAAAGGATACTTCCTTCGATATTGCTATGATCTGATCCATAAGGACGTTGTCAATGGCAATTCCATTTTCTTTGCGATCTTTTATATTCCTGACTTCCATATCTCCAGGAATGAAAACATTTCCAGATCCTTTGACTTCATTTATGAATTCATCAACTTCTTCTTTAAATGTATCAATGTCCGAGAACTTTGAAGGATCCAAAGCCATAACAAGATCTCCTTTTGTACACATTTTCTCAGGGTTAGCTGTTCCTGTAACTTGTTTGCCAAATGCTGCTCTAACAAGTGGTCCAGCAAGTATTTCAATCATAAATGATAATGCATAACCTTTGTGTGCTCCAAACGGCAATATTGACCCTTTAAGGGCGGCTTCAGGGTCTATGGTTGGGTTTCCATCCACATCAAGAGCAACATTTTCAGGTATCATTTCTCCTTTACGCTTGGCTTCTAAAAGTTTTCCCCTTGCAGAAGCAGATGTTGCCATATCAACTGATACATAATGTTTATTAGAAGGAATTCCTATTGCTATTGGATTTGTTCCAATAATTGGTTCCTTCCCACCAATTGGTGCAACTGCTGGTTCTGTATTTGCAATAACAATTCCTATCATGTCTTCCATTATTGCCATGTCTGAGTAGTATCCTGCAACACCGAAATGGTTTGAATCATGCACACCTACAACTCCGATACCTGTTTCTTTTGCTTTTTCGATAGCAAGTTCCATTGCAGTATATGTAACTACATGACCAAATTTATGATTACCGTTTATAAGAGCCATTGATACTGTTTCATTTTCAATGTTTACTTCTGCTTCAGGATCGATAGTCCCTGCTTTTAGGCCCTTTAAATATTGTGGAAACCTTCCAATTCCATGGGAAGAAAATCCTTTGAGATCAGCATCAACTGTTACATCTGCTACAATGGTTGCATCATCATCTGCAACATTTAAATTTTTTAAGATCCCTATTATGATTGCCCTTTCCTGTTCTGCTGTTATATTCATTAATACACCTTCTAATTATTTATAATGTGATAATATTTTCTTGGAACGTTTTAATTGTAACTTTCTCCTTTGAGTCCTCTTTAACTCTACCAATTAAATAAGCATGATTGTATTTTTCTAAAGTATTTATTGTCTTTTCTTTATCTTCAGCCTTTACAACTACAATAAAACCTATCCCCATGTTAAAAACACGATACATTTCTTCTATTGGGACTCCAAGCGAATGTATTGCTTGAAATATGGGTTTGGGTTCTGGAAGTGCTTCAATATCATAACTCATCCCGTTTTTAAGTCTTTTAAGATTTGTGAAACCTCCACCAGTTATATGTGCAAGTCCATGAACTTCCACATCTGTTTTTAAAAGTTCCATTATAGGTTTTACATAGATAATAGTTGGTTTAAGCAGTTCTTCCCCCACCGAAATTTTAGGATCAGTTGGGAGTATATCATCGATATTAAAACTGTTTTCTTGGAAGAAAACCTTTCTTGCAAGGCTGAGGCCGTTACTGTGAATTCCACTACTCTCAATTCCAATTAAAACATCACCATCTGCAATATTTTCACCTGTAATTATGTTATTCACATCAACGATACCTATTCCTGTTCCGGCAAGATCAAAGTTGCTAACTATTTCAGGAAGGCTGGCAGTTTCACCACCTATCATTGCTACTTTGGCTTGATTACATCCTTCTCTAAGACCTTCTCCTATCTGTTCAGCTATTTCTGGGTCTGGTTTTTCAACAGCAAGATAGTCTACCATTGCTATTGGTTCTGCTCCAACACAGAGAATGTCATTTACAACCATTGCAATGCAATCTATTCCAACAGTGTCATATTTTTCCATCATCTCAGCCACTAATATTTTGCTTCCAACCCCGTCTGTGCTCATTGCTATGGCTCTGTCTCCAAGTTTAACAAGGGCTGCAAAGTGTCCTGAGTCTGTAATAATGTCTCTATAATTGAGGGTTTCCTTCAGTTTTGAGATTAGTGCTGATACTGTGATCTCTTCGAGACTGATGTCAACTCCTGATTCTGAATAGGTTACCATTAAATCACCAAAAAATTTTTTAAAACAACAATTGAATATTGGATATTAGATTTGACAGTTAATAAAAGTTCCATATTCTTAGAAGAGATCAAGTTTATCTAATAGGAATATTCCAATGGAAAGTAATATTTAACTAATTTATACTATCTGATATTTGGAATTTTGAATAAATAAAAAAAAAAATTTGGATTTAAAAAATATTTAAAACCATAATTTATTGAATTCTTATGGTTTCAAGATTCATAGGGGTTTTAGTTTCTATTTTATAACTCCTGTAAATGCTTGATGCAAGATCCAATGTTTTATAGTTATCTCCATGGCAGATCATTATCTTCTCTGGTTTTGGGGATAATCTTCTAACATACTCCATAAGTTGTCTTCTGTCAGAATGCCCACTGAATCCTTCAATGGTTTTAATATGCATTTTAACATTGTAAACATTGGTTTTCCCATCTTCTTTGAGTGGTATTTCCTTCCAACCCTTCTGAAGCCTTCTTCCGAGAGATCCTTCTGCTTGGTATCCAACAAACACAAGGGAGTTTCTTTCATCTCCACAGAGCTGTTTGAAGTATTCTACAGAATTACCCCCTGTTAACATACCCGAAGTTGACAAAATAATTGCAGGTTCACCCTCAACAATTTCTTGTCTTTCATTTCCACCATTAACCTTATGGAAAACTTCAGAAATGAATGGGTTTCTTCCCATATGGAAAATCTGATCACGCAGATCTTTACTTAGATATTCTGGTCTTGCAGTATGGATGGCTGTTGCTTCCCAAATCATTCCATCGATATATACTGGAACTTCCTCAATTATTCCATGTCGGATATATTCGTCTAGAACTATCATGAGTTCTTGGGCTCTTCCAACTGCAAATACGGGCATAAGAACTTTCCCGCCACGTTCAAGTGTTCTGTAAATGGTTTTCACCAGTTCCTTCTCAGCATCATTACGTGTTGGTTGAACATCATCGTGCCCGCCGTATGTACTTTCCATTACCATTGATTCTATTCGTGGAAATTTGGAAACTGCTGGTTCAAGGAGCCTGCTCCTTTCATACTTAAAGTCGCCGGTGTAAACGAAGTTGTGCTGGCCATCACCTATATGCATGTGTGTTATGGCAGAACCAAGTATATGGCCTGCATTGTGTAGAGTAAGTCTAATATCAGGAGCTATATCTGTTACTTCTCCATAATCTAAAGTTATTGTATGTTTGATACTTTTTTTAACATGCTTAATATTGAATGGAAGAGGATTATCCTCCCTGTGTGCTATGTCAATATGATCGAGCTGTAAAAGGGTCATAAGATCCCTTGTTGGTGTTGTACAGTATACTGGACCTTCGTAACCATAATGATAAAGGTAGGGTAAAAATCCGGAGTGATCAAGGTGGGCATGTGAAATTATTACTGCGTCAAGGTCATCTAATACGAATTCAGGAACATTAAGATAGGGATATGAACTTTTATCATCCGATCCTGCTACATTTACTCCGCAATCAAGGAGAATTTTGCTGTTTGTTGTCTGTAAAAACAGAGAGGATCTTCCCACTTCCCTAAATCCTCCAAGAGCAGTTAAACGAGTCCATTCATTTTCAGAAGTTAATTCTCTGTGAATTCTGTTACCTAAGGTTTGAAGAATTTTTTTACGTTCTTTACTGTTTTTTCTCAAAGTCCTTCTAACCCTCTGGATAACTTCTGAGGTAATGGGTGGAGTTCGTAATATCTTGGGGGACCATCCGGTTTTTTTTATTATTTCTCTTGATGTTGAACCATATTTTCCTATAACAAGCCCAGGTTTCCTTGCTTCTATAATTACTTCGCAGGTAACCTCATCAAAGGATATGTTGGTTATTTTTGCTTCTTCGGGTACAATCTCATGGATCCTGTCTATTGTTTTTTCAGGTTCTGTTAGCACGGATTTATCTGATCTGATAATTATTCTCTTCCTTATATCCTTTGCTAAATCTCTTATTAGGTCCCCATTTTCTGTTATTATCTCCGGATTTTTTGTGTATATAACTACTTCCGGACCTTCAAATTCGACCTTTGCCACTTGTACTCTATTAGGTAATCTTTGTACTATTGTATTTTTAATTTCTTGAATCTCTGAACCCATAAAATCACGTCTAAAAAAATAGAAAATAATATTCGAACCATATAAGATTTGTATATGGTTCTTTTAGTTGTATATAAAACTTCACTTTATTTTAGGATTAAAAAACTAGCTCAATTCTTTGATCTTCTTTTCTACCTCTTCATCAGGCAGTATTTTAAATCCTTCTTCTTTAGTAACGGTTGCTATTTTTATACCATTACCTGAATAAGTATCTCTTTCCATGGCTGCTTTAATTGCTCTTATTACAACTTCTATTCCATCTTCAATATCCATATCTTTGTTGTAACGGTCTTCAAGCACACCATAGGCAATTGGTGAACCAGATCCAGTTGAAATCATCAGATCTTTAATAACTCCACCACTAGGATCTAGGGAGAACAGTGCCGGTCCTTTTTCATCCACTCCTCCTAGAAGGGTTTGGACATAGTAAGGATAAAATCTTGAGGCATGCAATATGTTCGAGGTCATGTTTGCAGCTGCCTCTACACTCATGGGGGCACCATTTCTTAGCCTGTAAAGGGCCACTTCTGCACTAATATAACCCATAAGTTTTTGAGCATCTGATACTGATCCTGCTATAGTAGCTCCAATATGATCATCAATTTTAAATATCTTGTCTGCAACTTTATGAGCAATTAAATTACCCATTGAAGCTCTTCTTTCGGTAGCAAACACAATTCCGTCTTTGCATGTTACACCAACAGTTGTAGTGCCTTTTAATCGATCTTTATCGTTCATGAAATACACCTCTAAAAAAACACGATAAATTAAAAATAGTTTTTAAAATTTTTCAAATATTAATTTCTAGCCTTATATGTAAAATTCATTCTATATAAATATTGCTTCGAACTTCAGTTTTTTCCCCCTTCAAGTCCATTTACAATATATAAATTAAAATAATTCTAATAAAATAACTTTTAAATATTAAGGCCTTTATCAAGCTTGATTTAGTTGAAGCTACTTATAAATGTTTTCAATAAGTTCGAAATTTATAGAAATTTTATTAAATATATTAATATATCAACAAGCCTTGTAATTTCAGGATAATATTATATATTATATAATAAGGTTGGAGCAAGTTTAGAATTAATTATGGATAATCGAATGAAAATAAAAAAAATATTGAGATCAGGTTATTAAGATTTCTAACCTGTCTTCTTCTGCCCCATTTTTGATTTCATGGGCAATTCTACGTCCCATACTCATGAACTCGCCAAATAGCAGGTAACTATATGGTGAACTGTCCATGAATGTGTTGGTTCCACCATCTATCCTGGCACTCATCTCAAATACAATTATCTCCAAATCGTCTGTGCACAGAGTCTGTAAACAGAATGGTCCGCTCATCCCTGGAGCAACTAGCTTTTTAGCACCCTCGACCAAATTATCTCCAATATCAAATACTTGAGGGAGCAAAGATTCTCTCATAACAACAGGATGATTACCGGTTATAACATAGGATGGATCCATTGAAACATCCAATTGATCTTTAGCTGGAATTCTGCACAAACCATCAATATTTGATTCGTAACGACTGTCCATACCCATAACTTCAACTTCATCATTTAATGCAGAGTAAAAGTAATGTATACAGTAGTTGCATCCAGATACATATTCCTCTATGTGAGCATTTTTAATGTCTTCTTCTTCAATCCAATTTCTTTTAAGCATAGAATCGATTTTCTGATTGTATTCTTCTGTTGAAGAAGCAACAAAATATCCTCTTCCCCCACGTGCCCCTGGAAACTTAACCATAACTGTTCTGTCAATTTGAGATGGATCATCATACTTCATAGGGATCCTGATATCAGATTCTAACATCAGTTTACGTTCAAGATCTCTTTCAGATTCCCATCGTAATATATCTCTGTTCCCAAACATAGGTACTTTAAAATCATTTTCTATTCTGTCTAGACCTGCGTATGCAACAAAAGAACCATGAGGAACTACAATGCTGTTCATTGCTCTTAGTTTCTCCTGAACATCATCGTTCACTATGTCACTGAATTTATCAACGATGATATATTCGTCTGCTACTTTAAATCTTTTGTATGGAACTTCACGTCCCTTTTCACAGACCACTGCGGTCTTGAAACCTTCTTCTTTGGCCCCTTTTAATATGTGAAGGGAAGTGTGACTGCCTAATGTTGCAATTGTTATGTTCTCTTTATCATAACCCTTTAAGATATCAAGAATTTCCTGTCGGTTTACTTTTCCCATATGAATCTCTCCTTAGATCATGTGATTAATTTTTTATCTGTATTAGTTGAATATGGTTGGTAGGTTGGAGTAATTATCTTTTTTGTCTTGATTCAATAATAATAAAATTTTATAATAATTTCTGTTTTTTCAAGATTAAAATTACCGAAAGGCTATTTAAACATGTAGAAGTAGGTAGTGTTATGAAAGGTAAGGTTATTGGAGACATCCTTGTAATAAAAGAAGATATAGAAAATCCTGAAAGTCTTCTTAAAACTCCGGGTGTTAAGAGAATAGTTAAATTAGGGCGTATAAATGGTTTAAAAAGAGAACCTGAAGTTGAATTAGTTCTTGGTGAGGGAACAGTCACTACACATCGGGAAAATAAGTGTCAGTTTAAACTAGATGTTTCAAAAATCATGTGGTCAAAGGGTAACACAACAGAAAGGAAGAGAATGTCCACTATTGTCCAAAACGGAGAAACTGTTGTTGATATGTTTGCAGGAATTGGTTACTTCTCAATACCAATTGCTGTTCATTCAAAACCTGCAAAAATATACTCCATTGAAATAAATCCAGTTTCATACGGTTATCTATGTGAAAATGTGAAAATAAATAGGGTTGATGAAATTGTGGAACCAATATTTGGAGACTGTAGAATAACTGCTCCTCGAGGGGTTGCTGATCGTGTTTTAATGGGTTACATTGGTAATACAAATGAGTATCTTGATGTTGCAATGGATGTGCTAAAAAAGGGTGGAATAATCCATTATCATGAATCGGTTCCTGACAAATTGAAATTCATAAGGCCAGTAGAACGTATTCAAGAAGCAGCAATAAATGCAGATAGAGAAGTTATTGAAATTATCAACAAGAGGATCATTAAACCCTATTCGCCAGGTGTTTATCATGTTGTTGTCGATGCAAAAATAGAATAAATAATTGAACATTTCTAAATAATTATACTCTTTTCAATACTTTTAACTAGTCAAAACCTTAAAAACATTTGCTTCGAGTGTGAAATTGATAATCTGAACAAACTTTAAGATCAAATTTAGAAAAATAATGTTGATGTATCAAAAAATATGTTTATTGTATTTTTTCAAGTATTCTTTGGTCTAAAAATTCCTCTGTTATAAATTTAGGATATATAGGAAGTCTTTCTTGAAGTTTGAAGCCAAGTTCTTTGGTTATTATTTTAAGCTCTTCAATTTCGGGCCATGGTGCTTCAGGGTTTACATAATCTGGTGTTAAAGGTGAAATACCTCCCCAGTCATCTGAACCAGCCATTAAAAATATTTGTGAATGATTGATGTTTAAATTTGGTGGAACTTGTACACTTACATCAGGAAACATTAACTTTGTAATAGAAACCATTTTTATCATTTCAACTATGGACGGTTCTCTATAACCTTCCATGGGTATTCCTGGTTTTGATTTGAAGTTTTGAATTATTATCTCCTGAATATGGCCATATTTATCCTGAATTTTCCTTAACTCAAGTAAAGATTCAATTCTCTCCAAATTTGATTCCCCAATACCAATCAAAAGGCCAGTTGTAAATGGAATTTTCAATTTTCCCGCATTTTTAATCGTATCTATCCTCAATTTTGGCTTTTTGCCAGGACTTTTTTCATGTGCAATAGTTTGCATTATTCTACTGCTACTTGTTTCAAGCATCAAACCCATGGATGCATTAACTTCTCTTAGAAGTTTAAGTTCATTTTTTTTAAGTATTCCTGGATTGCTGTGCGGTAAAAGTCGGGTATTATCAAGGGTTTCGTTGCAAAGAAAATATAGATATTCCAAAATATTTTCAAAGCCCAAACCATTTAATGCTGACATAACAATGTCTGTTTCATCAGGATGTTCTCCAAACGTGAACAGAGCTTCTTTGCAGTTGAAAGAATCTCCCTTTTTGATAACATTCAGGACTTCGTCTGGTTTCATGAGTATTCTTGCTTCATCAGAATATGGGTCCTTTCTAAAAGTGCAGTATCCACATTCATTTCTACATATGTCTGTAAGGGGTAAAAAAACATTCTTAGAATATGTTATAATATTATTAGCCCTTAGAGAATTAGTTTCAGACATTAGTGATAATATTTCAGGAGTATTTGCATCTAAAATAGAAACCAAATCATTTTTTGATATATAATCCATATTTTCACTTATTTTTATCTAATAAAATAAATGGTAAGATTCATAGCATTATGCTTCTGAATTTGATACCACTAATTCAACAAAAAGAGGACCAATACCACTTTTATCCTTCCAAATAACTAAAAATACAGCTATTTGCCCAATAGTACCAAGACCATATTCTGTGTGACAGTTCATGGCTTCAAAGGATTCTTTGAGGCGGTATATCCCATATACATCCGTTTCTCCAGGAATTTCTACTGTTGCCCTTATATTTTCGTCCATTATTCCTATTACGTCAGTTGCTGATTCAGAGAACATATCCATTCTCGTTGCTCCAACACCTTTCAAAACATCTGAAACTATGGTTGAAAGTTCCAAGGGATCTAATTTTTTCTTGGACATACCTCTAACAATAAGAATCTGTGGGGTGTCAATGGCAGGTTTTGATCCATGGAATGCCTCAAGTTCGTTCATAATTTTTCCTGCAATTTCATGTGTGGGCATCAATGTTATTTCCTCCATTACCATTCATTTCTCTTTTTAATTCACCCATTGTTGCAACTTTTTCAGCAAAGGCATTATGTCTGTGTATACTTTCTTCATTTATTTGTCTAACAGTTACTAATGCATCATCGGGTAGATCTGAATATTCTTTAACAATTTTTTGGATCATATTTCTTACACAGTCCTCAACAAACATCGGATTTTTGTGTGCATGTACAACAACAGCATTTTCATCGCTTCTTTTAAGGAGTTCGCAAACAGGTGAGCTCATTGAGTCTTCTATTATTCTTATCAAGTCCTCGGCTCGAATTACCTGGTTTTCCGGAACTTCCATCATTATCATACCGCGTCCTCTCTGGTTATGTGATGCAAATGAAACTGTGTTCAAGACCTTCAGTGTTGTTTCTTCATCTAAAAATTTTAAAAGGTCCACTTTTGCAGATTCTTTGGTTGATTCTTGAGCACATGGACACACTGTCATTCCAACAACCTCAGCACCAATCATTTTCCTTATAACAATTCCATCATCATTCCGGATTCCGATGGCATCTGCCATGATATTGGTCATCTCTTGAGTTTTGATTTGTGTTACAGGTGATTTTTTCATGATCATATAATCACTTTTCATACTAACTTCAACTCTTTTGGCATATTTATGCTTCTTCAAGAGACAGCTAGCTATTCTGGCACACAAAGATTCTATTTCCACTGTTGATCCTTCAAGGGCCTGTTCAAGAACCTCGCTTATGGCTTCGGGATTTCTTGACATGTGGATCCCCCTTTGAGTACTTGGTAGATCAACAAAAGCATTGAAGGTGGGTAAGAGGACAATTGGTCGCTTTTCATCTCTTTCAATTTTTAATAGTTTTTTTACTCCTTTAACTCCAACCCTAGTAAGGTGTACTGGAATGGTTGGTATATTATCTTGGGTATCTGGAAAACATTTATCCACTTTATTCACCCCTATCTTTCGTAATATTCCGAATTAATGAATAATTTAATAATTTTTATTTTTTTTATTTTATCAAATGATCAAACCATTAATAAATAGGATTTATCTCAACTATATTAACCTTTTTTAATTTGCAGTTTTAATTGAATATCATTGAAAATATTTATGAAACTATTGTAATGAATTCTTCGATACTAATATCCTTTAAATTATCTTTGATTACCAAACGTGCATTATAAAGTTCCTTGGCACGTTTTCCTAAAATTTGACCAGGTTTATCATTTTCTACGATGACTATAATATCTTTCAAACCGAATTGTTCCATTTTTCGATTGATATCATTTTTTACGTGTTTTATTTTTTTATTTATGGGATCTAATGCTGTTTCAGGTATTTTAGGGTTTAAAATTTTCATATCATCGGGATCAAGCGGCACACCTGCAACAATGATCCTCTGCGGATCAACACCAAATTTAGCAATAGTTTTTTTTAAACTAGTTTTTGTTGTTAAAATCAATAAATCGTTATAATATTTATTTAAATCTATTTCAACAGTCTGTTTTTCTATAACGCCAAAATTGGACAGTATTTTATCCATTCCATTTCGTGCTTCGATGATCTTATCCACAAATATCTCGGCATTTGTTTGATCAAGTTTATGATGTGGTCTGCTTGTGTATATGAACTCCTCTGCTTCGAATAGTTTGTTAATAATATTTTCAAATTGATCTACGTTAATAAAACCTTCTTTAGGATTTTTTAACCTTTCTTCATTTGTTTTTGATTTAGCTGCATCCTTAAGAAGGTTTTGAGCTTGTTCAAGTCTGAATTTCTCCAATAAAATCACCTCAAAAATCATAAAATGATGAAAAAATATCTTGAATATTGTGAAATATTTTTTTAGTTTCATTTGAAACTTTTACTTCATTTCCTATTTTCTGAATTTCTTCTTCATAAGTTAATTCATTTCTCAATACATTTATCATTTTCATATTACATCTTGAAAGTACAGAAAGATTGTAACCGCCCTCTAAAATCAATACAAGTTGATTTGTAATATTCATAATCTTTGATGTTATCCAAGGATAAAATTCATCATCAAGATTTATCCTTGATAATGGATCATCTTTATGGGCATCAAAACCAACTTCAAGGAATTGAAATTCTGCATCAAAATCATTGAAAACAGGTTCCAAAATTCGTTCTAATATGTACATATAATCTTGATTTGAAGATCCCGGAGGCATGGGAATGTTCATGTTACATCCCTCCCCCTCATCAACTCCAATTTCTTCGATAAAACCTGATCCTGGAAATAACGTACTTGGATCTTGATGTATGGATATATATAAAACATTAGGGTCATTTAAATACATTTCAGCTGTTCCGTTACCATAGTGGACATCGAAATCAAAAATTATAAATTTTTTTATTTTATTATACTTTTTAAGATGTTCAATTGCAATTGCAATATTATTAAATAAACAGAAACCCATTCCATTTTCTCTGGTTGCATGATGTCCTGGAGGTCTTGCAAGTGAATATGCACTATTATAACCATTTAAAACCAATTTTGAAGCGGTAATGGCGCCACCTGCTGCAAGTTTAGCTATTTTATAGCTATCTTTTGATACAACAGTATCTGGATCCAAGTAACCACCACCGGAATCACAGAAAGATTTTAGATATTTAACATAGGATTCTGAATGTACTTTCAAAATATCTTTAAGTGAAGCAGTTTCAGGTCTAAAAACATCAATTTTGTTTCTAGATTTAAGAATGTGTTTGTTAGTGGGGATATGATTTAATATACCTTCTTTTTCTAGGGTATTTATTATAACTCGAAGTCTTTCCTTGTTCTCAGGATGGATTCCTGTTTCATGTTTTTCATAATCTTTGGAATGAACTAGTGCCATCATCCAGCTCTCTCCTAATTCATAAATTCTATGAAGGTTTTTTTTGGAAAAAAAATTTAGATTCAAATTATATATTATTAATTAGTTTTAAATTTCTAGTTAATATTTTTTTACAAGGATTGCTAAAATGGGAAACTAGAAGAATTAAGTTAAAAAAAAGAAAATAAATTATTTGAGTTATCTGAACTTTTTAAAATAGAATCTTATGTTCACATGTTCAATTAGAGCATCTTACTGGAGCCAAGATCTTCCTTAAGAATATTTAGCACGGTTTGTGTGTATGTTCTTTGAACATCGGGTTCTTTTAAAAGATTTTTTACAAATTCATCTAGCTCAGAAGTATCCTTAAATCTTGCAACAATAATTGCATCGAATTCTCCTGTAACATCGTACATACATAACACGTTTTTGTGATAAGATGTTTTATCTTCCCAATTTCTTAGAACTCCACCTTTAACACGGACGCCTATGATGGTAGTGAAGTTATATCCGAGTTTACTGTGGTCAATTACTGGTGCAAACTTTTTGATAACTCCTGAATTCATCAGTTTTTCAATTCTGTTGTGAACTGTACCAATTGAAATGTCTAGTTTGCGAGATATTTTTCTGTAAGACATTCTTCCATCTTCGTTAAAGAGGTTTAGTATCTTTTTATCTGTTTCGTCTATCTTCACTGATTGTAATTTTTCGCCGTTGTTTTTCATATAATTCACCATTGACTTGAACAATGTTTATACATTAATCAATTATCTTATAAATAAGTATACATTTTTCATAATTACATGCAAATAATTTAAATACAAGTTTAACACACTATAATATTGGGGTGATAGATATGGGATTGTTAAACGATGTAACTGTTAGGATGAGATACATAGCACTAGTTAAAAAGGGACTAATTAGTGATGTTGAATGCAATTCTTACACGAAGAAGATCGAAATAGACCCATGTATCCACAAAAAGGTTAGTCAGTTCGATGAATATTTCGTACCAGGAACTGTTCTTTTGAGTGAAAGAGCTAGTTACAAGTTGAGAATTGAATATCCTGTTGAATAAAACAATAGTTATTCATCATCTAATCAGTCCTCATTCATTTAAATTACCTAACTAGAAATGGATGCGTCGACTATTTAATTGTTATTATTATGTTGTGGATATCAGCATAAAAATACAGAATACATCTTTTTTTAATAGGTTATTGCTAGTTTTCCTGACTGTGTAATGGCATATTTTTCGTAGAATTGTGATCTTTCCACCAGTCCTAATTGTAAAAGCTGTTTAATATGTTTATAGACCATTGCACGGGATATTTTAACCTTTTCTACAATCTGCAATGCTGTTAAATCTTCTTGAAATAAATTTTTCAATATATCAATTTTGGTAGCGGAAAGATCAAGTGTGAGCATTGGTATTCTGACAACTTTGTTTTTGTAGCATGTAAATATACCGTCTACACCGACGCGGTTGGCAACGAAATTAAGCAGTGGACCTAATCCCTTTCCATCAAATGCAATGAATACTTTTCCATGCTTTTTTGCACCTTTAATTATTTCTGCAATTTTTTCACAAGTTTCACAAGGATCAGTAGATTCTATCTTAATTTCACCGCCTTTGAGATAATCTTCAAGTTCTGTTTTTTTATGTTTACCTTCGTGTAATGTTATAAGTCCTTCTGTTTGGGTTTCAATTGAAACATCAAAGAGACATTGTCCTTCAAGGTTGGTTATTAACATCTTCATTAGATCGTCTCCAAATTTTTTTATTTATTTAGAAAATTTGCTGTCTCACAACAACATTGAATAGTATAGTCTATACGTTGTATGATTAACAACATTTAATTATGTTGCTTTCAACCTTTAATCAACCATTGAAATTGGGGTAATCAGTTCTTGGTTAATGGAGGGATAAATATTACAAAAACAGAGAATATCATATCTGGTGAGAACTTGTCGACTCGACAGTTGAATTTTGAAATAAAAAAAGCCGTTTCTCAGGATAAAAAGAAGTTATTACTTGAAAATCCTGAAAAAAAGGATTCTATAGCTGTAGGGCTGAGTAAAGAAACGGAAGTAACCTTGAAAGGAGATGTTGGAGATTTTGTTGGGGCACTTAACAATGGTGCCAGGATTGAAATCAGAGGAAACACCGGTCGTTACGTGGGAAACAACATGACTTCTGGTGAGATTTTGGTAAGGGGATCGGCTGAGGATGGAGTCGGATTTGGAATATATGAAGGTACAATTATAATTTATGGGGATGCGGGGGATGCTGTTGGCCAGTTAAATAAAGG
Source organism: Methanobacterium spitsbergense (assembly GCF_019931065.1). NCBI lineage: Archaea > Methanobacteriati > Methanobacteriota > Methanobacteria > Methanobacteriales > Methanobacteriaceae > Methanobacterium > Methanobacterium spitsbergense. The sequence continues at coordinate 170,174 of NZ_JAIOUQ010000003.1, read as the reverse complement.
AGGCACAATTATAATTGTTGGGGATATGGGAAATTTAGCCGGACTCTACATGCTCAGTGGAGATATTGTAGTAACAGGCGATGCCGGACTTGACACCGGGGACTGGATGATAGGGGGAAATATTTATGTCGGTGGAAACTTCAAACCAGGAACCAATGCCCTAATAAATGAATTAAGCTTCGCTGACAAGCAAAAATTGGCAGAATTATTTAAAAAATATAGTATAAAAGAAGATATAGGAAATTTCAAGAAGATAGAGCATCAGGAACTTAGACCATTTTATGGTGAAAATGATGGGGAAGTGGACGGTGAGGATTTATGAAACAAATACTTTTAACTAATCCTGAAGCCTGTGACGGATGTAACGACTGTATAGATGCATGTTCAAATGTAAACGGCGAAAGTAGCCTTTTCTTACACAAGATGACAAAGGGATATCATGCTATTGTTTGCCAGCAATGTATAAACCCTTCTTGTATGAAGGGATGTTTCAGAGATGCGATATATCGGGAAAATGGTGTGGTAAAAATTGATCAGGACAGGTGTGTTGGTTGTAGACTTTGTATGCTTATGTGTCCTATTGGAAGTATCAGCTGTACCGAAGATGAGATTCTTAAATGTGAACAGCAGTGCATGGACAAAGGAGGAAAAATAGCATGTGTTGAGTCATGTAAATCCGGATGCTTAGATCTTGTTGATGTTAAGGATTTTGCAAATGGCCTTCAAAGAGGGTTTGAAATCGATAAAAACATTAATGGAAATTATTTTAGGCCAGGATCTCCTTCAGGTGAGCTAGCAGCCAATACTGAAGGTTTGTGTGTATTTTGTGGGACTTGTGAAATAGTATGTCCAACTGATGCAATAGAAATAGTTGGAGATCATGCTGAAATTGACAGAAGTAAATGTATGATGTGTGGTTCATGTACTGCAGCATGTCCTGTTCTATTACCAAGTGGTGCTGGAAGTATATGGGATCCTAGAACTATAGCTGATATAAGATACACTTCAAAAGCAGGTAAATATGTTTTAAGAGGGTTTGGTACTGAAAGAAAGCTACCTAATTTTGATGATATCATAATACTTCCTGCACAAGCTTCAATTTCGCCTGTCGATAAATACAGAGAATCTTGCAATACTAAGGTAGTTCTAGGAGCCAAAAATGCTGCTGAACCACTTGTACTTGAAACACCAATAATGATAGCGGGCATGTCATTTGGAGCCCTCAGTGCAGAATGTAAATTGGGACTTGCCAAGGGTTCGTCAATGGTTGGATCATGTGCTAACACTGGTGAGGGAGGAATGCTTCCAGATGAAAGGGAATACGCCGATAAACTGATAGTTCAATACTCCTCTGGAAGATTTGGTGTTTCAACAGATTATCTGAACTGTGCCGATGCAATAGAAGTTAAAATAGGTCAAGGTGCAAAACCGGGTATGGGGGGACATTTGCTGGCTGAAAAAGTCAGCCCAGAGGTTGCTAAAATTCGGGGAATTCCTATGGGAACAGATGCACTCAGCCCAGCACGCTTCCTTGATGCTACCCGTGAAGGTGATCTTGCAAAGCATATCGAACTTTTGAGGGAAGTAACAGATTGGAGAATTCCTATAATTGTCAAATTAGGACCAGGAAGGGTTGATGAAGATGTTAAAATAGTTGCTGAAGCTGGTGCAGATATAATATCTGTTGACGGAATGGAAGGTGGAACTGGAGCTGCTCCTGAAGTTGTTATTGAACACACGGGTATTCCAACACTTGCAGCACTTTCACAGGCTGTAAGAGGTCTTGAAGAGATAGGAATGAAGGGAAATGTGGATATCATAATAACCGGCGGTATTAGAAGTGGGGCAGATGTAGCAAAGGCTATGGCAATGGGTGCAGATGCTGCTTACATTGGAACTGGAGCAATGATTGCAATGGGATGCCGTGCATGCCGAATGTGTTATACTGGAAAATGCCCAGTGGGTGTTGCTACGCAAGATCCATTATTAAGGAAAAGATTGGATATTGATCTTGGGGCCATAAGGGTTGCTAACTACATTAAATCACTCACAGAGGAGACTAAGATGTTAGCTCAGCTTACTGGGCATAATGACATTAAAAAATTCTCAAGAGATGACTTAAGGACTATAAATATGAGTACTGCCCAAATTACGGGCTTAAAGTTGGTTGGAACCTAATTATCCTTCTGCTTTTTATTTTTTGTAGAGATCACTAAAAATTAAGAATAAAGGATTTAAGCTTCATATTCTTCTCCAAATGCAGATGAATACAACCAAGCAATTGCCCGTGCATAAAACAGATAAGAATACGGATAAACAATGAATATAATTATTATCCATCCAAGTAGGGGGATTATACCGAGAATACTTCCAATAAATCCTATGGCAATCCCTATGATGATCATAACAATATACCAAATTATCAGATCCACCCATCCAATTAAAGATATTGTAGAAAAAATTTCACCAAATCTAAAGGCAGCACTCAATTCACCATTATAATAAGCCATATTCCCAATTGCCACAGCCATTATCGGATAAATTATCAGCACATAAATTCCAGCAACAACAAGACCAACAAGTGCTGTTCCCCCAAAAATACTAACAACCATTTCCGGCGTGAATGTATTCCCACTCATCTGTGTAACATAGTTTAAAGACCATATTGAAGACCACAAAGAAATAATTGAGAATAATCCAATAATTAATGCAGGCAACGAATAGATCAGATAAACTAAAAACAGTTTAATTCCATCAACAAACATTTCTCCCCACTCATCAAAGGAGGGTAACTCTTCAACACCAGCTAAAGAAGCCTTTATTACTCTAAACATGTAACCCATAGCAAGAAATAGTGGAATAATAAAAAAACTTATTATAAATAATACACCTAAAATAACAACTTTAATCCAGTCCGAAGAGGGATACCTCAATGAATCAGATATAACATCCCCTATATCCATAATTATTCACCCCAAATAATTTTTAAGAACTCATTATTACGATATCTTGGCAGATGTTTCTAATATATTTTTTTTGATCAATGATTTTAAATCATAAAATTTATAAGAATTCCTAATTTGGTTAAAATGTAGATATGCAAGTTTAATTAACAAATAAATTATTTTCATTCTTAAAATAAGAGAATTCCCAAAAAAAAAATAAAAAAGAAGATTGATTTTTTTATTCTAGCGGTTCTGGTTCTGTTGGAGTTTCTGGTACTTCAATTACAGCTTCTGTGAATAACAATGCTACAGCCCGGGATCCGAACATTGAAATGAAAGCAAAAGCCAATGGCAATGTTATTACAAGACCAACAACAATTAATAATATTCCCACAATTATAGCAATGAAGTAGATTACAAAGCTTAGTAAAGCCACTATTATGTAAATAGCTAAATATTTACCCCAACCAATCCGGGAAATGTAATCTAATATTTCACTGAAATGGAAAGCTGCTCCTAAATCTCCGTCATAATATGCCATATTTGCTATACCAATGATAGCTATTAGTCCAACAATTAGTCCAATGATAACATATATTATGTTCCCAATAATTAGTGCCCAAAACATTCCAGCAGAAATACTGGTTGATGTTGTAGCAGATGCCGGTCCAAAAATTAAACTTACTATTAATCCTATTATTATCACAGGAATAGCATAAACAATACCAACAACAAATATCTTAAGTCCATCAATAAACATATCACCAATTGCATCGAATTCGGGTAATTCGTCAATTCCAGCTATTGTAGCTTTTATTATTCTAAACATATACCCGTATGCTAAGAAAATTGGTAGAATTAAAACAGATATTAAAAATATAACTCCCAAAATAAGTACCTTTGTCCAATCAGATGTCGGATACTTAATTGAGTCTGATATTATTTCTCCGATATTCATTTTTTAACCTCCATTAATTTGGCAAATGCCATTAATTTATTATGTTAATTATTCCATATAAATCATTTGAATTAAAAAGTAACGTGAATTAATGGTTGACACATATAAATGCAATGCGCCATTTATTTAATTTTTTATCTAAGGAAATTCTAACTTAAAATAACTGAATACTTAAAACTCAAAAAATCAGGAAAAATTTAATATCTTAAAAAAAATATTGATTATATTTAAATTTGATCGGTTGACTGTGCTTGTTTTAAATTAACTATAATATTCTTAAGCTCAGTAATATTTGCATCTGTTTTTAAGGATGTAGGGCTGAAATGGGTTCTTGAAACAAAAAATCCTTCCTTTTTAAGCAGATTCATAATATCTATAAGGGGAGGTGCACTTGTTTTTAAATTTTTACAAACCTTATGAATTTCAAAGTGAGTTACAGGGGCGTTTGATTCTTCAAAACATGTATCCAAAAGTTTAATAACTTTGTTTTCTTTGTTTAATACTAATTCATTGACAGTATCTCTCATTGAAGACACAAAATCTTGATTATACATTTCCCCACACCATAAAGGTCCACCAACATTAAAAATACCACCACATATAGGACACTTTCCAGGAATTACTGGAGACAATCCCTTGAACACAATCCTGTTTAAACAGTTTTTACAGTGAGCAATGTATCCTAACGATTTCAGTGATTCATCTGTATTTGCAGCACCTTTTCCAATTACAGCGTATATCCTCATGTAGTGTTCTGTGCTGTGAGAGAATTTAACTTCAATATATTTCTTATATTTGGAAAAGGTTCTGGCAATAAAACCTGCAAGTATTCTTAATCCATTTTCATGACAATATTCTGTTTTTAATGGTATTGCCCCATATTTACGGATGCAGGGTTCTGTGTAAGTTCCGCAAAGGGCTGAAGTATCTGTTGCAGTTATGCAGATCATTCCTCCTGATCTTAGACTTGCAGCAGCAGATTCAACATAGTAAGATGGTGTTCCAAAGGGGTCTATGTCTATTACATCAAATTTCCCCTTACATTTCCTGAGGATCATATTGGCATCATCCTTGCAAACCGATACTTGATGTAGTTCATTAAGTTTGGTATTTTCTTTTGCCAATTCGACTGCAAGAGGGTTTAAATCATTTATAACTGCTTTTTCTACGCCATCAATTTCTTTGGCATACCTTATACCTCTTATACCTGTTCCTCCGAAAACATCGCAAACTGAAATATCATGATCAACGGATTCTTTATAAACAGATATGGCGACTACTGAAAGGTCTCTATTAAGTTCCATGGCAGGGTTATAGAATACTGGTGCTTTTGCTGTAATTTTTTCAAATTCTGGAACTTTGATTGTAACTTTGCCTTCATGAATTGTTTTGTTGTCCATTTTTCCCGCCTTTAAAAGATATTGTTAATGTTAATCAATTAATTAATTATCGAATAATAAAATGTTTGGTATGAAATACTGGTTTATATAAAAATTTATTAATACCAAATAATAGTTATTATAACTTTATTGAAGGAGAGTAAATAAATGTCTAAAATAAGTTTTCTTGATAACGCAGTCCAAGGTAAAAATACAATGGGCAGTTATATTTTAACCATGGGTATAACCTTTATTGGGGGAATTTTTGCTTCTATCAGCTTATTGATTTTGATTGTGGTACTATATTTTTTAAGTATAGGCTCAGCTAGATATGATGCTCAAACGAATATCTTAAATGATCCATTCATGATGCTTATTTTAATTGGTATTAGTTACGGAATATTCTCCCTACTTTTCTATCTCTGTGTACGTTTCATACATAAAAAACATTTTATAAGTCTTATTAATACGGGAAAGAATATAAAATGGAGGAGAATTATTAAAGGTGCAGGTTTATGGGTGGGGATAATGGGTTTTTTCACCATACTATCTTTTATTTATCAGGGTGGCAGTTTATCTTTTAAATTTGATTTTTGGCCTTTTATTGTTCTTTTATTTCTAAGTATCTTGATATTTCCACTACAAGCATCGTTTGAGGAGATATTTTTTAGAGGATACCTAATGCAGGCTGTTGGGTTAATTACAAAGAAACCAGTGATACCTCTAATAATAACTACTTTAATATTCGGCTTAATCCACTTTAACAATGGAACAGACTTTACAATGAGCATTTCAATTGTAATATCTGCACTGATAATAGGATTGATGCTAGGAATAATTGTTCTTGGTGAAAATGGTCTGGAAACTGCTATGGGTGTGCATATTGCAAATAATATATATGTTGCATTAATTTTAAACTCTTCAAATTCTGGTCTTGATGGATTACCTTCATTAATTACAGCACAATCAACTGATCCATTATCTTCAATACCTTTACTAATTCTAATGGTTGGTATAATGATAATAATACTTTTCTGGAATAAAAAAGAGAATTTGTATAGAATATTTCAGTAAATAAATTTATTAATAATCTGAAAATACTGAGATAACAGTATTATATATGAAACTAATATAATAAATCAATAATTGATTTAATACATTAATTTCTTTTAATGATCCAACAAAAATAAAAATTCAATATCAAGGAATATGGATATTGATCTATATTGAATGAAATTGAAGGACTATGCTTGGATTTCTGGATGTTTTAATTAAGGTGATACTAGAATGATACCAATTGCTAAACCAATTATAGCTGATGATGAAATAGATGAAGTAGTAAAAGTATTAAGATCGGGATTCATTGCACAGGGTCCTAAAGTAGCAGAATTTGAAGAAAAATTTGCAGAATATCTGGGAGTTAAGCATGCTGTTGCAGTTAGTTCTGGAACAACTGCATTACATCTTGCACTTCTTGCTGCAGGTATTGGTCCGAATGATGAAGTGATAACAACCCCATTCACCTTTGCTGCAACAGGAAATTCTGTGTTACATGTGGGTGCAAAACCTGTTTTTATTGATATTGACAATAAAACTTATAATTTAAACCCAGAAAACATAGAAAATGCAATAACAGATAAAACTAAAGCTGTGATGCCTGTTCATCTCTATGGACAACCTGCAGAAATGGATACTATTAAACAAATTGCAGAAGATCATGATCTAATTGTTATTGAAGACGCAGCACAAGCCCATGGTGCTGTTTACAAAGGGAAAAAAGCAGGTTCTCTTGGAGATATGGGATGTTTCAGTTTTTATCCTACTAAAAATATGACAACCAGTGAAGGCGGAATCATAACTACAGAAAATGAAGAGATGGCTGAAAAAGCACGTGTATTAAGGTCTCATGGTGAAAGTGAACGCTACACTCATGTTGTGTTAGGATATAACTTCAGAATGACCGATATTGCTGCTGCAATAGGAATTGTCCAACTTAAAAAGCTCGATAAGTTTAATGAGAAGAGAATAGCGAATGCAAAATACCTAACAGAACGAATTGATAAAATAAATGGTATTACTGCCCCATTTGTATCTGCTGATGTGAAACATGTCTACCATCAGTATACTATTAGAGTTGGAAAATCCAGAAGAAACGAATTAATGGAATTCTTAAATAGTAGAGGTATTGGAACAGGAATACATTATCCTAAGCCAATTTATAAACAGAAATTATATAAAGAACTTGGTTTCAGTGCATCATGTCCAGAAGCGGAGGCAGCATCATCAGAAGTTCTTTCCCTACCAGTTCACCCATCACTAGAAAAAAATGATTTGGAAAAAATTGTTTCTGTGCTCAATGAAGCATCAAAGCAAATTAACTTATTTTAATTATTATTCCAATCTTTTTTTCAAATTTTTATTTACCAATTGTTTTAACTGAGTTTTTGAGTTACTGATGTAATTTTATCTTTAATTGTCTTATTTACATCTCGTCGTTCATCTATTTTTATGCTTGTTGCAACCCTCTCTGCGCCGACATCAAATACTGCTTCATGAGCTGCATTTATGGCAACGAATATTTTATCCAAATTGTCTGACTCAATTAAAGTTCCCATACCTGTTAATTCATATTTTATGTCATTACTATCTAGAGCCTTAACAGCAGCAGCAATATATTCACTCAGACTGGTTCCATGGGTTCCAATTGGAATAATTGTAAGTTCAGCAGTTATCATACTCTTATTTATGTTCCTGTTTCAATATATTTTTTATGAAATCACTTGATCCATTGGAGTTCAATCAGTATATAGTGAATCAAGCTAGGGAAGTTATAATAGATTATAATTTAATCAAACCAAAAGATAAGGTTGCAGTTGGACTTTCTGGAGGGAAGGATAGTGTTTTAACATTATATCTTCTTGCAGATTTAGTTGATGAATTAGACTTTGAACTGGTAGCAGTTTCTGTTGATGAAGGAATTTCAGGATATCGGGGTGAAGGAATAAATGTTGCTAGGATTATCGCTTCAAAACTCGATGTTGAACTGGTAGAAGGATCATTCAAGAAAGAATTTGGATATACATTGGATGAAATAGCGGATCTGTATCAAAGTGCATGCATACCTTGTGGAGTGTTCCGTCGGTATCTTTTAAATAAAATTTCAAATGAATTAGGGGCGGATAAGCTTGCAACAGGACACAATCTTGATGATGAGATTCAATCTTTCTTAATGAGTTTTTCAAAGGCCGATTTCAGGAGATTCTCCAAATTTGGCCCTAAACTGGATAGGATACATCCAAAACTCGTACCTAGAATAAAACCGCTATGGAAAATTCCTGAGAAGGATGTTGGGATATGGGCGGTGATGAATGGAATAGATGTTCACTTTGCAGAGTGTCCCTATTCTAATACTTCTCTCAGAGCAAAAGTAAAGAATTATCTAAACCAGTTAGAAAGTGAAAGACAGGGAACCAAAATATCCATACTTAAGTCCTTTTCTAAAACCTTTAACTTCCAAAAAAAGGAAATAATCGTTGGACAATGCAAACAATGTGGTGAAGCGTCCTCCCTAAATATATGTAAGGCATGTGAGATGGTTGAAGATATTAAAAATCGCCTAAAATAATTTTAAAACTATCAATCATAGGATAAACATATAAATAATATATATTTTTGTTATTGGATGATACGAGTTACAGTACCTACACCTTTACTTCTACCCTCTCGAAATATCAGTTTTTGACCCTCCCTAATACAGCAGGGGCGGTATTTAAATTTCATTTTGATCTTTCCAGTATCACCAGCGGACATATATTCATTATCAATGGGTTCAAATGTCATTGTTTCGGCAATTGTTTCTATATGAGCTATACATTCATAACCTCTTTTAATGGTTGTTGGATGGATTAATATTGCGACATCTGCTTCAAATTCTCTTACAGATATTGTGGGATATTCTGTACTGCATAGGATCATTCCACGTTTAATATCACTCACATCTAGGCCTGTAATTGATATTCCAACAACTTCTCCGGTTTCTGCAACATCTTTCTTATAGTGATGCATTTCCATGGATTTGGATGCGGTTTCAATATATTCTCCTGTTCCAGTTGGTCCGATGAGAAGTTTATCACCCTTTTTAACTTTACCTTGTCTAATTGTGCCACTGACAACAGTTCCTACGCCCATAACAGAATAAATTTTATCAATATACATCATAAATGGCTTTTGAAGTTCCTTTCTATTTGAAGGTATTTTAAGTTTTAAAAAGAGTCTATCAAAAAGATCCAATCCTTCCCCTGTTACAGGAGAGACTCTGACAACGGGAACTATATGTTGGTTCATGTTTTTTGATACAAAATCTGCATCTTGAATGGATTTTACCATGAAAGGAATTCTTCCAACCAATTTTAAGAGTTCAAATATTTTCTGCTGAATTTCAACTGCTTTTTCAGAGGTTACAACATCTACCTTGGTCATAGCAACTATAACTGGTAGTTCCATTGCAAGTATTATTCCCAAATGTTCTTTAGTAATGTGAGTAGGACCTTGGTCTGCAGCAATTGTAAGAAGACCGTAACTGAGTTTTTGACCCATTATACCTCTTATTGTTGTTCGTAACCATGGTTCGTGCCCAACAGTATCAACAAATGATACAACCTTGTCGCATTCTTCAACTAATTTGGATTTTTCATTTTTTTTCAAAGGATTTTTAAGCCTTACTGGCTGAGATTTACTGAATCCATAAACGGCAAATGAAAGATCTGCAGACAATCCTCGTTCTATCTCATGTTTCTGAACATCTAGAAATATTCTTGTTCTTCCCGATCCATTGTCAAGGGATCCTGTAGTCAATGTACCTACTAGAGTACTTTTACCATGGTCTACATGGCCTGCAACACCAACAAGAATATGATCTTTTTTATTTTTTTGAGATTTTGCTATTCTGACCTTTGCAACACTTCCATTGTTAGCGGGATGTTTTTCGAGTTCTAAAATTTCAGCACCAATTTCGTGTGCTATACTTTCCAATACAAAAATAGATTCTTCATATTCTGGTTCTGGAAGTCCGATTAAATGGCCTTCATCATGAACTCCAATAAAATAAATGGCTTCACCACATCCTACTTCCATCCTATATTTCATTTGGGATGCGAGATGTTGTTTTCTATCCTTTTTTAGATGGTAATCAATGGTGAGGTTTTCTTTAAATTCTATATTGTCCCTTTCGCCATCTTTTGTAATATCGTAGATATTATCTGTCATGATGATCCGGTTCTTGAATTTTAAATAAACTTTTAACGCTTATTGGGAATTTTATCTGCAGTTGTGAAGAAAGCTTCACCATATTTCTCTTCCTGCAATTTTCTGACCTTATCTGAGGCTTGACCAATGTCTTCTACCTTTGCAATGATCCTTCTTTCTTTAACCTTAAGGTTTTTACCACAAACACATTTTTTAGTAGCAACTTTCTCCTTGGAGTATACTGCTCGTCCACAATCACATCTATAAATTAAGTACATTGCTCACCATCATATTATATTTGTAAAACTTAATTAATTCATTTCCTGTTCGTGTATATAATATTCTTACTATTCTATCTTCATTATTTTTGAGAATATTGAAGTTGATTTGAAATTAAAGAAAATAAAATTTTTTATATATCTATTAAATTTGATTTATAAAATGAGAATAATTAATTAATTTTTAATTAATTTAAATTTAAAATCCAAATATTTTGTAGAATAGTGGAAATATCACGTTGGGTATTGTTAGGAATAATCCAATTGAAGCCCCAATATTGGTGCCAACCACCACTAAAAGTACCCTGAATAGGTTGTTACCCCATAATTCCCGAAAATTGTCTGTTTTGGTTATGTTTACTGCATCATCCATGGATATATGTCTCACCTTCGCTTCTACTATTCCTGAAAACCAACCTGCTGCAAGAAGGGGGTGTATGGTTGTTAATGGGGCGACTATAAATGCGGTTATGGCAGAATACACCTTTGAACCAGATAATATACAGCCTAAGAATGAAAAACTGCCTGTTATTAGTACAAAGTTTAATAGGCTGGTTTGAATATTTATGCCTTTAAACAGGGCTAATGCAAATATTAAAACAAAAATAACTGGTATTGAGAATAATATGAGTTTTCCCACGGGTACTCTGGATTTCTTGATGGTTATAAGTTCTTCAATTGGGGGAATATTTTCTGGATGTTCCATGTACTCTGTGATCCCCTTTTTATGTCCTGCTCCAACAACCACAACAACATTTTCCCCTTCTACATTTTGAAGCATGTTTGCCATGTAAGCATCTCTTTCCGATACAAGCACACTGTAGGCTTTAGGAGACATTTCCTTAAAATATTCCATTACTTCTGTGAGAGTGTCACTGTCTTTAATACTTTCAACATCTTCTATTTCATCTTTACTGAAAAATGATGTTATTATTCCAAATACAAATTTCGCCTTCTCAATAAAGCTCATTTTGTTAAGTGCTCTTTTCAACGTCACACTGATATCTCGATCAATTAGGGCTACTTTAGCTCCAATTTCTTCTGCTGTTTCAATGGCAGCAATCATTTCAGAACCTGGTTTAACACCTAAATCGTCCCCAATCTTTCTCTGCATGTAAGACAGGAACATACTTACTAGAAAAATACTTAATTTATCTCCTTTAATAATATCTCTAATATTTACATCTGGTTTTTCTTGTCCATTTTTTTCTGCCATCATATTCTGGTAACGGTTCATATCCAGTTCAACAGCAACAACGTCGGGTTGATTAATTATTATGGCTTCCTTAACCTCGTCTATACTTTCTTTTGATACATGAGCAGTACCAATTATTTTTATATTTTCTGGTGCCATTATGATCATCACATTAGCTTAAATTTAGTTCTTGAATATCTATTTTCAATAAAATTATGTTAAAATTATATTTAGAAATAACATTCTGTCAAATTAAATAATGATTCAGAAATATTATTTAATTAGGTTTATTCTTCCGTTTTCATATACTGGAACTGTGTCATATATATTTCGTTTGAGACAAAATTCAACATCATTGGTAAGCCCTAATTCACCAAGTCTACGGGCTGATCTTGAGGTTTTAATGGCATTTTGAACCATATCAACATCTCGTGATGCCATATAAGCTGCAAGTGCCTTTTCATCAAGTTTTTGGTCAGTTAAATAGGATATTATTTCTCCAGCTCCCAGAAAATCTTCTATTGCAAAATTACCTTCCACACCGGCCATTACAACTTCTATATGATTTTCTGCAAGATTCAAAGCAGTTTGTGCTACCGATTTTGCATTTACAAATGAACCAATCAATGTTTTTGATTGCATTCCATCCATTATTCGAGTTCCATTGCTGGTAGTAATAACTAGAACATTTCCAGCAAAATTAGAAATTTCTAAGGGAGAGTTTCCTGTATCAAACCCTTTAATTGCTGCTCCTCTTCTTTCACCAGCCAAAACAGCATTATTTTTTTTAGCAAAATTTTCAGCTTCTTCAATAGTCTTTACTGGTATAATAGTTCCAAAATTTTCCATTGCAACCGTTATTGTGGTGCTTGCCCTTAGAACATCTACCATAATTGCAACATCTTTAGAATATGATTTATCCAAGCTCAGTGATACTTTCATTATTACCTCAAAAATAGAATTAGAGAAAAAAAATTAAAATTTAAATCTCCAGGAATCTATTCAACCTTCTCAGCAAAGGCAAAACGTCTTCTTACCGATGTTATTTTGACCTTAACTTCGTCACCAACTTTAGTATCAGGTACAAACACGACAAAACCCTCAACACGGGTTATGCCATCTCCTTCTTTACCTACATCTTCAATTTTTACGTCGTATTCTTCCCCTTCCTGAATGGGGGCTGTTTTTGGGCTTTGATCCATTTTGAACAATATATCCACTTCCTCAAACCAACTAAAAACATTTATAGTGTTATTTTATTTGTTTAATTTATTATATAAATCTTTTTAGAATATGGTGAATCATGATTTTAAGAATCTAAAGGGTTTATATTTGATATTCAAATTTTTATATCATTAGATTCAAGGAGGTATTAAATCGTATTAAATATAATTATATACTGTTAATGAACTATAATGAGGTTAAGATGAAGATAGTAGCAACACCCATGTGTAAGGATGTTCTGACACTTGCAGGTGTCAAAAAATTTCACGTAAGCTCAGACCCAGATTCCACAGATGCAGAGATAGCTGTAGTTTTATCAGAGACAAATACGGTTATGAAATCTGTAAAACTAAAATTAAACACCTTTTTACAGATTAAAGAGAGTGTTGAAATGCTTCGTGATATGTTTGGAATCATTGAAGTTGAAAATCTTCCTTTTAAAGTCAATATTAAAAGTAGTAAATCAGAAAATCGAAAAATAAAAGTTAGAGTATACTCAAATTTTCTTAGGGATATTGTAGATGATCTGGGGTTCTCTGTTGTATCAGAGGATCAAAATTACGATTATCTTGTTTACCCCGATTATATTAGGGATAAATTATCAGATGAAATTGTAACTATGGGTGATTATATGGTTGAAGTGCCTACCCACAAAAATGCACCTAAAAACCCTGTTAAAAGAGCTGAAATGCGATATAAACTTCTGGAGAAAAAAATATGTATGAAACCTTGACTTATACTGGTGGAATTCACAAGCATGATGAAATGATCGAGCTTATTGAAGATCTTGGAGGTTTCGTTTTACAGGAAAATATTAGTCAGATGGATTTAGTCCTAACTTTAGCTGTACCCATTGAAGATGTTGAAAAGATCAAAGAAAAGGCTAAAGAACTTCTTGGAACAGTAAAAATAGCACCAATGGCAGGTACAGAAATAGCAATTGTTTCTCCAACTTTAGCACGTCAACATCTCCCCCATTCTGCATGTGATATATCTGAATATCTTAGAAGGTATGGTGCAAAGGACAATATGATTGGACTTTCAAGAGGTGCTGGCAAGGGGATATCAAGAATATCAGAGGATGAAAAAAAACTTATAGAGGAGCATGATTTGGTAGTATTTGCACTTGGAAGTTTCAAAGAATGTATAACACATAAAACTCATTTATTTGAAGATATTGAAACACCTGTAGTTGTGACTGGAGCTCCTGAAATTGATTTGGAAGATATTCCTGGAGCAGATGCATATGTAGGGGGCCTTGGGAGAATTCCACGCAGGCTAAAGAGGGGTGAAAATATAAGGGCCCTTAAAAAACTTGTAGAAGTTATCGAAGAAATTCTCGACGGACGAAGAAGAGAAATAATGGATGATCCACCAATTGTACCTTCTGTGCTTGTTAAAAGGGAAATTGAAAACCAGATACCTGCCATTAAAGAAGTGTACTCTCCGCTCCCTGTTGTGAGTCAACTAATGGGAGTAAGGGTTAAACTCAATTATGATGAATACCATAAAGAAATCGAAGATGTAATTGTTAGTGATCACCGTCTTGGAGATATATCTGAGATTTTAAAGTCTAAAATGTACGATTACACCCTTGTAAAACTTCTTTCTGAAACATCAATAATTTGATCTTAAAATGGGAGATATTCCAATGAGAACAATTCTTAGATTTGCAGGGTTCATGTCCGTATTCTTTTTTGGATTTTTAGCAGTTAACTACTGTATTTTTTATGGAATTGCATCTTTATTCAATATTCAGCATGGATTAATTTTTTACACGTTATTTATTCTGGCAGTTATTTCCTATCCTTTATCCGCAATGATTGAAAGAGTGGTTTCCAATTCATTTACAAGGGTTTTTTATACAGCAGCTTCAGCATGGATGGGAATTTCCTTTTATCTCCTGACTTTCATTGCAATTTATTGGATAATATCACTATTCTTTAATATCCCTGGGGAAATTGCAGGAGTCACAATTATTTTATTAACTTTTATATTAAGTTCATATTCACTTGTTAATAGTTTATTTTTGGTAGTTAATCATATTGAAATACCTTTAAAACATTTAAAAAGCGATTTAAAAGTTGTACAACTTTCTGATATACATATTGGCTCAATACGGAACTCAAGCTACATGGAAAAGATTGTCAAGAAAACAAATGAACTACAACCAGAAATAGTTTTCATAACCGGAGATATGGTTGATGGGAGTGCAAGATTGCACACAAATACTTTTAGAGCAATAAATAAATTAAAAGCTCCTGTTTTTTTTATAACTGGTAATCATGAAACTTACGAAGGACTGGACGAGGTTTTCAGGGTTTTGAGAAATACTGACATGAGGATTTTAAGGGATGAAATGTATGAGTGTAATGGAATCCAAATAATTGGTGTTGAATATTCTTATGAACGGGACCATATGGAAAATGTGATTTCAAAACTTAAAATTGATTCTGAAACTCCTTCAATAATGTTATACCATCTTCCTCGTGAGTTAAAAACAGTTGCAAATGCAGGTATAGGATTGCAACTTTCAGGTCATACTCATGCAGGGCAGATGTTTCCATTCAACTATCTGGTAAGGTTGATGTTCAGATATATGCATGGCATTTACACATATAATGGAACTTATCTATATGTTTCACCGGGTACTGGGACTTGGGGTCCTCCTATGAGGCTTGGATCCAGATGTGAAATTACTGTTATTAATTTAAAGGGTGAAAATTAGATATTTAATTTAATATAAGTAAATAAATCATTTTTCATTAAATAATTTTCAAGATGTAATATTATTAACTAATTTATTTTAAAAAAAAATAAGTATTTCCAATTATTTTTTACGGACTCCAAAGAAGTTTATCGCTTCTAAAAGATCTTCAAATGCTATTAATTCTTTTTTAAGAACATCTTCATTGCTGAGGGTTCCACTCATTTCCCCATCAACAGTAAGTTTGTCTGGTCCTCGTGTAACAATTCTATCAACACCATCTCTACTCAAAATTTCCTGTGCCATCTTATCATGGACAAGGGCCCGTCCAGGAATTAAAACTGTATCTTTTAAATCATTTAGATTGACCTCTTCCAGATCCTTTTGAGTTATTAGGCAACCTATGTCCTGATCAACTGGAACAACATTTACAAGGTCGTCTGCTTCTATTCTTTTAATTATTTTATCAATAAACGGTGCTGCAATACTACTTGTTAATATTGTTGCTTCAGAAGTGACATCGGTAAGTATATCCAAATATTTACTATTTTTTTCCTTTGAAATTGCAAAGGGTGTGTCGTTTTCAGGATCGCAAAGTGGTGTTCCTGTAACACGGAAGTTAAACTCTTTGTTTATTCTACGTACCAATTCTTCAAATTCCTCAAGACTGTGAGGGTTTACATCTTCTAATATTGGTTCATTTCCCAGTATTAACCCTTGATTTCGGAAATTGGCAAATCTCATAAGTATAAATGCTTTAGCTCCCCAATCTTCAAGTGTGCTACAGGTTTCAAATAGTTCTTCTCCATCATTTACTCCCGGAACTATTACAGAGGCAGCATGAACTTCAATGTTTTCACAGAAAAGCTTTAAAGCCTTTAAAGATTCTCCTTTGGTTTTATCTCCTGTCCATTCTTCCCTTATTTTCTGATTGGTAGAAAAAGCTGTAAAGGTTACCTCGTCTACTCCAAGGGAAATAAGATTTTCTGCCATTTTTATTTCTTCAATACCCTTTCCACTTGTGTAACCAAGATGCATGGGGAGATTGTATTGATTTAATGCACCAGCCACTTCCATGAGATGAGGATAACAGCTAACATCTCCTCCTCCGCTGATATTGACCTTTAAATTTTTATCTTTTATTTCTCCCATCATAAGGGAATTTTGTACAGAGCCAACTACCATGAATGGATGAATAAATTCGTTTTTTACTTCCCTAACTCCTGTTGTACAATTTTCGCATCCAACCCTTCCGGGGGTGCAGTGTCTACATCCTAGAGGATCCTGTTCTTTAACTTTCCTGAAATAACAGTATTTACAAAATCCTCTGCAGTCCTTACCAGGTATTCCACCTACATCTGCTATAATCTGCATGTTAACCTCTTTTTAACCCTATAAAATTAGCAATTTGAATAAAAAAATTAACGTAGAAACAATATTAAAATATAAAAAATTGTTGGGTTATGGTACCTTATAAATCTTTCTAATTGAATCAAGAAGAAACTTTAATAACATATAAGAGCATAAATGCAGTTTCGTATATCAAAAGGTACCATGGGGAATATCCCCTATGTGAACAGATTCACATCGGGTCACTAGAATGTGGAATGATTCACATCTGGTCACGAATTTGAATTGGTGCAACAATTGATGTACAAAGAATATGCGTAGGAGGGAAAAAATGGCAAAGTTTGATGATAAGATCGACTTGTACGACGACAGAGGAAATCTTGTTGAAGAACAGGTCCCGCTAGAAGCCCTCAGTCCATTGAGGAACCCTGCGATTAAAGCAATCGTACAAGGTGTTAAAAGGACTGTAGCTGTAAACCTAGAGGGTGTAGAGAACGCTCTTAAAACCGGTAAACTCGGTGGAGGGAAAATCTTAGGTAGGGAACTTGACCTTGACATTGTAAGCAATGCAGAAGCTATTGCAGCTAAAGCAGCTGAAATGATACAGGTTGAAGAAGGCGACAACACAAACGTTGAATTATTAGTTGGTGGTAAAAGGGTACTTGTCCAGATTCCACAAGCAAGATTTGATGCAGCAGCTGAATACTCAGCAGCTCCACTGGTAACTGCTCAAGCATTTATCCAGTCAATAGTCGATGTGTGTGACGTGAACATGTACGATGCCAACATGGTAAAAGCTGCTATTTTAGGAAGATACCCACAATCAGTTGATTATATGGGTGGAAATTTAGCAACCATGCTTGACGTACCTCAGAAACTAGAAGGACCAGGTTATTCCTTAAGGAACATCATGGTAAACCACGTTGTAGCAACAACACTTAAAAATACCATGAACTCAGCAGCTTTATCAAGTTTACTTGAACAAGCAGCAATGTTTGAAATGGGAGATGCAGTAGGTAAATTTGAGAGAATGCACTTACTCGGACTTGCATATCAGGGAATGAACGCAGACAACATGGTATACGACCTTGTTAAAGATAACGGTAAAACTGGTACAGTCGGATCTGTTATAAACGGAATGGTTGACAGAGCAAAAGCAGACGGAGTAATCGGTGTAGAAAAAGATCTAAACGGATTCAATGTCTACGGAACTGACGACATGGCAAAATGGAACGCATACGCAGCAGCCGGTATGATGGCAGCTACTATGGTAAACCAAGGTGCTGCAAGAGCTGCACAGGGTGTTTCATCCACATTATTATACTACAACGATATTCTTGAGTTTGAAACAGGATTACCAAGCGTAGACTTCGGTAGAGTTGAAGGTACAGCTGTAGGATTCTCTTTCTTCAGTCACTCAATTTACGGCGGTGGAGGCCCAGGTATATTCAATGGTAACCACGTTGTAACAAGACACAGTAAAGGTTTCGCTATACCATGCGTAGCCGCAGCTATGGCTTTAGACGCAGGAACACAATTGTTCTCCCCAGAAGCAACCTCCGGATTAATTAAGGATGTATTCAGCCAAGTTGACGAGTTCCGAAACCCACTGAAATATGTGAACGAGGCAGCCGTCGACATAAAAGGCAAACTCTAGATAAAATCCACCCTTGGGGGTAAATTCAAATGGACATCGAGATCTTTCCACACAGATTATTAAGCGCTGATACCACAGAGAGCCTTTTAAATGCTCTTGATGAACTCGATGGCGTAAAGAAAATAGTTCTACAGGGACAAAGACTTCCTACTGGCACAAATGACCCAGATCACAGAGTAATCAACATAAAAGGAGAAGAAGTTGATTTACAAGTAAAAACTGGCAGAATATTTATGGAAATAGAAGACGAAGAAACTATTGACGCAGTAAAACTTAAATGTGAAGATAATATTTCTTTTGGATTCAACATACATGTTGGAACCTTTATAAGAAAACAAAAAACAGTTTCAGACAAAATCAAATATGGTGTAGCTCTGGATGACATACCTGATGAAATGGTAGGTTTAACAGATCAAAACGCGCAACTCAGTGAAAGGGCCACGATACTAAAAAGGAAAGAATAATAATGATTGGAAAAACCACACACGTCGTAGACTGCAGAGAAACCATGGGAATGGGCGAAGGAGGAGGAATAGCCCAGAGAGGAACATTTGCAGAGTGTGGAAATGAAGTTTTGGCAATTGCAATGTCTCCAGGAAGGAGGCACATAACCAAGCCAGTCTGTGAAATAACCTTCGCATTACGCGAAGCCAACATCCAGACAAGCACGCTTGTTTTAAATGCAGGTGCTGGTGTACCCCAAGATGCACCATCAGCAGGTTCGGGAAGTCTTTTTGGGCTCACTCCAAAGGAGATAGAGCAAATTAAGAGATTCCGTCTGGTAGTAGTTCATCTGGGTGGTGTGAGACATCACATCATATATAAAGCCAGACTAATTTTAAGACATGTTAACCGGCCTTGTGTCATAATTTGTGAATATCCTGTTGACTTTGAAGATTTTGCAAAGATAGGTGTCAAAACAAGATCTGTTATGCCCACTGAACCAAATACAAAAGGTGAAATTGTGGATATAATTAGCGGCGTTATTAGAGGCGAAACGTGTCCCCAAGATAAATTGGATGAAATAATAAGAAAAGTTAAATTAGCATTAGGAGGTGCATGAATATGGCACAATACTATCCCGGAACAACCAAGGTTGCACAGAACAGAAGGAATTTATGCAACCCTGATTACGACCTCGAAAAATTGAGGGAAATCTCAGACGAAGATGTTGTAAAGATATTAGGTCACAGAGCTCCTGGTGAGGAATACCCCAGCGTACACCCACCACTAGAAGAAATGGACGAACCAGAAGATGCAGTAAGAGAATTAGTCGAAGCAGTCGACGGTGCAAAAGCCGGAGACAGAGTTAGATATATCCAGTTTACTGACTCAATGTACTTTGCTCCAGCACAACCATTTGCAAGGTCAAGAGCATACCTATGCAGATTCAGAGGTTCTGACGCAGGTACACTATCAGGTAGGCAAATTATAGAAGCAAGGGAAAGAGACCTTGAAAAGATCTCAAAAGAACTCCTTGAAACAGAATTCTTCGACCCTGCAAGAACAGGAATTAGAGGAAAAACTGTACACGGACACTCCTTAAGACTCGACGAAGATGGTTTAATGTTTGACATGCTCAGAAGGCAGGTCTTAAACAAAGCTACAGGAAACGTTGAATCAGTTAAAAACCAGATTGGTGACGAATTAGACGAACCAGTCGTTTTAGGGGCACCATTAGCTGAAGAAGTACTCAAAGAGAAAACAACCATCTACAGAAAAGATGGGGAAGCTTACAGAGACGACGCAGACGCAGTAGAAGTACTCCACAGAATACACGTGACAAGATCCCAGGGTGGATACGGTCCTGAATAAGAAGGAGGTGAAAATATGGCTGAAAAATTGTTTATAGACGCTTTAAAGAAAGCATTTAAAGAAGACCCAACCGAAGGTAAAACCACTTTCTACAACCATGGTGGATGGAAACAATCTGAAAGGAAACGGGAATTCGTTGCAGCTGGTAAAGATATCGCAGCAAAACGTGGAATCCCTATGTACGATCCAGACGTAGGTACACCATTAGGACAGAGAGTTCTGATGCCTTATCAGGTTTCTACAACAGACACATTTGTTGAAGGAGACGATTTACACTTCGTGAACAATGCTGCAATGCAGCAATTCTGGGATGACATAAGAAGAACTGTTATTGTCGGAATGAACACAGCTCACATGGTTATTGAAAAAAGGTTAGGTAAAGAGGTTTCCCCGGAAACTATTACTAACTACTTGGAAACTGTAAACCACGCTATGCCTGGTGCAGCAGTTGTACAGGAACACATGGTTGAAACCAACCCATACCTTGTGCAAGACAGTTACGTGAAAACTTTCACTGGTAACGATGAAATAGCTGATGAAATCGACTCGGCATATGTTCTGGACATTAACAAAATGTTCCCAGATGACCAGGCAGAAGTTCTAAAAGCTGAAGTTGGAGACGGTATCTGGCAGGTTGTCAGGATCCCAACCATAGTTTCAAGAACCTGTGATGGAGGAACAACCTCAAGATGGTCTGCTATGCAGATCGGTATGTCCATGATTTCTGCTTACAAACAGGCAGCAGGAGAAGCCGCTACTGGTGACTTCGCTTACGCAGCAAAACACGCAGAAGTTGTGCACATGGGTACAGCACTACCACAGAGGAGAGCAAGAGGAGAAAACGAACCTGGTGGAATACCATTCGGTTTCCTAGCTGACATATGTCAGTCCTCAAGAGTTAACGCTGACGACCCTGTCAGAGTAACCCTCGATGTAGTTGCTTCCGGAGCAATGTTATACGATCAGATCTGGCTAGGTTCATACATGTCAGGTGGAGTAGGATTCACTCAATATGCAACAGCTGCATACACCGACAACATCTTAGACGACTTCACTTACTACGGTAAAGAATACGTCGAAGACAAATTCGGAATGACTGAAGCACCTAACAACATGGACACAGTCCTAGATGTAGGATCAGAAGTTACATTCTATGCTCTAGAACAGTTCGAAGAATACCCAGCACTCTTAGAAACCATCTTTGGTGGATCACAGAGGGCATCCATAGTTGCAGCAGCAGCAGGATGTGCAACAGGATTCGCTACAGGAAACGCACAGACTGGACTAAGCGCATGGTACCTATCAATGTACCTGCACAAAGAACAGCACTCACGTCTCGGTTTCTATGGATACGATCTCCAGGATCAGTGTGGAGCATCCAATGTGTTCTCAATTAGGAACGACGAAGGATTACCAGTGGAAATGAGAGGACCAAACTATCCGAACTACGCAATGAATGTGGGCCACCAGGGAGAATACGCAGGTATTGCTCAATCAGCACACGCAGCACGTAAAGACGCATTTGTATTTAACCCTCTGGTTAAAATTGCATTTGCAGACGACAACTTAATGTTTGATTTCACAAACGTACGTGGAGAGTTTGCAAAAGGTGCATTAAGAGAATTCGAACCAGCCGGAGAAAGAGCTTTAATCTCTCCAGCTAAATAAATAGGTGCGCAAACACCTATTTTTTTTATATTTTTTAAAAAGAAGGAGGAAGTAATATGGACCCTATGATAGCAGGATTAGGCGTCGTTGCATTAATGGGCGCTGCCGCAACCATTGCTGGGGCCGCAGAAGATTTAGAATCTGATGTCGGTTCAATGAGTAACCCTAACTCACAAGTTCAGCTGGCTCCGCAGATGGGACACCTTCACAGGATGTTTAACAAGGCCATATCTGGTGAACCCGTACAGATGGGTACACTTGCAGGTATAGCAGGTTCTGTGGCATTTGTCCTTATAAGTTCAGTACATCTACCAGTTATAATGTCAATAGCTGCTGGTGGATTTATAGCAGCACTTTTCCACACTGCATTTGCAACAACATCTTACTTAGGAAGAATTGTAAGTCAATCTCAATTTAATCAACCAGTGTTCATTGATGTTATTACCAGTCATTTAGGACCAATAGCAGCTCATGGATTTATTGTTACATTCTGTATAGTTGGATTTTCATATCTTATGACCTTACCAATATCAGGATTTAATCACCCGTTCCCATTACCACTATTAGCAGTGCTATGGGGTATAACAATTGGTGCAATCGGTTCATCAACCGGAGATGTTCACTATGGTGCTGAAAGAGAGTACCAGACATACCCATTTGGTGGAGGTATTCCAGTTGCTATTCACGGTGATATAACAACCAAAGCAGAACTGGGTGCAAGAAACTCAATTGATGTTGTACATTTCTGTGCGAAGTTTGGAGGACCCGTAACAGGTTTCTGTTTCGGACTTATAGTATTCTTTAGCTTCTGGACTACCATTGTATTCGGAGCAGCTGGAGGAGTTATTGCTAGTCTTGTAATAATTTTAGCACTCATAATCATCAACAACAGAATTGAGATTTTCGCAAGAAACACTTATGGACCATATAAAGAATGAGGATCGTTAAGGAGGTTTTATGATGGATCCATTATTATTAATCGGTGCTATAACCGTTGGAGGAGTTCTCATTGGTGGAGGTGTACACTTTATACCAGTGGGCGGAGCCCCAGCAGCAATAGCAACAGCTACAGGAGTTGGAACAGGTACAGCTATGCTTGCAGCAGGTTCAGGTATGACCGGACTCATCACAGCAGCCGCACTGACAGGACAGCCATTATGGCTTATACTGGCTGGAGGCGCTGTGGGTTCTATGATCATGATCGGAATAACCATGCTTGTAGGTAACCTCGTATACGTATGGGGTGTCGGTGTTGTGCCAGCATCAGCAAAAGTTGAAGTTGACCCAATAACCAAGTACGAACAGAGTAAATACGTAACACAAGGAACAGAAGGACACGGAATTCCAACAGTATGTTACGTCAGTGGAATAATAGGAGGAGCACTGGGTGGAATTGGTGGAGCACTTATTTACTGGGCTTTATACGAAGCACTAGCAGTACTCCCAGGTTACAAACTGTCACTATTATTAGGTGGAGGAGTTTCCCTCACAGCTGTCACAGTAGCAGCAATATTTGCAGTTGGTGTTTTCTTCATTAACGCAGTTGTAGCATCCTATAACATAGGCGGTACAATTGAAGGATTTCACGACCCTAAATTCAAGAGACTACCAAAAGGCGTTCTAGCATGTCTAGTTGCATCTTTGGTAACAGGTTTAATTGCAGTTTTACTACTTAAAGGAGGTGTATTCTAATGTCAGCAGCAGGAGGAGGCGAAGCATCAGTAGCCATACCACCATCCAGGACAATAGCACTTGGAGTAGTTGGAGGACTTATAGGAATATACGCCACACCCTTTAACCCAATACTAGGCCCATTACTTGCTTCATTAGGAGCAGTTTGTGCCATAGTATGGGGAGCAGATGCCATAAGAAGAGTTGCAAGCTACGGTTTAGGTACAGGTGTACCATCAATCGGATACATGTCACTAGCTATTGGTATAATTGGTGTTTTAGCAGGACTTGCAGGCGGTATAATGCTTGGTTCAGCATACACAATACTAGGACCATTGGTGGCATTTGCCATTGCAATGATACTTGGTGGAGTTGTTGCGCTTATCGGTAAAAAAATAGTTGGAATGAAAATTCCTATACTTGTGCAGTGCACAATTGAACTTTCAGGAGCAGCAGCACTATCTGTTCTCGGATTCTCTGCAGCAATAGCTGGTAGTTATGCAATGCCTGCAATACTAACAACTGTTATATCAACAGGATTCATAGGACTCTTGTTCATATTAAACACAATGGCAATTCAGCACCCATTCAACGCATGTTTAGGTCCAAACGAAGACCAAAGAAGAACCCTAAAACTCGCAGCAACTACAGCATTCATGTCCATGGCGATAATAGGACTTCTTGGAATAGGCTTTTCAAAAGCTTGGTGGGTAATATCCATAATTGGTGCAATAGGATGGTTTATATCTATGAGAGCCTTTTTACAGGCATCACTCGATAGTGCAGCATCAGTTAAATGGTCTGGAATGTGGCCTAAAGAGGAAGAACAATAGGAGGAAAGCAAAATGGTAGAAATGTTACCCTTAGTAAAAATAGCTCCTGAACTCAACCTAACCCTAGACCCTTCATCAGGTATTATTGGGGCATCTTTAGGTAGAGAAGTCTTAATCTTATCAATGGACACAATAAACGAGCAAATAACAGAATTAGAGGCTGCAGCAAACGATATAGAGACGGCCTTAGATCCAAACACTGTATCTGAAGGCGCCTATCCTGGAAGGGAAGGAGTTTACATTACAGCAGGTAAACTAACCAACATGGTTTACGGATTTATATTAGGGCTAGTACTGCTGGTTGCCCTATTATTATAGGAGGTGTTAAATTGGCAGATAAAAAATCACCCGCAGAAGGATGGCCTGTAATAAACGGTGACTACGTGACTGGTGATCCAGAAAGTCCTGTAGCAGTTGCAACACTTGCTTCCCACATCGAACAAATACCAGTGGATGCAGGAGCTGCAATCGCAGGACCGTGCAAAACCGAAAATCTCGGAATTGAAAAGATGATCTCAAACTTAATATCCAATCCGAACTTAAGGTTCCTTATATTGTGCGGATCAGAGGTACAGGGACACATCACAGGTCAAAGTATTATGGCACTCCATGAAAATGGTGTTGATCCTGAAAAAAGAAGCATCGTAGGTGCTGATGGTGCAATACCTTACATCGAAAACATTCCAGACGAAGGATTGGACAGATTCAGATCCCAGTTTGAAATGGTAGATTTGATCGATGTTGAGGACGCTGCAGCAATTCAGGCAAAGGTAAAAGAGTGCATAGAGAAAGATCCCGGAGCAATTGAAGAAGAAGCAATGGTAATAGTAATTGAAGAGGAAGGAGATGAAGAAGAAGGCGAAGAAGTACGCCCAGTAGCTCCTGAAACCGCACTAATCGAAGCTAGAATGCGTAACATTCAGACGCAGATTAAAGCTGTTGGTGGAATCCAGAGACAATTCGCAGGAATGTACGCTGGAAAGGTTCAGGGACTAGTTGTAGGTTTAGCTTTCATCCTAACTCTTGGAACCATACTATTGCTAAAATAGGGGGTTTTATATGATAATATTATCAAACAAACCTAACGTTAGAGGCATAAAAAATACTGTAAAAGATATAAAATATCGTACCCAGCTAATTGGTAGGGATCAGAGGTTATTTGCAGGACTTATATCAACCAGAATATATGGTATGGGTTTGGGATTCATATTTGCACTTCTCCTCGTAGGCCTTCCAGTAATTTATAAAATGATGGTGGGGGCATAAGTATGGCAGAAGAAGAAAAAAATACCATACCTCGTATCATTGTCTCTGCAGATGAGTACAACAAAGCAAATGAGAGATTAGATGACATTGAAGATAAAGTAGAATTTAACTACGGTGAGATCTCTCAGAAAATGGGCCAACAAATAGGAAGAGATATTGGTATTTTATACGGAATAGTGATAGGACTGATCATTCTATTTGTAGCTTTCAAAGTTGTGAAAATAGGAGCTATCTTATCAACATTTGGTGGAGTCTAAATAATTTTTAGGAGGATTATTTATGTTTAGATTTGACAAAGAACAGATTGTATTAGATGTTGCTGGCCTTAAAGTCGGTGGACAACCTGGTGAATATCCAACTGTTTTAGCAGGAACCATCTTTTATGGTGGACACAAAATAATTGAAGATGAGAAGGCAGGAGTCTTCGACAAAGAAAAAGCTGAAGGTTTAATAAAAATGCAAGAAGAAATGTCCGATGTCACTGGTAACCCACACATCGTGCACACCTTCGGTGCAACACCAGAAGCATTAGTTAAATACCTAGAATTTGTAGGCGATGCTACAGACGCACCTTTCTTCATAGATTCAACATCTGGAGAAGCAAGGGTTGCAGGAGCACAATTCGCATCAGAAACTGGATTAGCAGACAGAGCAATATACAATTCCCTAAACATGGCTGCAGATGCAGACGAGATTCAAGCATTGAAAGAATCAGATCTATCAGCATCCATCATACTGGGATTCAACCCTATGGAACCTGGTGTTGAAGGTAAACTCAACATGTGGGAAACAGGTGGAACCGTACTTGACAAAGGTCTCTTAGAAACAGCAGATGACTGTGGAATAGACAAACCTTTCATGGACGTAGCTATCACACCACTCGGTCAGGGTGCAGGTGCTGCTCTAAGAACTTCATTTGCTGTTAAAAGTAAATGGGGATACCCAGTAGGTAGTGGTATCCACAACGTTCCATCAGCTTGGGACTGGTTAAGAGGCTACAAAAAAGAAAACAGAGAAGTATGGCCAGTTTGTGATGTAGGATCCAACCTTCTGCAGATTGCAGTTGGAGGAGATTTCGTACTCATTGGACCTATTGAAAACGCAAAAATGGCATTTTCAGCATGCTCCATGGCAGATATATTCATGGCAGAAGCTGCAAAAGACATTGGAACAGAACCAATAGAAGAACACCCATTCTTCAAATTGTTATAAAACAAAGGAAATGGCGATTTTCGCCAAATACCTTATTTTTTTTATTTTTTTTGAAGTTTTATATTTTACATCTTAGATTTATTTTTGAATTCTCTAGAAATTCATTTCATAACTATATTTAAGTTTAAAAATAATTTTTATAACACTGTTAACTATTTTAATTGCTCTTAATAAATTCCAAAACATTTCACAATAAATTTATATCAAATTAACTGAACTTAAAATAATAAAGTTAATGATAAAAAAAAGTGTTAATTATTTTTAGGGAGGCAATTCTCATGTCACGGTTTGGTAATTTACTTAGTAGAAGTCCAAAGCCTATATTTGCAAAAAGTCACTATATTTACACCGAAGATATAAAATCAACACCTTTTATGAAGAAAACTGTAGGTTCTGGCCTTTCAATGAAACCAGATATATATTATGTAGTTGCATCTGTAGAACTTGGAAATACAACAACAAAATGTATTTTAACAGCCACTAACCTCACAACATGCAGAACGTATCTTCTGGATAAGACAGTACGTATGACAAGGGACATAAGGCCTCCAAAAAAAGGTGAAAAAGTTTTTGGAGAAACAGTTTGGGAAGTCGAACTAACAAAGGAATCTGTGTCTGAAATGGTAAGGGATACCATACTTGAATCCCTTGAAAAGGCTCATGTAGATATAGAGAATGATTTAGATTTTGTTGTTAGATCCACTGGAGTTACAGCAGGGTTTGCAGCTCCTGAAGAGGTTGGTGACCTTATAATAGCACTTGCAAAGGGATGTTTAGAAGCAGGAATACCTCCAAGAAAAATGTCTCCAGCAATGAGTAAAGAAAACTTTCCACAACGACTACAAGAATTTACACTTCTGGACCAAGTCATGTTTGATGGAGCTGTAGTAAGTGTACTTCCACCAACAGGTAGGGTTGTTGTTGCAAATGAAATGGAAGGTGAATTGGTAACTGCAGGTATAAAAGTAGCATCTATGTGGACTAAAGTTGACTACAGAAATCCCTGTGTATCCATGGATTTTGGAACAACTCTTGCAGGTCGTATAACCAACAATGAAAAACCATATGCTCGGACAATAGGTAATTTTTGTGGACTTGCAGGAGCTATATCAGATTCAATAATACGTGGTACCGAAAAAGTCGATAAAAGAGGAGGAGCGGCACTGGATCTATATAAAAAAGGAATAATTAAAGGAGCAGACTGGAAAGAAGCCAAAAAATTTGCAGAACAAGCTCATGAATTTGTTGACATAGGCAAAGTGCCTGAAGGGCGTGAAAGATTTGGAACAGTTCCAGTAGATCCTAAAGCAGCTTATGATGCAGGTACAACTTTAATTGGATGTGATGTTGGTGAAAATGGGGATCAAATACCAGAACTAGTAAAACTGGGACATGAAATATTTGAGAGCTCAGGAATACATACTCTATTTGCAACACTGGACCATATTAGTGCCCTTGTAGTTAAAAGATTAATAGAAGAAGCATTTAATGAATGCGTAATTGAAGAGGGTTCAATGCTAGGAGTGACAGGTAGAGCAGGAATAACAGGTAAAAAACCAGAATTAATCTTGGAATATTCTCAAAAGTACTTCAATGACACTCTTTTTGTTTCAGATGCATTAGCAATGGGTGCCGCAATGATGGCAAGATGTATGAATTCATTAGGCACTCCAAAGAATCCAGTAGGCGGATGTCAAGGCGGTAAGTGCATATTAGGACCGAGAAGAAAGCTACAACACAAGGAATGAATATATCTACTAAAACAGATAAATGGAATTAGTAAAAATGGTAACAGCAATTGTTATGGCCGGTGGAAAAGGCACAAGAATGGGAGTTAAAAAAGAAAAACCACTCATTGAAGTGGGCGGAATACCAATGATCCAACATGTTATAAATGCACTGTTGGCTTCGAAAAGAATTTCAGATATAATTATATTAACAAGCCCGAACACTCCTAAAACCTTTAAATTTGCCTGCATAGAAGGATATTCGGTCTTTCAAACACCCGGGAATGGTTATATTGAAGATTTACAGTATTATATTTCTAAATGTTTTCCACAGAATCCAAATAAGATTATATTAACTATTACCGCTGATTTACCATTAATAACAAGCGAAATTATAAATCACGTTCTTATAGAATATGCAAAGTCCCATAAACCAGCAATGTGCATTGCTGTTCCATTAGAATTATTCGTGAAAAATGGTTTGAAACCCAGTATTGTGCTTGGAGATGTGGTTCCGTCGGGATTAAATATATTAAGAAGTAACAACAAGCAACAAGATGAGGAAGTTCTCAAGTTAGGGAAAATTGAACTGGCCGTAAATATTAATAGCTGTGAGGACATAGTAGTTTTAGAGGATGTTTTGAGTAACATAGGGTTAAAAATTTAGGTGATTGTAATGGTTGTTGAAGAGAGAAAACTTATAAAAGGGGAAGAAAAAGTCTGGAGCGAGATCAAGGGATACCAAGTAGCTACAAATAATGCTAGAATTCTAGGTGAACTTGAAGAATTGGTAATCAACGGTAAAACTGGAAAGATAACTGATGTGGTTATTAAAGTTGAAAAAGGCAGAAATGTACATATTAAAGGTGCCAAGAAAAAAGGAGATAATTTACTTGTTCCGTTCGGTAAAGTAGAGAAAGTGGGCGAATTCATTATAATCTCAGAGTAAACCCACATAATATTTTATTAACAAATTTTTATTATAGAAAAGTAATTTTTTTGTCTTTTTACTCTAAATAATATCACATATTTTTTTATATTCATTAAAATCAAAAACTATATAAGTTCCTACCGGAAGAGTATTTCTGGTGATAATTTATGTTCATAGATAACCTAGATAAGATAATTGGATTAGTTGGTTTGGTCATTGGGATTGAAATCATTGCTGTTGTTATTTTCACATTTTCAATATTATACTTCAAAAATCCTGTTATTGCTGGACTAATTGGTAATTTCTCAAGTTTAACAATGATATCGGGATTAATCGCATTTTCCATTAAAAGAGCTTAATCATTATATAATAAAGATAAATTGGAGATTGGTAATTAATCTCCAAAAAAAAAGAATTTTTTTTGAATTTTTACATTCCTTGAATACTTAGATCTATCATTTTCTTGGTTTCAGCAGCTAGCTCTGGTGGTAGTCCTGCAATGTCCATACTTAGGAATCCCTTCACAATCATTGAAGCAGCTTCATCCTCTGTTAGTCCTCTGGACATGAGATAAAGAACTTCTTCTTCTGCAATTTTACCAACAGCTGCCTCATGAGAGAGCTCAAGATCGGTTGAACTTCCTTCAAGTTCTGGTACAGAGTAAATGAGTGATTCATCTGAAAGTACCAAACCCATACATTCTAAATGTCCTCTAACATCTGGAGATTTACCTGCAAGATGACCCCTTGTGTATATCTGGGATTCATCCTTGGAAACTGCACGGGTTATCATTTCCGCACTAGAATTTTTACCAGTTAATATTGCCCTTGAACCGGCATCAAGAATAGAATCTTTTTGACCACCCAATATTGACTGGAAAACTACTTTGGAGTTTTCTCCCTGACAATATGCTGTAGGATATGTCTGTATTGTATTCACTGGGCTGGTGAGTATGTAGTTACTGATATAAGTTGTATCATCGCCTAGAATAACTCCTGTCCTAGGCCTAACTTCAACCTGCTCTGCCCAGTTATGCACCATTGTAAAGGTAATTTTAGACCCTTTTTTCAGATAAAATTCAGAAACACCTACATGCATTGCCGACTGCACATCACTACCAGTTGAACATCCTGTAATAATATGAAGTTCAGAATTTTCTTCGGCAATTATGATGTTATGAGCTGTTTGAGCAACCTTTTCATCACCAATAAACATACATGCCTGTACAGGTAACACTTCCTTGGTACCTGGAAGTGATCTTATAAAGTAACCTCCCGGCTCTCCTAAAGCAGTTCGTGCAGTGTATTTATCTGTATCTACAGGTACGGCGTTCCATAAATAATCTTTAACCCAATCATATTTTCCTAATGCCTGTGGTAAACCCATAAGTTCTATTGCTTCGGATTGACAATTGCTGCATACTTTAGACTGGTCAATTTGTAAAAATGAACCTGCCCTACCTGCACCAGAAGGATCAACCCCAACTTTTAGAAGAGATTTTTGATCTTTATTCGAAAGATCACTTAAAGATTCAACCTCTTCATGTTCTCCTGCTTCTTCCCCTTCGAATTCTTCTATTTCGACATCAGATCCAAGGGCAGCTTTCTTCTTTTTGGCCTTTTCAGCACGTTCTAGTGTATTCCGCAACATTCCACACACCCTTTAAATCCTTCCTTCCTAATATCTTCTAATATCTCGTTTGGATCTCCAGAACAAGCTATTTTTCCATCCATCAGCACATGGGCTGTGTTTGCACTAACAAAGTTTAATATGTAACCCAAATGGGTTATTAGTAAACCCGATTTTTCACGCAATCCTGGTTTTTTGTCTTTGTCCAATAATACATTTATTTCCTCTGCAAGGAGCTCCACGTTTTCAATATCAACTCCAGAATCAGGTTCATCGAACATTATGAAATCTGGTTGTTGTGCTAGAAGTTGCAGAATCTCAGATCTTTTAACTTCTCCACCTGAAAATCCAAGATTAACATCCCTTTCAAGGAATTGGTCTGAGAATTTAAGTTTTTCAGCTAGTGCAATTGTTTCAGGGTCAAGCTCATCTTGATTAGGTTTAACACCTTTTTTACTCTTTTCGATCTGCAACAAATCTTTAAGTTTAACTCCTCTTATTGCAGGGGGATTCTGGAAACTTACACCTAAACCTCGTTCAACCCGTTCAGTAGTAGTCATATTTGTTATATCTTCATCTTTGAAGATTATTTCGCCTCTAGTCACTTTGTACTTTGGAAATCCTAGCATGGACATAAAAAGAGTACTTTTTCCACTTCCATTTGGACCTAGCAGTACATGTGTTTCGCCTTTATCGATGTATAAGTCTATATCCTTTAGTATTTCTTTTCCATTAACTTCTACAGCCAAATCTGTAATTTCAAGCAGCAGTCTAACCACCAACTTTTTTATTTTAAATAATTTTTTATCTCAAACACTTTTTCTGTATTTTGTTTTATTTAACAATGACTAATGAACCATTAAATTAACATTGTTAACTTTTAAGAATATTAAATTCAAACAAATGCTATTCTTAAAAATTGTTTTACATTTAAATCTATACAAAAAAAATTTTTAGAATATAACAGTAAATATTCCCTTAAAAATAATTAAAAATTAATATTAAAAGTTAAAAATAGTAATAAGCGTAAATAATTAGTTATAAGGCTTTTTTGGGCTTTAATAATATAAATAATTGGTATTAAATTGTCAAAGTAATACTAAACAGGATATTCATATTCTTATATATATGCCTTTCGGAATTGTTCTTGGAGTAACCTTTATAATAACTATTTTGCTATCCATATAATGTACATTAATAAGTCACCACAATATGGTGAAGTTGATGGTACATTGATAAATCAGGAGGAAACTCTATGGCTGAGGATGATGTGAAGATCGTTATGTTTTGTTGTAACTGGTGCTCCTACGGTGGAGCTGACACCGCTGGTACTGCAAGGATGCAATATCCTCCAAACGTACGTGTAATAAGAGTTATGTGCTCAGGACGTATAGAACCACAGTTTGTTTTTAAAGCATTCCGTGAGGGAGCAGATGGTGTTATTGTAGCAGGATGTCACCACGGTGACTGTCACTACGACGCAGGAAACTACAAATTAGACAGAAGAATGAGATTGATTTACAAATTAGCAGATGACCTAGGAATTGGAAGAGAAAGAATTTACCACGACTGGATATCTGCATCAGAAGGAGAAAAATTCGCGAAAACCGTTGATATGATGGTAACCCGTATAAAGGGACTAGGTAAATCCCCACTCAAGGAACAACTATCAGTTGAAGCATAAGCGGAGGAGTGAAATAATATGGCAGAAAAAGCTAAAATAGCGACCATGTGGTTGGCTGGATGTTCCGGTTGTCACCTGTCCATTGCAGATATACATGAAGCAATAATTGATGTGATGGGATTGGCAGACATAGAATTCATGCCCGTACTCATGGACGTTAAATACGATGAAGTTCCAGATGATCTGGATGTTATAATAATAGAAGGCGGAATCCGTAACAATGAAAACCGTGAACTTGCCGAAATGCTAAGAGAAAAAGCAAAATTCGTCATAGCATACGGTGTTTGCGCTGTATACGGAGGAATACCTGGACTCGGAAACTTACACACTGTTGACGAGCTCACCCAAGAAGCTTACGTAAATTCCGCCAGTACTTACAACGAAGAAGGTATAATACCAAGTGAAGATATACCACACCTCGAAAGTAGGGTAAGACCACTTTCAGAAGCAATAGATGTGGATCTTTCCATACCGGGCTGCCCAACAAGATCCGATGTTCTTGCAGAAGCACTTATAGCTCTTTTAACAGGTGAACCGGTAACATTACCAACAACAAACCTATGTGAAGTATGTCCAAGAGAAAAGCCACCGGAAGGAATGGCAATGGACAAGATCATCAGGCAGTTCGAACTTGGAAGACCCGAAAAAGAAATGTGTCTGGTACCACAGGGACTTGTATGTATGGGTCCATCAACAATATCACTCTGCGGAGCAGAATGCCCATCAATAGGCATACAGTGTAGAGGATGCTACGGACCAACAGCAAAAGTAACTGACCAAGGTGCAAAAATGATAAGTGCAATAGGATCAGACTTCGGTATTGATCACGACAAAACTGTTGACCCTGAAGAAGTTGCTGACCAGTTAGATGATGTTGTAGGTACATTCTATACTTACACACTCCCGGCTGCATTAATACCAATGAAAATGCAAAAGGAGGGAAAATAAATGGTTAAATTAACAATGGAACCTGTGACAAGAATTGAAGGTCACGCAAAAATTACAGTGCATCTCGATGATGCAGGAAATGTTGAGGAAACCAGACTTCATGTTATGGAATTCCGTGGATTTGAAAAATTCCTACAGGGAAGACCAGTTGAAGAGGTTCCCAGAATAGTACCAAGAATCTGTGGTATATGTGATGTACAACACCACTTAGCTGCTGCAAAAGCATCAGATCAATGTTTTGGATTTAAAGACGATGAAATTTTACCAACTGCCTACAAAATGAGGGAGTTAATGAACTGGGGTTCATTTATGCACTCACATGCACTCCATTTCTACTTCCTGGCAGCACCTGATTTCATAGCAGGAAAAGATCGTAAAACAAGGAACGTCTTCCAAATCATTAAAGACGCACCTGATGTTGCTCTCCAAGCTATAGAATTAAGGAAAAACGCTTTAGACATAGTCAAAGCAACAGGTGGAAGGACAATACACCCAACATCATCAACACCTGGAGGTATATCAACAGAAATCGATGCTGAAACTCAGAAAGATCTTCTTACAAAAGCAAAGAGGAATGTTGAATTAGCACAGGCAACAATCGAACTTGCAAAACCAATATTTGTTGAAAACCTAGATCTTGTCAAAGAACTTGGATACGTAGAAACCTACCATACTGGTCTTGTTAACAAAGGCGTATGGGATGTTTACAACGGAGACGTTAGGATCAAAGACAAAGAAGGTAAAATACACGCTGAATTTGGAAGCGAAAACTACCTGGACCATATGGCAGAGAAGGTCAAACCTTACTCCTGGCTAAAGTTCCCTTACATAAAAGACTTAGGATATCCTGAAGGAATTTACAGGGTAGCTCCATTATCAAGGCTTAATGTGGCCGATAAAATGCCATCACCAATAGCCCAGGACTACTTCAAAGAATTCAAAGATACCTTTGGATATGCACAAGAACCACTACTATTCCACTGGGCAAGGTTAATTGAACTGGTTGCGGCTTCAGAAATGGCTGTTGACGCACTCGAAGGTGACCTATCTGGAGAAAAATTCCCCGAACCAATAGAAAGACAGGCTGGTGAAGGTGTAGGAATAGTTGAAGCAGCAAGAGGAACATTGACTCACCACTATCAAACAGATGAAGACGGTCTAGTAACCAAAGCTAACATAATAGTTGCTACAATCCAGAACAACCCTGCCATGGAAATGGGTATTCAGAAAGTCGCTAAAGACTACATCAAACCTGGTGTTGAAGTAGACGACAAAATATTCAACTTAATGGAAATGGTAATAAGGGCATACGACCCATGTCTATCCTGTGCAACTCACACAATCGACACAAATATGAAACTCGCAACTGTTGAAGTATACGACAGTGAGGGACACCTCATAAACAAGGTCTAACCCGCAAGGTGAAAAAATGATAGTAGTCAACAAGGAAGACTGCATCAGATGCGGCGCATGCCAGGGTGCATGCCCTACAGCAGCCATAGAAGTGTCACCGGAAGATGTGATCTACTGTGACGTCTGTGGAGGCGCACCCAAATGTGTGGACATATGCCCAAAAGGTGCATTGAAAACAGAAGAACTTTCAATTGATGAGAGCGGTGTAACACAAGCTCGAGTAACCTACAACCCAGCACTATGTGATGAATGCGGCGACTGTGTAGAAATTTGCCCACCACAGGTACTGAAACTTGATGAAGGTAAAATGAGCAAGGTACCACTAGAAGGATACTGTGTAATGTGTCAGAAATGTGTGGACATATGCCCTGTAGAAGTTATTGGTGTTGAAGGTGTTAAAGAACCTAATAAGGTTGATATTGACATCAGCGGACCTATAGCAATAGTGGACTGTGTAGGTTGTGGTATGTGTGTGGATGAATGTCCAGTAGATGCCATCACCCTCGAAGAAGTTGGAGGAAGTATTGTCATTGATGAAGACACTTGTATAAAATGTGGAGTCTGTTCACAGACATGCCCATGGAATGCAGTGTACATATCAGGCAAAAAACCAGAAAAACGTACCAAAGAGATGCTCAAATTTGAAGTGGACGAAGACACCTGTATTGGATGTAACGTCTGTGTTGAAGCATGTCCTGGAGACTTCATTAATCCTAAATCATCAACACTATCAGTTGAACTTCCAGAGATCTGTACAGCATGTGGTCTCTGTGAACAGCTGTGTCCTGTAGATGCAATAGATCTTGAAGTAGAATTAGGACCAGCAAAGCCAGCATCTGAAGAAGGACTTGTCTGGGACGAGGAAAAATGTGATCATATAGGTGCATGTGCAAGAATATGCCCTACTGACGCAATCCGAGTAGTAACAAACACTGGAATGCAAGTTCCAGGCGACATTAAGACAGATGCAGAAGCATCATACGCAATGTGTACACGTTGCGGTGCATGTACAACTGCTTGTCCTGAGGGCGCCTTGACAATTTCAGAGATCGATAAAGTAGTTGATGGCAAAGCCGTTAAACGAAACAGGATCTCTTTCAGCCCAGATAAATGTACTGAATGCGGTGACTGTATTGAAGTATGCCCATATAGTATGCTGAAGCTCACTGGAGAAAAAGTACCACTCAAAGGTTACTGTATACTCTGTGACCAGTGCATAGAACCGTGTCCTAAAGACGCACTCTCAATGAAGTAAGTTTTTTATAAGGTGGAATTTATCCACCAAACCCTTTTTTTATTTTTTTAGAAAATATAATGAATATAATAAAATTATAGCAAATCTGGAAATATTACTCTTTTTGAAATAAGACCAAAATACTAGTTTGGATATAATTAAAGAAAATATTAGATTGGGTAATGGAAAAAAATTAATTTATTAAAAATTTGGATTTGATTATTTTAAATCAATGTATATTCCATGTTTATCCAAGTCTATCTCTACTATGGTTCCATTAATATCTTTTTTCGTGTTTAGAATATCCATTAATTCTATATTATTGCCATTTATTTTAATGTTTAAAACATCTTCCATTATTTTTGTTCCATCTATTGAATAAACAGTGGATTCGCACATTTTATCACCATTCAATTTTTTTTATATAATACAAATTAAGTTAATTTTAACTGTAAACAAATTTTCCGTTGGTTTCATAAACTTCGCCTTCTTTCATTACAATTTCACCTCTTAAAATTGTCATGATTGGTAATCCCTGTACTTTTTGACCTTTAAATGGAGAATAATGGGCCTTTGAGTAGAAATTATCAGGATTTATTATATCTTCCTTTTTCATGTCAACTACAACAAAATCCGCGTCCATTCCTTCCTTTATAAATCCCTTATTTTTAAGGTTAAATATTTCGGCAGGATTTTCACATAGGAGCTTTTTCAGCATTTCAAATGATGTTTTACCCCTATTTATTTGGGTTAAAATAAGTGGGAGGGCAGTTTCTAACCCAGGGATTCCAGGTGGTGCATTCCAAATATTTTCTTCTTTTTCTGAAATTGTGTGCGGGGCATGATCTGTTCCAATAATGTCCACATTATAAAGATCAATTAGATTTATTTTATTTGCCTTGTTTCTGAGTGGGGGATTGGTTTTTGCAAAGTTTCCAAATTGTTCAATGTAGCTTGAATCTAAAAACAAATGATGTGGAGTAACTTCTGATGTAATATTACATCCATCAAATTTAGCTTTTTTTATTAGGTTTAAAGATTTTTTAGTACTCGCATGGCACACATGCATCTTCAAATTGAATTCTTTGGCTAATAATATGGCTTTGGATACTGCAATCTCTTCGGCTAATGGTGGTCTTGCATCCACATATGCAATTGGATTCAAATTTTCCTTGGATTTTACCATATTTGTGTATCGATTTACAATTTCCTTATCTTCCGCATGTAGTGAAACAACGGTTTTAATGCCGTCAATTTCGGGTAAATCCGATAGTTCACCGAATATATTCATTAAAAAATCATCATCAAACAGATCCATGAAAATTTTAAATGAAGCTGGTTTGAGGGCTGCAAGTTTTTTTATCTGTTCTGGATTATCTGCCCCTGCATGTAAACCAAAGTCAACAAGACTTTTATTTTCTCCTAGTCTAATTTTGTTCTTGAATGTTTTGGCAGTGTTTGTTGGAGGTTTTGTATTGGGCATGTCCAGGACAGTTGTAAAACCGCCTCCAGCAGCAGCAGTTGTTCCAGATCTGAAATCTTCTTTATAGGTAAATCCTGGGTCTCTCAAGTGCACATGGGCATCAATTAATCCAGGTAAAACTATTTTACCATTTAGTTCAATAGTTTTTTTTGCTTTGATAGTACTCCTTTTGATGGAAACAATTTTTCCATCATTAATTCCTATTGAATATTCAATGTTTTCAGGAGCAATTTTACAATTTGAAAGGCAGAGATCAAGCATTTTTACACCAAATAATCATATCTTCTCTATTATATTTTTATCTTTTGATCCTATGAACCATTATTATGATAGAAACATATTAAATATATACAAAGTAATTGGGGTAATTCAATTTGGAATGTAAAAAATTCGTCCAAAAAATTTTGGATAGAGATAGAAAACTTTTAAATAACGATATTAAAAGGGAACCAATTTATGGATCTGTTGAAGGTGATGTGAAGATAATTGCAGATTTTACAGAGTACTCTCCACTACATCTAGGCCATAAATTTTGCATGATCCAAGCAAAAAACCAGATTCCAGAAGGTTTATTTGTTGCTGTTGTACCAGGGCCATTGGAGAGAAGTGGCAGGGGCCTTCCTTATATTATGACACGTGAAGCTCGTGCTGAAACCGCAATAGCAGCAGGAGCAGATATTGTAATTGAAGGACCCCCGATGGGGATAATGGGTTCGGGTCAGTATACATTATGTCTTGCAAAGACTTTTAAGGCTCTTGATGCTGATTACATTCCTCGTGGTTACAGACCATTTCCAGGATATGAAAAGATACTCAAAAGAATAAGCAATGGAAATGGCGTAGCACCTAAACCATATAAAATTGTTGATATGGAAACAAAGGAAGTTCTTCTTCAGGGAAAACTTGATGAAGACAATTATGTAATAGTTTCATTATCAAAGTCCCTTAAAAAGATTGATTTTGATTTCACTGATAAATTTATATTTGTGAAGCGCGTTGAAGGTGTTAGTGGCACTAAAATAAGGGAGGCAGTTGTTTTGGGTGATCTGGAATCTGTTACAGATATGTTACCTCCTGAAACAATTGAAGTTCTTATTAGAGAAATTGATAATGGTCATGCACCTTTGGACAACTTAAGGGATGTTGATGGAATACTCGAAAGGGTGAATAATAGCAACATTCAAGAACTTAAATCCCTTCCATTGATTGATGATATTACTGTAAAAGCTTTAATAAAGAACAGGCCCTTTAATTGCCTTTTAGATGTTGAAAAATCTATTTCTCAGGGTTTCAGCAGACACTTTAAAAACAGGGTTATGTCATCAATCGAGGCGGGTATTTTTAAGGAGGGTGTACATAACTATATAGACAGATACCCATCTGTTATACGTATATTGAAATATAAAAATAAAGAAGTTCTAAATGAATTTCGAAAAAGAATACCACACAGGAGGCTAGAGATATGGCAGTGAAAGAAGGAGATTTTATAAGACTTGAGTATACAGGAAAGGTTCAGGAGACAGGCAACGTCTTTGACACAACCGATGAAAATGTGGCGGAAGAAGCAGGTATAAAATTAGATGCTAAAACTTATGGTGCAATACCAATAGTAGTTGGTGGAGGACACGTTTTAAAGGGATTAGACGAAGCACTTGTAGGTATGAAAGAAGGAGAAGAGAAAAAAGTAGATATAACTCCTGAAGAAGGATTTGGATTAAGAGATCCAAAACTCTTACAGCTAATACCTATGGGAGAATTCAAGAAACAGGGAATGAAACCCGAAGTTGGAATGGCAATTACATCCGACGGAACAACTGGAATAATTAGAAGTGTAAGTGGTGGAAGGGTTAGAGTAGACTTCAATCATGAACTTGCAGGAAAAAATCTAGAATACGACATAAAAGTCATTAAGGTTATTGATGATGATGTTGAGAAGATCAAAAGCATGATAGAACTTCATTACACAGCACCTAACATCGACTCTGAAAAACACGACATACAAATAATCGATGGAGTGGTCAAAATAGCAATGGATGAAATGGCCAAGTTCGATAAAAAACCTTACATGGACATTACATTTGCAAGGTTTAGAATAGCCAGAGATATCTGGGAGAACATGGAAAACATTGAAAAAGTTGAATTCGTCGATGTCTTCGAGAAAAAAGTAGAAGAAGCAGCAGAAGCAGCAGAAATAGCCGAAGAGGTTATTGCTGAAGAAGCACTTGAAGAAGCTGTTGAAAAGGTTGAAGCTGAAGAAATAGCAGAAGAAGTTTTACCTGAAGAAGAGAAAAAGGAATAGATATTACTTCATATTTTTCTTTCTTTTCTTTTTTCTTCTGTTTTTAATTTCAATAATCTTTTTTTTATGGGCAGATCTAATTCTGATTTTTTGTATCATAAATATTAGAACTATTAGAACAAATCCAAAACCAACCATCAAATTTTTGAGATTGATCATTGTTACTTCTCCTAAAATTAAATTTTATAATTGATGATTTATTATACCCTTAATTCCGAAATCTTTTCAACCATTGTTTCGCAGAAAACCAGATCATCAGCAGTCGCAAGGATTGTGCCTATTGAATCGCCATTTAAACTACAGATAAAATAATTACCATGGATAGAAGAATTTATATATCCAATGTTGTCAGGTTCCAGGGATTTATAGGCAATTTCTGCAATTTCTTCATTTTTATATTTGAATTTTATGATAACTTTGATATTCATAATATGCTTATCCTTATAATTTATCTTATTCCAAAACGATAGAAAGCTGTTCTATCCATTCCATTCAAGTATGTTTTTACTAATGTTCTTTATAGCAGCCAGTGCTTCAGAATCAGGATAATCAACAAGTGCTTTACCATCCATATCTGCCTTAACAACTAATGGGTCACGGGGTATGGTTCCAATAATTTTAATTCCCAAATCTTCAAGCTTAGATCTTACAAATTGGTCTTCGTCTAAACTTGAAATCTTGTTAACTATACAAACTATCTCTTTTATACCAATATCCCTTGCAAGTCTTTTAATTCGTTCAGCAGTTTCAAGTGATTTGAGTCCAGGTTCAACAACGATTATCATTATATCAACAGCTTCCGCTGTTTTTCTTCCGAGATGTTCAACTCCTGCTTCCATATCCAATATAATCATCTCATCTTTTTTAAGAATAAGATTCCGCATTAATGCCTTTAAAAGTACTGAAGCAGGACATACACACCCTTCTCCCCCTTTATCAACTGTACCCATTACAAGGAGCTTTAGCTTGCCATTTTCATCGTAATTTATTGAAAGAGATTCCGGAAGGTCAGATATCCTGGGATTTATCTTAAAAACCTCTCCAAATGATGATCCAGGTTCTGCACCTGTCCTTTCTTTTATAAGGTCCCTCATCTTTGATATTGGGGTTATTTTAGTGTGTATTCCAAGGCTGGATGCCAGGTTCATATCTGGGTCTGCATCGATAGCGAATACTTTATAAGTCTGTGAAAATAAACATGCCAATGTGCCCGAAAGGGTTGTTTTTCCAACCCCTCCTTTTCCAGTTATTGCAATTTTCATCATCTCACGATCCTGTTGATTGATATATTTGATGTTTTTTATAGGAAAATGGAGTTATATTTTAACATGGGTATATTATAGGGCAACGTTTATTATACTTATAGACTAAACTTTCTAGAAAGGAGGATTATTTATGGTTAGAGCATATACTAGAAAAGATTACATCAGGAAAATTCCAGGTTCAAGAATAGTTCAATATGATATGGGCAACCTCTCAGCTGAGTTCCCTTTAAAAGTAACGTTGGTTGTCAAAGAAGCAGCACAGTTATCTCACAATGCACTTGAAGCAGCTAGGATAGCTTCAAACAGGTACATGCAGAGAAAAGCCGGAAGGATGGGTTATCATTTGAAGATAAGGGTTTACCCTCATCATATAGTAAGGGAAAATCCAATGGCTACTGGAGCAGGTGCTGATAGGGTACAGGATGGTATGAGGAAGGCATTCGGTAAAGCTGTAAGCTCTGTTGCAATTGTAAAACCAAATCAAAAGGTTTTAACTATTTATACTAACAAAAGGAACTTTAAAGACGCTAAAGAATCTTTAAGAAGAGCAGCAATGAAGTTTCCAGTAACATGTAGAATTGAAGTTGAAGAAGGCTCAGAACTAGTTAAATAAAAATAATAAAAAGAGTGTTAGCATGAAGCATGTCGAATTTTTTGAAGAACTGAGAAAGGAAGATGTTGCAGTAGCAGGCGGAAAAGGCGCAAACCTCGGAGAATTAACTCATGCAGGGATACCGGTACCTCCCGGATTTGTCGTCACATCCAAAACCTACGATCAATTTATAAAAGAAACAGGGATCTTCGATGAAATAATGGACATTCTTGATGCTCTTGACGTCAACAAAAACAAAGAACTTCAGGCATCAGCTGTTAAGATCAAAAAAATAATAACCGAAACAACGATGCCAGATGAGATCAAAACCATCATAATCGAAGCATACAATGCATTATGCCATCGAATTGGTAAAGATGATGTTTTTGTAGCAATCAGATCCTCTGCAACTGCAGAAGACTTGCCGGAAGCATCTTTTGCTGGTCAACAAGATACCTATCTTAACATAAGGGGTAGCGAAGATGTTGTTGAATATGTTCAAAAATGTTGGGCATCTCTTTTTGAATCACGTGCAATATTTTATCGTGAAGAAAATGATTTCGACCATTCTAAAGTTTACATAGCAGTGGTTGTTCAGGAAATGGTTAATGCAGAAAAAGCAGGAGTAATGTTTACTGTACACCCATCAACTGGAGAAGAAAAGATTCTCATAGAGGCAGCATGGGGTTTAGGGGAAGGAGTTGTTTCAGGAACAGTGACACCTGATACTTGCTGGTACGACAAAGAAAAAAATGAGATTCTTGATTACAAGATCAGCGATAAGAAGGTAATGTTTGATCGTGACCCTGATACAGGATACACAGTAAAGGTTGATGTACCAGAAGATCTTCGTGAGAAACGTGTTTTAAGTAATGATGAGATAACACAACTTGCTCAACTTGGAAAAAGAATTCAAAATCATTATAATTTCCCTCAAGACACAGAGTGGGCAATTGAAGGTGGTAAAATTTACATGCTACAATCAAGGCCTGTAACAACACTTGGCAAGGACAACTGTGAATCCAAATCTGAACAAGAATCTGAAGAAAGGATAATAATCGCTAAAGGACTTGGAGCAAGCCCAGGTATGGCATCTGGGGCAGTAAAAATCGTACGAAATACTGATGAGCTCGATAAAATAGAAAAGGGTGACATATTAGTTACTGTGATGACAACGCCAGATATGGTTCCTGCAATGAAAAGGGCAGATGGTATTATAACTGACGAAGGTGGAGTTACTTGCCACGCAGCAATAGTATCAAGAGAACTTGGAATACCATGTGTAGTTGGTACAGGTGATGGAAGTAAGATTCTGAAAGAAAATTCTGTTGTAACCCTTGATGGAAGCAAGGGATTTGTATATGAAGGAAAGTTGAAAACAGATAAAAAGGATTCCACAGCAAATGGATCAACAGCTACAGTTATCCAAAATCAATCAATTTTAACAGTAACAGAAGTTAAAGTAAATGTTAGTATGCCCGAAGCAGCTAAAAAAGCTTCGGAGACAGGTGCTGATGGTGTAGGTTTGCTTAGAACAGAGCACATGATGTTGGCTTTGGGTGTGCACCCTAAAAAGTTCATTATTGAAGGTAGGGAAGAAGAACTTGTCAAAGCTCTTGTTGAAAATATTTTAAAGGTTGCAGATGCATTTTATCCCAAAACAGTATGGTACAGAACATTAGATGCTCCTACTGATGAATTTAAGTCGCTTGATGGTGGAGAAAATGAACCATACGAACACAATCCTAT
The DNA here is from genome assembly GCF_019931065.1 of Methanobacterium spitsbergense. NCBI lineage: Archaea > Methanobacteriati > Methanobacteriota > Methanobacteria > Methanobacteriales > Methanobacteriaceae > Methanobacterium > Methanobacterium spitsbergense. Next base: position 125,818 of record NZ_JAIOUQ010000003.1, on the reverse strand, counting down.
GTTGGGTTGGAGGGGTATTAGAAGGGAACTAGATGAACCTGAAATATTGAAAGCTGAGTTTAAAGCAATAAAAAAACTCCATGAAGAGGGATATACCAACATAGGTGTTATGCTTCCATTGGTTCAACATCCAGATGAGCTTAAGGAAGCCAAGAAAATAGCAAGAGAAGTTGGATTGAAACCTCAAAAGAATATAGAATGGGGTATAATGGTTGAAACTCCCGGAGCTGCTCTAACAATTGAAGACTTCATTGCTGAGGGAATTGATTTTGTTAGTTTCGGAACAAACGATTTAACACAATACACACTTGCAATAGATCGTAACAATGAAAACGTGGCGGGACTTTATTCTGAGAGACATCCTGCAGTTATGAAGTTAATTGCAATGGTAATCAAGGAGTGTAACAAAGCAGGTGTTAAAACAAGCATATGTGGGCAAGCAGGAAGCATGCCTGACATTGTTGAACAACTGGTAGAACTTGGAATTACAAGTGTATCTGCCAATACAGATGCTGTTGCAACTGTTAGAGAAGTTGTTGCAAGAGTTGAAAAGAAGCTAGTACTCAAAGCAGCAAGAAAAGTCTTGCAAGAGTAGAATTTTAAATTAAGGAGTAACTACTCCAATATTTTTTTTTATTTTAGATTTGAAATTTAAAGATATTATTATTTTCACATATTTTCAGGGGTAACCATGGAAGATAAGGGAATATCAAAAACAGAAGTTTTCAGGCAACTTAAAGAGTTTAAAAAGAAGGATATGACACATCGTTCAGGTAAAATACTCGGCTCAATGTGTACATGCCCCCATCCTGTAGGCTTGAGGGCATATCAAATGTTTTTGGAGTCTAATTTAGGAGATCCTGGTCTTTTTAAAGGAACTAAAGCCATGGAAGATGAAGTTATAACTTTGTTAGGCGATCTTTTGGGTAAACAAGATATTCATGGTCACATAATAACTGGCGGAACAGAAGCAAATATAATGGCAATGAGAGCTGCCAGAAATTCTGCTAAACTAGAAAATCCCGGAATAAAGGATCCTGAAATAATAGTTCCTAAATCTGCACATTTTTCTTTTAAAAAAGCAGCAGACATGCTTTGTTTGAATATTATGGAAGCAAAACTTGATAGTAACTACAAGGTGGATGTTAATTCTATTGAGGAAATGTTATCTAAGAACACTGTTGCAGTAGTGGCTGTTGCAGGAACAACTGAATTGGGTAAAGTTGATCCTGTTGAAGATATATCAAATATTTGTCTTGAAAATAATATTTACCTTCATGTTGATGCGGCATTTGGAGGATATTCTATTCCATTTTTAACTGAAATTGGTTATGAATTTCCTAAATTTGATTTTAAACTCAAAGGGGTATGTTCAATAACAATAGATCCTCATAAAATGGGGCTTGCACCAATACCAACTGGTGGAATTCTTTTTCGTGAGAAAAAGTATCTGGATGCAATGAGCATTGAAACGCCATATCTTACAGAAGATAGGCAGTCCACCATTGTAGGAACTAGAACGGGTGCTTCAACAGCTGCTACATGGGCTCTTATGAAATATCTTGGAAGAGAAGGTTACAAGAAGGTTTCAAACCAATGTATGGAAATAACCAAGCTTTTATATGAAGGTATTATCGAATCCGGATTTGAAATGGTGACAGAACCTCAGTTAAACATTGTTGCTTTTAAATCAAAGGACATATCTGTTGATGAACTGGCTAGAAGGCTTGAAAATTTAGGATGGGCTGTTTCCAAATCGTCATATCCACGTGCCATAAGGGTTATAGTAATGCCCCACATCAAAGAAAAACATGTAAAAGCATTTATAGAAGATCTTAAGAGCTTGAATTTATAATTAACGGAGTTTTTGTAGTTGACAGAGAAAAATAATGAGATCAGACATATAAAACGAATCTGTACTCCAATAAACTCTCAAATAGTTCAAGATTTACATGTTGGGGATAAGATAGAGGTATATGGTACAATTTTAACAGGTAGGGATGCTGTTCTTCCTAAACTGGTTGATTCTATAAAGAGAGGGCAGTGTTTTGATGATCTTGAAGGATCTGTTATTATGCACACTGCTGTCAGCGATGCAGGTATTTCACCCACAACAAGTAATAAAGAAGAGATTGAAGAGAGCATACCGTGTCTTGCTAAATCAGGTGTTAAAATACATATAGGGAAGGGATCACTTGGAGATAGCACAGTTAAGTTATTAGATAAATATGAATCAATTTTTGCTGTTACTCCTCCCGCAGCAGCACTTTTATCAAGCAGAGTAATTTCAAGGAAGGTTGTTGCATTTGAAAATGAGGGTATGGAAGCCATTCATTTATTAGAAGTACGTGGTATACCCTGTATAGTTGCAGCTGCCCATGCTAAGGCTATCTACTAAATTTTTTAGATTATATTACTAATAAACGGAAATTTTTATTTTTCATGGGGTTTTCCAAAAGAGATATCTCCAGCATCTCCAAGTCCAGGGACTATATATCCATCACTGTTAACTTCATTGTCAATGGCACAAGTATAAATCTCTAGGTCATTGTGGTGTCTTGAAACTTTTTCTATTCCTTCTCCAGATGCTATCACATTAAATAGTATAATTCTTTTTGGAATACCCTGATTTTTTATTTCATTCAAAATTGCATTAAGTGTATTGCCTGTGGCAAGCATTGGATCAGCAATTATAACAATTTTATTCTCAACAGGTGGGATTCTTGCATAATTTAAGTTTACTTTAAATGGAGGAATATCTTCACGCCATGCACCTACTACTCCACACTTAGATTCGGTAAAAACTCTCAATATTCCATCTACAAGTGGAATTGCAGCTCTAAGAACATTTATAACAACGATATCTTTTTTATCTTTAATTTTAATACCTTCAGATATTCCTAAAGGTGTTTTAACGGTTAATTTTTCTTTTTCAAGAGTGTCTGCGAAAACATAACTCATTAATCTGCCAATTTCGATCATACCTGCCCTAAAATCTGTGCTACTTATTCCTGATCTTCTTATTGTTGTAAGTTGATCCTGTACAAGTAGATGCTCAATATGTTTTAGTATCATAGAAATTTCTCCTTCAATATTAGTATAGTAACCCTTTAATTAATTCGGGGTTATAAGTTTCCAATCGATTTAATGTAATGATATTGTATTTATTCAGTATCCAAATTATATCTTCTATTTCAATTATATTCTTACAAAAATTTGAAGTATAAAAAACTACAATATAATATTATCTGATTTGAATAATTTTAAGGATTATTCTGGGATAATATGAACAAAAAATTGCTTATAATACCATTAATAATAATTTTCGCCGTGTTAATTATACTCATCTTACCTAAACCAGTCACGCAAACGGGATTTCAATCAGAGGTAGTTGCAGATAATCTGGACATACCTTGGGCAATGGACTTTTTGCCAAATAACACAATGATATTCACTCAGAGGGGCGGAAATGTGAGTCTTTTAATGGATAATGGTGTAGAAAATATTGGTAACATAAATGTGACTGCCAATGGTGAATCTGGATTATTAGGTATAGCTGTTGACCCTCAATTTTCTCAGAATAGATATGTATATCTTTTTTATACCTCTAATAATGGAAATAGGGTTTCAAGATTTGTTTTAAATGATCAACTTCAAAATGAAACAGTATTAATCGATAGAATTCCATCAGGTTCGATACATAACGGTGGGAGAATAAAGTTCGGGCCCGATGGAAAACTATACATTACAACAGGGGATGCTAACAATAGAACTTCTGCACAGGATTTAAATTCCCTTTCTGGAAAGATTTTGAGAATAAATAAGGATGGTACAGTTCCTTCAGATAATCCATTCAATAATTTTGTGTATACCTATGGCAACAGAGATCCACAGGGGCTTGCATGGAATCCTAGTAATGGAATTTTGTATGAATCAGAACATGGAGACATACAGAATGATGAAATTAACATCTTGATTAGCGGAGGTAATTATGGTTGGCCAAATTATCAGGGAAATGAAACTGCACAGGGAATACAAACACCTTTGTATGTTTATACTGATATGACGCTTGCACCATCGGGAATTGCTTTTTACAATAACAAACTATATGTTGCAGGGCTCAGAGGTTCTCAATTAAGGGAGATAAGTCTTTCAAATAATGGCACAAGTATCATTGGACAAAATGCACTGTTTACCCAATTAGGAAGAATTCGGGATGCAGTTGTGCATGATGGATACATCTATATCTGCACTTCCAATAGGGATGGAAGAGGTATTCCTCAAATTGGAGACGATAAAATCATAAGGATCAAAGTTAACTGACGGGTAGTCCGAGTTTTAAACTATTGATCATCAATCTCAGAATTTTTATATTTTGTTAATACCTTTTTACCATGTGCAGTGGGAATAATCTTTAATTCACTGTTTTTAAAGTCTATTTCATATTCTTTCCCATCAAATAGTGTATGTAAGAATATAGAAAGAGCTGCAACCTCTGAGTGTGGCTGATTGGTTACAGAAACATTCCAATCTGATTCTTGGTAAACCTTTGAAGGAACCCGTGAACCTCCCACAACAACCAGTTTGTCCTTTGTTGATTCTCGTATTATGCCAGTGATATTTTGAACAGCTTCACCATACATTGTGAGATGAATTACTTCTCCGCCATTTCGTTTCCATTCATCTATGAATTTATCCCATCTTTTGCAGTAATCTATTTCGAAGTTCCCACCCCAACGTTTTACAACATCTCTAACATTTTCCATTATTTTTTTATCTTGATCTCCGCTTAATATAACTTTAGAAGCCCCAAATGCCCTTGCTGTCAAACAAACATGAGTTGTTATTCTGGCATCCCTGACCCTCCTGTGATCTAGTCTTAAAACATTAACCTTCATTTTTTACCATCCCTTGAAATCATAAAATTATGCATTTTTATAAATATAGACAAATATTAACTTGAAATATTTTAGGAGTATACTACTCTGATTTAAAAACTTAAATAAAATCAGATTGTAAACATCGCCACCATGATCAAAAGTGCTAACATCCTTGCAACTTCATTTGATGTACCTAAAACATCTCCTGTAGCCCATTTAAAGTTTTTCTTTGCAATTAATGCAATTAAAACACCTGATAAAATACCCATCACTACTCCAATTATCCCTACTGTATTAAACACAAGAAATCCAATTGTGGATGTTAGAATAAATGATAAGAATAAAAGTTTCTTGTTCATTGCTTCAATGAAATATTTTCCAGTACCATTGGGGAATGGTTTAGAAAATGTTGCACAGCTAACAATTCCCATTTTTGCAGCAATTTCTGAAATAAGAATTATATAGAAAATAAATCCTATGGGAATTGATGCTATTGCTGTAAATGTGATAAGACCTACAATCAGAAGATAAGCCATACCTCCTGTACCAATTCGTTTGTCCCTCATGACATCTATTTTTTTTTCAGGGGTTCCATGGACCATCATCCCATCTCCAAAGTCTATTAGGCCATCAAGATGATGGAAGCCAGTGAACCAAATTGAAAAACTATAAATCATTGCTGCTGCTATCAATTGGGGTAGATGCATCAGATCAACAAGTAAAAATCCAAAGGCACCAACAATTATTCCAATAGCTGCACCAATTATTGGCCAAGCCCACGTGTAAGTTGCCATTTCCTTGATGCTTGTATGAATATTAAGCGGGATTATTGTTGAGAAGGATATCAAACCAAAGAAACCATTTATCTTACTTCCTTCTTTTTTGGATTCATCATTCTGATCATTTAATATTGACATGATTATCCTCCAATTTAAACTTCAAATATTTTCGACATACATCCCGCAACAAGACCTGCGAATACATCATCAAGAACAGGACCTAATTTACTAATAATTCCGGGTTTAGCCTCATCATATCTTTTAAAGTTGAAAATTGCCTTAGTACCGGCTATTTGATTTGCAACTGACATTCCAAAAACCTCATCTGAATATAGATATGCAGGATCATCATCAACATCAACTCCAAGAACCCTATGTTTTTCATAGTCTTCTTCAAGCCTGATACCTGCAATTATGAATGATACCACGTTAAGATCCTCTAGAGAATGATAAATTTGTTTTCTAAGTTTTTCACTGATTTCTGGTGTTTCTTCAACACCTACAACCAGTTCCATACCTGCATCTACAAGGTCATCAACCTCTACACCTACATCCTTCATATATTCTACAACATCTTTTGGATAACCATTATGACTCAAAGCGTTTTTAACTGCTTGTCTAACATTTATTTGCACATCTTTAACCAGTTCATTAACTAATTCAGGAGATACAACTTCTGCAGAACCAGTAGATGCTATAATAATTGATTCATTATCCTCAAGATCAAGTGGATCAAATGAAAAATGATTTATAACACCCATATCCCATAAAGCTGCAGATTTAGAGTCGATTGTGGATTTTAAAATTCTTACAAGAGTTTTTGAATCAAGGTCATAGTTTACAAATAATAGAATACTTAAAAACAATTTACTTCCGGGATACACATTTACAAGTGCTGTAATATTAGTTGTGTTTACAGCTTCAAAGTTAATCTTATTTATGGGGCTTAATATTGCAGCAAGAGGTTTTTCAACTTCATTAAACTCAAAAATTGCATTTAAATATTTATTTTTTTCTTTAAAAATTTCTTCATCATTAACTTCACCCAAAGTATAGGGAAGAGGTTGTTCTCGATTTTCCATTCCATGATATACAATTGACTTCACATATCCAATTCCATTTCCAATTGTAGAATTTCCAATGGTCTGAAACCCATTATCTCTGTAAAATACCGTGGTATGTTTATCTTTTTTAATCTTAATATCATCTATACAAATATTTGTTTTCATTCCATCACACCGTTGTTAACTAAAGAATTTATAAAAATATAACTATCTTATCCTGATTTGAACCTCAATGGATCAAATAGAGTTATTAAAGGGTTATTTTTACCATCAATCATGTCAGAAATAATCATTGCAGATGTAGTTCCATTATTCATTCCCCAAAAACCAAAACCAGTTGCAACGTATATATTTTCAGATGAAGTCCTACCAATCAGTGGTAAACCATCATCACTGCTATTATCATGGCTAGACCAACGATACTCAATAGATTTAATATCCAAATGTTCACGTGCATAGTTTTCTAGACGCATATAATACTCATCCAGATTTTGTATCTGCATATCACTGTGTTCCCCGGCAACTATTATTAGTGTACCCTTTTCAGTTGGTGTTGTGCGGTAGGTATGAACAGGGTCAAAATCAATAAACATTCCATCTGGAAACTCCCCATTAATATATAAACCAAGAACATATGATCTAGCAGGATGCAAATGGGATTTCAAATTATCAGGATCATAAACAGGGGTATGGGTTGTAATTACCACGTTATCTGCAAATATAGATCCTTTATCAGTAACAACTTCGTTAACAGCACCTTCTTTAATGGTAATTGCACGAGTTTTTTCGAAGATGTAATTATTTTCACCATTTAAATCCTCAGCCAACCCAAGAAGATATTTTCGTGGATGAAATTGGGCTTGATTTTCATACTTTAGCCCAGCAATAGTTTTAAAAGGTAAGGGGATGTTATTGGTGTAGGAAACAGGTAGTTCAAGTTTTTTTGCTGCTAGAAATTCTTCTTTTATTTTTTCAACTTTATCTTGAGACTCTGTGTAAATGTAGAGGGGGGTGCGATGGAATTCACATTCTATTTTTTTATTAAATACTATATCTCCTATTTTTTCCAAGGCTTTTCCATTTGCTGTAGCATACATTTGGGCTTTAACTTGACCTAAATTTTTTATTAGGTTATTATATATCATATTGGGTGCAACGCTAATTTTAGCAGTCGTACCTAAAGTAACGTCTTTTACAATTCTATCTGACTCTATTATTGCGATACTGTACCCTAAATCTTTTAATAGTGTTGCTGTAGTGATTCCTGCAATTCCTCCTCCGAGTATTACAGTATCAACCTTTAATCCATTTTTAAGAGGATTAAAATTTGTTTGAGGGCATGTTTTCATCCAGAATGATCCTGAATTTCTATTTACATCGAAATCAGTCATTTAATCACCTCTCGACAATATGCATAATATTAATAATCTAGATTCAAATTGCATAAAGTTATGGAAAAGATTCATATCAACAAATTTAATATTTTGTCATTATTTTATTATTTTAATGGTAACAGATAAATTATTAAGATAAGTTTTACAGAATATTATAATAGGTGATTAGCTTGAAGGTACATCTTCGTGTCTTTGTTGAGATTGAAAATCTGGGAAAGGCCATGAACGCCCTTACGGATGCAGGAATAACTGGTTTTTATATTTTAGAGTATAAAGGAATGTCTCCTCAAGATTGGAAAGGTTTTTCAATAAAAGAAGACCCAAAATCTACAATAGGCTTAATAAGAGATTATGCGCAAGACGCTGTATTAGTATGTAGCGTTGTTGATGAGGATAGAGTGGATAATATTGTTGAATCTGTACAAGAATCCCTTGAAGGGGAAAAATATACTATATTGGAAGTTCCAATTAGAAGAATAATTGTAAGCTACGGTGACAATAAGAAGAAAACTGATGAAAAAGCAGAGCCATGGTTGCTTGAAAAGGAAGTTCCCTGTTTTTATTGTGATGAAAAAGCAGTACAAAGAATACGGATAGATAAAAATAAAGCTAAAATATGGTGCACTAATTGTGGTGCATCTCGTTATTATACATTAAAAACAACTGAGAATCCGGGGGAGTGATCATGGTTGTAAAACCATGGAAACTTGAGAAGTCAGCGAAGTGCAATTATTGTGGGGATGCAACTATTCATGAAATAGAAGTAGATGAATATGATTTGAAGATTTGCTGTAGAGAATGTGGATTTAAAAGGTATTACACATTTAATATGGTCGAAATTCCTAAAAAATATTTATAATAATAAAAATAATGTTTTAAGTATTTTTATTAGGGGTTTGCAAATTTTATATTTATTAATGCAGCAAATAGCTAACAATGTAGAAAAATACAATAGCCACTATAATAAAAACTGCAAAGGATCTAAAGTCCATATTGTTATACTCCTATAAATTTTATGATCTCATTTTATATCTACTAATTTAAACTATTTTATAACTAATTGTGTAAAATTTTGCAGGGGATTAAATGAAAGAAAAAAATCACCAATACATGAAAGAAGCAATAAAAGAGGCGAAAATATCTTTAAAGGAAAGTGGAATTCCAATAGGGGCGGTTCTTGTTGAAAACAAGAATATTAAGGGTAGGGGGCATAACAAGCTCTTACAAGATGATTCAACAATTTTACATGCTGAAATGGATTGTATTGAAAATGCTGGGAGACTTAAAGGGGTAGATTATAAAAAATGCACATTATATACTACATTATCACCGTGTGAAATGTGTTCTGGTACAATAATACTTTATAAAATTCCTAGAGTAGTGATGGGTGAAAATAAAACATTGAAAGGTCCAGAAGAATATTTGATTGAAAATGGTGTAGAATTAATTAACATGAATCTTGATGAGTGCAAGATTATTCTTGAAAATTTTATTCAAAAAAACCCTGATCTGTGGAATGAAGAGATTGAAAGAGTTCATGATTAATGGAATAATGTTTACATTCTAAATACAAATAATAACGTAAATAAATTAAATTTTTAATAATATTATCGTGATACAATGACTGTTATAATAGATCCTCAAAACTCAGGAATTTCTGGCAATATGGTTATTGGAGCTTTGGTTGATTTGGGATTAGATTCTGAAGTTGTAATAGAAGTTATGCAATATTATGCATCACATTTTGGTGATATTGATGTTAATATTGAGAAGGTTACAAAATCAGGAATTTCAGCAAGCTTTGTTAATGTGAAATGTAAGGACAAAAAACCCCTTAAATATACAGATTTAATTGAAGTTTTAGATGGGATAGAACATCCTGAAGTATCATCCGATACAATCAAAAGTTCAAAAAATGTGTTTAAAACCCTTGCAGAAGCAGAGGCCAAAGTTCATGGTACCACAATAGATGAGGTACATTTCCACGAAGTGGGAGCTGCTGATGCAGTAGCAGACGTTATAGGTGCAGTTTATTGCTACCATAAGCTGGGGATGAAGAATGAAAAGGTCTATGGGATGCCAGTTGCACTTGGTGGAGGTAGAATTAAAGCTATGCATGGAATTCTAAGTGTACCTGCACCGGCAACACTTGAAATCTTGAAAAATGTCCCTGTATTTGGTGGTCCTGTAAATTTTGAGCTCACAACACCAACGGGTGCAGCACTGTTGGTGAATTTTGTTGATGAATTCACCAATTTCTATCCCCTGATAATCAATAAGAATGTGGGTTATGGTGCAGGTAAAATGGAACTTTCATTACCCAATACATTAAGGATTATTGAAGGAAATTCAGAACTAGAAAGCGATCGTGTATCTATTCTTGAAACCAACCTTGATAATGTAACAGGAGAGTTAATGGGAAATATATTCAATATATTGATGAACAAAGGAGCAAGGGATGTGAGTATAATACCTACATTAACCAAAAAAAATAGGCCAGGATATCTTTTGAGGGTTATAGCAAAGCCTGTAGATTGTGACGTGCTTTCGGAACTGATCATAAGAGAAACAGGTACTCTTGGAGTCAGAGTTATTCCTTTTGTTCACAGAAATATTGCATCAAGAAAAATTGTTCCAGTTCAGTTTCATATCAATGGAATTGAAGTTGAAATTAGGATAAAGGTAGGGATGATTGGAAAGGATATAATAAGTGTAAAACCTGAATACGAAGATGTACGAAAAGTATCATATGAGAGAGATATGCCTCTTAAAGAGGTTATGGATCGTGCAAATCAAGTATTTAATGAAATTTATAAATGATACTTTTTATTTAATAATTTAATAAATAATGGTGCTTGAAATGGAATCAAAGAAAAAAATTGCAATATCTGTACTTTCTGGGGGGTTAGACTCCACAGTTGCTACTGCTACATTTAAAGATACTCATCATATACATGCTTTAACATTCAACTACGGTCAAAAAAGTGCTGAAATGGAACTAAAATCTGCGCATGCAGTTTGTAAAGAAATTGGTGCCGAACATACGGTGATAGATTTACCATGGCTTGCAGAACTTGGGAAATCTGCATTAACATCGGACAGAGATATTCCCGAACCAACTGCAGAAGATCTGGATGATAAAGATGTTTCAATTGAAACTGCTCACAGTGTGTGGGTTCCAGGGCGTAATATAGTCTTCACATCCATAGCAAATTCATTTGCAGAGTCAGAAGGAGCAAGTATCATCATTGTTGGATGGGACCATGAGGAAGCAGTAACGTTTCCTGATAACTCTAAAGAGTTTTTATATGCATTTAATAATGTTATAGATGTAGGTTCGTTCGATAAAATAAAAATTAAAGCGCCACTGATTGATATGGATAAAGAAAGCATTGTTAAATTGGGAAAAGATGTAGGGGCGCCACTAAATTTAAGTTATTCATGTTATAAAGGTTTTGAATCTCATTGTGGTGTTTGTGAATCTTGTATGAGGCGTATAAGGGCATTTGAAAGGGCTGAAGTAGAGGATAAAACCGTTTATTCTAAACATTAAATTAATTTTCTTTTAAAATAGTAATTTAAAAAAATTTGTTGATATTCATATATTGGTTTATAAAATATGGGGATTTGCCAATATATTGTAACATCACTATTTTTCAAAAAAAGGTATTTAAACGTTGTTTAAATTTAATAAAATGTATTAATAGATTAGTTTAAGTGTGAATAGGGTTAATATTACCCATTTTATGTTAAACACTAAAAAAAATAAGTATTAATCTTTATTTAATATTGTTGAGTATTGTATTTACTTGCTCAGCTCGAGATTCAATTTCAGATAATATAAGTCCTAATTGGGCATCAAGTTCTGTTAGTGCGGTAAATATGGCCTTGGAACCGGCAGGTATCAAAACTATTATTCCTTTTTCAGTTTTTACAGATATTTGTCCTACAAGACCTGTCTTAAGCTGCCCTGAAGCTGCTTCTACAGTTCCCATAATAGTTGAACATAATGCTGAAAATATACCTTCATCAACATCTGATGGCGCTCTTGAATCAATAATTTGGCCTTCAGAGGAGACTATGCCGCAAGCCTTGATTTGTCCAACTTGTAATATACTTGTAAGGATGTCATCTAACATTTCTTTCTTGGTTTTGGCCATTTCTACACTCCCATTAACAATGTAAATTATCGCGACAAAGAAAAAGAATTAGATATTTTTTATCCTAATGTTGGAGAATACCTCACCTATGAGGGTGGGGTGAATCCAACCACAACATATTAATAATAATTTAATAATAAATAATATTATGTAGCAATAGAGAAATTAAATATTAAAGGCATGTTACGAAACCATAACCTCGCACAAAGTATAAGTGATGTTGGCTGGGCAGGGTTCATAGATAAATTAAAATATAAAAGTGAATGGTATGGTAAAACATTAATCCAAATAGGACAGTTTGAACCATCAAATAAAATATGCAGCAATTGTGGATACCATAATGGTAATTTAAAATTACATCATCGTGAATGGATTTGTCCAAATTGTGAAAAGAGACATGATCGTGATGTTAATGCAGCAGTTAATATACGTGATTTTGCACTAGATAAACAAAATATAATCATACCGTAGGAACTACAGAAATTAAAGCGTCTCTAAGAAAACCACAAAAGTGGATTCAATGAAGGAAGAAACCCCTTCCAAAATAGAGGAGTAGTTCACTTAATAATCATCAGGGTTTCGCCTGTACTAACAGTATCCCCTTCTTCAATAAATATATCCCGAACAACTCCTGAATTGGGGGCATGTATATCATTTTCCATTTTCATGGCTTCTAAAACAGCAACAATGTCACCTTCATTCACTTTATCATCCTGTGCAACCTTCAACTTCAGTATCATACCCTGCATGCTAGATGTAACACCACCCTCAACAGGACCACTTGGAGCTTTTATACCACCAGATTCAATTTCCATGTATCCTGTTGGAACAACTTTGACATCGAAAAGTTCACCATCGACCTCAACATTATATTCTGTTGGAAGCGCACCCGAACTGGTACTTTCAACTACTTTGGGTTTTTCAAGGGGTTCTTCTATAACTTCACCTCTTAGAAATTTGGGTGCAACTGCTGGATAAAGAGCATATGTTAGAATGTCTTCGTCCTTTTTGATTATTCCCATTTTTTCGCCTTCGGATCGGAACTTTTCTAGTTCAGGTTCTAAAAGATCTGCAGGTCTAGAATCTATTATCTCGGCATCTCCTATGATTTTTTTTGCAACGGTACTGTTTACTGGTGCAGGAGGTCGTCCATAATATCCTTTGATATAATCTTTAACCTCTTTTGAAACATTTTTATATCTTTCACCACCGAGTACATTCATAACAGCTTGTATACCTACTATTTGGCTGGTAGGTGTTACTAATGGAGGATATCCTAGTTCTGCACGTACTTTAGGCACTTCTTCAAGCACTTCTTCGTAACGATCAAGTGCATTCTGTTCTTTGAGTTGAGAAACAAAATTCGAAAGCATTCCTCCTGGTATCTGATAGAGCAATACATCTGTGTCTACCTTCTCAGATATTGGATCTATAAGACTACTATATTTCTTTCTTATACCTTCGAAATATTTTTTAATCTCACTTAAAAGTATTAAATCAAGTTCTGTTGAGTAGGGCGTACTTTCAAGTGCTGCAACCATACTTTCTGTAGGAGGTTGTGATGCTCCCCATGAAAGGGGCGATATAGCTGTATCAAGGAGGTCAACTCCCGCTTGACAAGCAGCATAATAACTCATTGGTGTCATACCGCTGGTACAATGACAATGTAAGTTTATGAGCAGGTCAGTTTCTTCTTTTAAAGTTGTTACAATTTCATAGGTATCATGGGGAGATATAAGTCCGGCCATATCCTTTATCGCAACAGAATCACATCCAAGTGCTTCAAGTTCCTTTGCAAATTCTACATATTTCTCTAATGTATGTACTGGGCTAGTTGTGTAACTTATAGTTCCTTGAACATGCGCGCCCTGTTCTTTTGCTACTTTAATGGAAAGTTCCATATTTCTTATGTCGTTAAGTGCATCAAATATTCTAAAAACATCTATCCCATTTTCATATGATTTCTCAACAAAATTTCTTACGACATCGTCTGGGTAGTGTTTATATCCCACAAGGTTCTGTCCTCGCAGTAACATTTGTAATGGAGTTTTCTTTACTACATCTTTGAGTTCTACTAGGCGTTCCCAGGGATCTTCGTTTAGGTACCTTATACAGGTATCAAATGTAGCACCTCCCCATGCCTCCAATGAGAAAAATCCCACATTGTCCATTTTCTCGGCAATGGGTAACATATCCCTTGTCCTCATCCTTGTGGCAAGGAGAGATTGGTGTGCATCTCGAAATGCTGTTTCAATGATCTTTATCTTTTTCATTTTGACCCTCACAGTAAGCTTGGATTAAGTTCAAATGTCTTTATATAAATAGTCCTAACTTCCTTATATATTTCGCAATTATATCATTGAAATTTAGATAAAAATTATGATATCATTTTTAATTGAACAATATACAATTTTAATTTTTTTAAAATTATATGAAAAAAATAATTAAATGAATTTAGATATTAGATTTAAATTTGATTATTGACGAGTAAAATATTCTAATCTTCTATTTTACAGACAATAAAATCATTGTTTTCGTATACTACTTGTGTGAAGTTTGGTTTTAATTTATCAATATTTTGGTAAAGTATTTTATTATAATAATACAATGGAAACATTTCAGAATTGGCTTGGTATCTATTTAAAGTATTATAGTCTGGTGGAAGTGTTAGACGTTTATCATATACAATGTATCCTATATTATTACTCTCAAAATATGCTTTGGGAGTTAAATTATTAATATTTGCAAATCCATAATTAATTGGCATTCCTGTTTCTGCAGCTATGAAAACACCAGTATAAAGATTTGATATTGATATTGACTTATTTTTATCCCCATTTATTTTAAACCAGTTTGATAGATCTGTTTCTGAAGAGGTAGGAGGTGCTATTTGCACAGACCCAAATACGGTTTTTGCAAAATATGAACCCATATTTGGATCAGAAGCATTTAAAACTCCAAATAACGTGGACAATAAAAAAACACATATTAAAAATGCAGATCTAAATCTTTTTGATGAAAATCTATTATAATCTTTGAGTCTGTAGTAAATTTGGCTCACACCAAATCCTCCAAGTATTGAAAGAGGAATGACCATATATATGAGAACTCGTGCTGATATCACATTGATTCCAATCCAGTAAGCTTTGCTTAATAAAAACATGATAATTATCCAAGCAAAAATGTAAACATCCTTCTTTCGTCTCATTTTCACTGCGATAATGGCTCCTATCACAGAAAATACTGTAAGTAATAAACCAAAGTTACGAAGATATTTAAGAAGACTTAATGGTTGATTGTAGTTCAACGAAGTTCCAAAACCTAATGTTGCTGTTATCCCTTGGTTAATTAAATTCTGTATCAAAGCGGGTTTGAAAATTATGATTGCTAACAAAGTAATAACTAGTATAACAATTAGAGAAAGTAAGAAAGCTCCATAATTTTTTAAAACACCCTTGTTTTTATATATTACTAGTTCTACAACTGTGAATGTGGTTATTATTAAAATTAAACATAAGAGTGCTGCTTGATGTGTTGCAGCGATTAAAACCAGTAATATCCCGGATATAAATGCATATTTTACACTTTTTTCTTTTATAGATGCATAGTATAGATAAACAGCAACTGGTAAAAATATAAGAGCAAGGTTTTCAGGTACAGGTAGCATGATTCTGTAGATTATAGTACTGGATACCATTAAAAAACCCGCACTAATCCCAGTTATTGTGCCATAAAACCGCTTTGCAACGTAAGTAACAGATAAGACAACGAAAAATGCAATAATAGGCTGGATTGCTCTTGCAATTTCCATATAATCAATGTCCAATACTTTGCCTAAGGCAGCAATTAAAAAGTGGAATAAAGGAGGATATCCAATTTTTTGACCTATTGGAGAATTTAAAAGAGGATTAACAAGAACAAATCCATTTTGGCTATAAACTTTTGCATATAACACATGATATATGACATCCCAACTCAATGGCCAGTTATGTGTTAATGTTGGGATCAATGTAATTAAAAATATTGAAATCGCAGGCAGAATTAGAAACAATTTTTGATGTGTTTTAGACAAATACATTTGATCACATAAATCTTATTCATTCTATTAGTTCACAACACTAAAAAAATAAAAATTAATTTAGAAAAAATAAATTAGAAATAATTTTTAATTTTGAAAATTACCGTTCCCTTTTTCCTGCTATGAACTCATCAACCATTCCCCTTGCAATATCATCTGTGTATTGTTTTGGTGGATGTTTCATTGTGTATGCTGAAATAGATTCTAATTGTCCGCCAATTCCACGTTCAAGTGCCACTTTACAGCATCTAATTGCATCAATAACACAACCTGCTGAGTTTGGAGAGTCTTCAACGCTTAACCTCAACTCAATGTTCATTGGAACATCTCCAAAGGTCTTACCTTCCATTCTTAAGAAACATATTTTATTATCTTTTTGCCATGTGACATAATCACTAGGTCCAATATGGATATTCTCATCGTCAAGCCTTTCAGCAAGCACAGACTGAACAGCTTCTGTTTTGGATTCTTTCTTTGAATCCAATCTGCTGCGGTTTAGCATGTTGAGGAAGTCGGTATTACCTCCCGTATTGAGTTGGTATGTACGGTCAAGTTTCACTCCCCTTTCACGAAACAGATTTGCAAGGGTCCTGTGAGTAATAGTTGCACCAATTTGGGCCTTAATATCATCCCCAACAATTGGTATTCCTTTTTCTTCAAATTTAGCTGCCCATTCGGGGTTGCTTACAATAAAAACTGGCATATTGTTTATAAATGCCACTCCCGCATCAAGTGCGCATTGGGCATAAAACTTAGTTGCTTTTTCAGAACCTACTGGAAGATAATTCAGAAGAACATCTGTCTTACTTTCCTTCAATATCTTGACAATTTCAGTTTGATCATTTTCTTCTTCATTAGACACAAGAAATGTGTAATCGTTTTTGTGATCTGCCATGTGTGGTGCAACACCATCTAATACTTGGCCCATTCTTACTTCAACACCCATATCAGGGATATCACTGCAGAAAACCTGGGTACAGTTGGGTTTTGCAAAAATTGCATCGCTTACGTCGCTACCAACCTTTCTTTCGTCAATATCAAAGGCTGCCACTACTTCTATATCTGAAGGAGTATAGCCTCCAATGCTCCAGTGCATTAATCCAATGGCTTCTTCTGGATTTTTATCTTTATAATAATGTATTCCTTGTATTAGTGAGCTTGCACAATTACCAATACCGATTATCGCTACTTTTATCTTCTTCAATTACAACACCTTCTAAAACACCGTTATATAACGTTAATTGTGCCATGTTAATTTATTCTAAAATCAATACATAATTCAATTCATGACCTTCTATCTCTTTAAAGAAAGTTTGCTTATTATACTATTAAATGTTTCGATCAAATCATATAAATTCATTGAGGATAAAGAAACTGGTTATTAGTGGTTTATACCATTAATGATTAATTAACTTCAATTTTTAATTGAATGAAGTATATGTTATTTCTTTTATTTTAATAGTAAAAATTTTCCTATGAAATGAAATCTTGAGTTAATAGGTTCTTCATTGAATAATAGATTTCAAAGCAGAATCAAACCTAAAGATAAAGCCACAGTTATAAAAATACTCCAAATAATAATTCCAATAATCATCCACACTAATAACTTGTTTCTTGGGGATCCTAGACCAATACCTAGAGCAGCTCCAAGTGGTGCTCCAAAAAGGAGCGGAGATAATAACCCTAGACCTACTATACCATATTTTTTCCAGATATCATATATTCTACCTTCATTTGGGGATTTTCCTCGGTATCGCCATTTCAAAAACTTTTTTCTTAAACCCTCACCAAGGACTACAATTATGAAAGCAGATAAAATTGAACCTGCTGCTGCAGATATTGCAACTAATATTGGGTTTAAATCTAGAAATAACCCTAATGGTATTCCTATCCATAATTCAAAAATACTCATCACAAAAACAAGGGCCATGTCTGTTATTAAGACCATAATAAAATGAATATTTTTCATCAATAAGTAGTTTATCAAAATGATAGAAAGAACTTGATTTTGGAATAAAAAGATAAAGATGAATGTTCATCCACATTTCTTCTTATTAATAATTTCTGCTTAGATTATGTCTATTGCATAGTGACAAATACCAACCAGAATACTTAAAAATACGGAGTTATGTATTTTAGCTTTACATAACCTAAATTATTTAAATTAAAAATAATATTTTTATCTATTTTCTTAATGAAAAAAAAAGTAATAGATATGGGATTAACTGATTTTCAGAGTTTTTAAAATGTTATTGTACGATTGTTCTGTTTGATTAACAGCATATATTGGACAAATGTACGTTAAAACATAGTAGAAATTGTTTTTATCTATTACTGTATATTTAGATGCCAAATTACTTCCAAAATTCCCAATTTGGGCTGCTGATACATTATTTACTGATGTAGATGACACTGAAGAATTAGAGGTATTCATAACTATGGAATTAGTGCTTGGAAGGTTCAAGGTACCTTTAGCTTTTTGTTGCATCTGAATTATAATATATGCTGGTTGATTCTGCCCATTTGCATCTGGATAATTTGTTGTAAAAGTGACTTCTGAATACAGTGAGCTACTATTAAAATTTCCTACCATAGAATTTTGTGACCATGCTTTTGGGTATTCAAAAGATACAGTTCCTGAGTTGAAAGTGCTATTTCCTGAGAAAGCAAAGGCAATCACCGCTACTACAAGAACTACCAGAATTATTATTCCAGATAATAAGTATTGATTTCTATCCATGTGTAACCTCCAGATTTTTTTCTGTTAATACTTTTGTTTTATGAGAATTATATGTTTTTCTAATCCAATGGATCTATAAAAAAAATATAAAATGGATTTATAATTAAAGAAATCAAATAATAGCAGATTTATGAAAAAATTTTTCAATGATTTTGGAATTGATTTAAGAAATAAAGAGTCATAATTAATTAAAATAAAAAAAAGATAATTTTATGGATTAAGATCTTTTAAAAAGATTAATATGTGGTTAATTGTCATGTTTTGTTGTTCTTGTCTGCTGATGGTACTGTTATTATCTCCAGCTTGTATTCCATAATCACCAAAATTATAATGATTGCCGCCTTCTATGGTGATAAAAGTAGTATTTATCGGATATTTATTTAGATTTTTAGAAATATCTCCACTTGTTGTAAGTCCATCTTGTGAGCCTCTAATTGACAATGCTTTAAAAGAGGCATTTGAAGCATTGATATTTGGATAAGCAGCTAAATATATAACTCCTTTAATTTTATCCTGATGGTTTACAGCATAATCGGAAGCAAAAACACCTCCAAGTGAATGCCCACCTATTACCCAAGTGGTAACATCATTATGTTGATCAATAATTTCATTAGCTTTATTTGCACCGAAAAATGCTAAATTAAAAGGCATTTTTACAATTATAGTGGTATAGCCATTTTGTGCTAATTTAGAAGCCAAAACAGAGTAAGATTCCGGCTGAACTTTAGCTCCAGGATAAAATATTATTCCTGTTTTACTTTTGTTTGAATTGGGGGTAAATGTAATGGAATTTGTTGTGTCCGATACAGTATATGATCCTGAGGAGGACAATGCTGCTAAAGCAGTGCTATCTGAAGGATAATAATCGGAAACGTAGATTGAAAAGGCAGTTAAACTTCCAATAAGCAGTACAAATATAATTATTAGGATAAATCCTTTTTTAGATTTTATAAATTTCAATTGAATCTCCTTTCATTCAATTTTAATGTTGATAATTTGTTATCAATTTATTTATTATTTCTTTGCACATTAATATTTTCATAACTCAGGATAATAAAATAATCCCTTTTTTATAATATTTAATGAATTACTGTCAAAAATTACAGATAATTAACATAATTTTAAAATTAGTTTTATATATTTTTTAGTTCTTAGAGTATACTATGACTAGATTATCCGACCAATATGTTGCTATACTAGGACGGCTTTACGAACATCATCATTATGCATATAGACTTGAACAAATAATTGAAAAGAGAGGGATGCGTAATTTTATAAAAATTGAGTTTTCATCAATATATTACGTTTAAAAAGGCTGGAAGAAAAAAAATTAGTTGAAGCCAAACTTAGAAAAATGGAAGGTAAAACTTCGAGAAAAGTTTATTATATAACAGATAATGGTAAATTAGCAATGGAAGAAAAGATTAAACATATTTTATCTGTAAATCAAAAGCAAATTTCATCATTTGACCTTGCAATGGCAAATATCCAGATTTTAAACCATAATGAGATAATTGAATGTCTGGAAGCTATTGAAATCAACAGATGCTTGTATTAATTGCTTGAAAACTCTATTTTGAATCATAAAAGCAATAATTCATCACCCGGTGTAATGGCTCTGTTTTCACATCCCATTGTGCTTTTGAAAGCAGAGAAAGAATGGGTTCAAGAGTTTATGGGTTTGTTAATAACTGAAGAAACAGATTTAAATTGAAATCATAAGATCGCATCGCTTGAAAAATCGTAAAAAGGTGTTTAAATGGTAAAATATGACTTTAAAAAGGAAAAAAAGAACTTATACTATCCTTCAGAGAAACTAGTTTCTGTTGTAGATGTTCCAAGGATGAACTTCTTGATGATCGATGGTCAAGGTGATCCCAATACATCCCAAGAATATCAAGATGCAATGGAAACGTTGTTTCCTGTGTCCTACAAAACAAAATTCTTATCCAAGAAACAAAATAACCAAGATTATGTTGTAATGCCGCTTGAAGGACTCTGGTGGGCTGAAAACATGGAAGAGTTCAGTATTGAGGATAAAGGATCATGGAAATGGACAGTTATGATAATGCAACCAGAATTCATTACCCAAGAACTTATAAGTATGGCCATAGAAGATGTGGAAAGTAAAAAGAATCTTGCTTCAATATCAAAAGTAAGATTTGAAAAATTTAGTGAGAGATTAGCTGCACAAATAATGCATATAGGACCATATGGGGCAGCTGAAGCTCTAACAGTAGAAAAGCTCCATGATTTTATCTATAAAAGCGGATACAAAATACGAGATAAACATCATGAGATTTACATAAGCGATATGCGTAGAACCAAACCAGAAAGGCTTAAAACAGTGATCAGACAGCCAATAGAACAAAAGTAAATAAACATTTTATTAATTTTAATAATCGAATAATATCGTAATAGAAATTTAGGAAATATTAGGGTATTGATGGAATTCTAAACATTAATGGTGCTTACTTTGAAATTTGAAGAAATAATAAATGAACTTGAAGCTTTGTCTAATCCTGAAGATATAGATGGTATGGCAAGTTTTGGTATCTCCCCTAAAAAAACATATGCAGTAAGAATACCCGAATTAAGAAGAATAGCAAATAAAGTTGGTAAGGATCATGATCTAGCACATAAACTTTGGAAAGCAGATTATAGGGAAACAAAAATATTGGCTTGTATTATTGATGATCCTGAATTGGTTTCTGAAGCACAAATGGATAGTTGGGTTGTAGAATTTGATTATTGGGAGATTTGTGACCAATGTTGTATGAACCTATTTAGAAAAACTTCATTTGCTTACAAAAAGATTTTTGAATGGAGTAATAGAGAAGAAGAATTTGTTAAAAGAGCTGCTTTTACTTTAATAGCTGTTTTAGCAGTGCATGATAAACAAGCTGTAGATGATAAATTTGAGCAATTTTTTTCAATAATCAAAAGAGAATCTACTGATGATCGTAATTATGTTAAAAAAGCGGTGAATTGGGCCTTAAGACATATAGGGAAGAAAAATATTTATCTAAATAAAAAAGCTATAATCATTGCTGAAGAGATTCATGAAATAAATTCTAAAAGCGCTAAATGGATTGC
The DNA here is from genome assembly GCF_019931065.1 of Methanobacterium spitsbergense. NCBI lineage: Archaea > Methanobacteriati > Methanobacteriota > Methanobacteria > Methanobacteriales > Methanobacteriaceae > Methanobacterium > Methanobacterium spitsbergense. The sequence goes on along the minus strand of NZ_JAIOUQ010000003.1, from coordinate 103,627 downwards.
AAAAGATGCATTAAGAGTATTAAAAAGTGAAAAGGTGCAAAAACGATTAAATAAATAATCAGTATTGTTTTAGTTAAATAAAAAATTCATAGAGTTATTGAAAAGTTTTATTAATTTCGAAATAGAACTATTTAAAAAAAATAGGGTTTAAAACCCTTAAATTTATTAATGATTCAATAAATAAACACTGTAGTTCAAATAACTTGCTATACTCACCCATATTATATATGGTACTAATAGTAAACCAGCGGGTCTTGAAATCACGTAAAAAGCGATGATGTTTGCAAGTATTGCAATCCAGAGTATCATTATTAAAATAAAACTACCAAATAATGAATGGAAACTGAAAAATGCAATTGACCATAGTAGATTTAAAACTAATTGTACTCCAAATATTAAAAGTGCAAATCTAACGTCTCTTCTGTTGAAACCTTCACGCCAAACTAAAAATAAAGATATTCCCATTAAAACATATAATGTGGTCCAAATAGGTCCAAATAACCAATTTGGAGGTGCCCATGATGGTTTGGAAAGTGAAGCATACCATGTAGAAATTTCTGAAATTGTTATTATTGATCCTAAATATCCAATTATCAATGGAATAAATATAGATATAAAAAACTTAGGAACTGTACTTAATTTGTAATTAACCATCTTTTACCGCCTCATTTTTTATTTTCATTCATGATTTTTTAAATAAATTAGTTTTAGAAATATGCACAATAATAATCTCTTCAGCAGTTATTAAGAAATGTTATTTAAATTACCCATTGCAACGGGATAACCTGCTTTTTTCCATGCTGCCATACTGCCGAGGACATTTGTAACATTTTTGTAACCATTCATTTGCAAAATTGATGCTCCTATACTCGCTTTATATCCTGTATCACAGGAAACAACCACATGCTTATCTTGCGGTATTTTATCCAGGTTATCCTTCAATAGTCCAACATATACATTATGGGATCCATCAATATGTTCTTTTATCCAGTCATTCTCTTTTCTTACGTCCAGTAAAAATAAAGATTTTTTACCCATGTTTGGAAGTAAATCATGAACAGACCATGTTTGAACAGATTCAAAATCTCCAGATCCCTCAAACCATACTTTGAATCCTCCTGATAGGTATCCGTATATGTTGTCGTATCCCAGTCTTGTCAAATATCTTTTAATTTCATCAATGCGGCTGTTATCGTCATCAATAATTATCACTGGTTGTTCATAGTTCAAAAACCATCCGGCATATGCGGGAAGGCCATCATTCCATATATTGAGCGTATTAGGTATATGACCTCCACTAAAAGCTGTTGGATCTCTAACATCAATAACTTGGGCTTCCCTTGCCATTAATTCTTTAACCTCATGCATGCTCAAGGGTTTCAAGTAAGGAAGTTTACATATTAGATCAGGACCTTCTAAATTATTCTTCTCCATTTTTTGGAAATAAGGAGGTTTGTATAACTTTTCTTTAATTTTGGCATTTACAAACCCTTTTTTATCATATTTAAGTATTTTATTGGTTTTTTTCTCATACCCTATAGTGGTTAATTCTTGTTCACGAATCTCTGCGCCGCATATGGATCCTGAGCCATGTGCAGGGCATATAATAACATTATCACCTAGAGGAAGTATTTTTTTGAAAATACTGTTGTACAATGCTTCAGACATTTTCCTTTTGTTTTCTTCACCGTAAAGGTCACATCTTCCAGTTTCCCCTGCAAAAAGGCTATCTCCAGTTAATATCATGTAAACATCATCAGAAACATCCCTATCTTTAACAGTTATTGAAATACTTTCATCTGTATGTCCCGGTGTTTCAATAATCTCCAAAACCAGAGATCCTATCTGAAATTTATCTCCTTCGTTTACAGAATTTCCATAATCAAAATCAATACCCGCTCCATGGAAAATATCTGCACCAACAATTTCCCTAAGTTCTATGGATCCAATTGTAAAATCTTCATTTCTATGGGTCTCAAAAATATATTCAATTTTCATGTCATTTCTTTCAGCAATGTCAATATAGATATCACAATCTCTACGAGGATCTATAACCGCAGCAATTCCATTAGAACCTAAAAAATAGGATTTATGGGCAATTCCATTAGACTTCACCATTTCAAACATCACAATTATCACCTTCTGAATAATTATAAAGACATTTCATACAGACTTCTACTTTTAAATAAATTCAGTTACTATTTCAGTTTAATACTGTTTTGGGGTCGATTTTTATTTGGATTGTGTGTAATTATATATCTTTTTCTAATCAAAAATAATTTATGCACAAGAATACTAAAAATATAGAATGTAATTAAAAAAACTATTTTGAAGGTGCCCTTATGGACTACATAATTGAGACTCATAATATTAGTAAAATATATGGAGATTTTAAAGCAGTTGATTCAATAAATCTTAAAGTACCCAGAAACAGTGTTTATGGTATTTTAGGCCCAAATGGTGCGGGAAAAACTACCCTAATATCGATGCTTTGTACAATTCTTCATCCATCCTCAGGAAATGCAACTGTTAATGGATATGATGTTATGAAAAACTCAAAAGAGGTCAGAAGATCAATTGGAGTAGTTTTTCAATCTCGAGCCCTTGATGATATTTTAACTGGCAGAGAACATTTAGAAATGCATGCAGCATTATATGGTGTTCCAAGCGAATTAAGAAAACAACGAATAGAAGAAGTTTTGGATTTAATAGCGCTCGGAGATAAAGCTGATGAGTATACTAAGACATATTCTGGCGGTATGAAACGAAGGCTAGAAATTGGAAGGGGTTTGATACATCATCCCAAAGTCCTTTTCCTTGACGAGCCCACACTGGGATTAGATCCTCAAACAAGAGAGAATATATGGCATTATATACAGGAATTAAACAAAAAAGAAGATATTACTGTATTAATGTCTACCCATTATATGGAAGAGGCTGATAAACTATGTGATGAAATTGCTATCATAAACAGAGGACATATTATCACATCAGATTCACCTAAAAATCTTAAACGTGAGCTGAAAGCAGATGTCATAACCATGAGAGTTGATGATGAAGAAAAGTTCATCAAAGAAGCTGAAAAATTAGATTTTATCAAAAGTATAGTTAAAATTGATGATGAGATTAAAATGATGGTGGAAAGCGGTGAAAATTTAGTTGCAACTCTCGTCAATTTTGCAAATAAAAACAATATCATTGTAAACTCAATAGAACTGGAACATCCCAACTTGGAAGATGTTTTCATAAATTACACAGGAAAACGAATTATTGAGGGGGCATAATATGGCTGAATGGGAAGGAATATATACGATATGGTTTAGAGAGGCTAAAAGATACGTCAGATATCGTTCTCGTATAATTTCATCTGTTGTAACCCCATTATTATGGCTTCTGATCTTTGGTACAGGTTTAGGTTCTGCAATAAGATTTAGTGGTGTTCCTGGTGGTTACCAAGCATTTATATATCCGGGGATTATAGGTCAAACCATATTATTTACTGCAATATTTTCAGGGGTTTCAGTTATCATGGACAGACAATATGGTTTCCTAAAGGAAATCATGGTTGCTCCAGTTAGTCGTCCTTCAATAGTCTTTGGTAAAGCTTTAGGTATTGCAACGGCTTCAATAATTCAGGGTGTAATCCTTCTTGCATTATCCTTTGTAGTAGGCGTTCAAATGACGCCAATAATCTTTATAGCATGCTTCCTCCTAATGATTCCAATATCTGTAGGACTTGCGGGTGTGGGTTTATTAATTGCCACATTTACTGACAGTATGGAAGGTTTCAACTTAATAATGAGTTTTATTGTGCTGCCTATGTTCCTTTTAAGCGGAGCATTGTTCCCGGTAACTGGACTACCCTCTTTTCTTCAAGTAGCAGTATATTTGGATCCTCTTACCTATGGTGTTGATGCACTGCGTCAAGTGATTTTAGGTCATGGTGCACTTCCACTTTATGTTAGTTCATTGGTTGTTGTTGGTTTTGCATTATTAACCATAATATTATCAGCTGTATTGTTCAGTAAGAGGGAACAAAATTTAATGTAAGATTAAATCTAATTTTTTTTAATTTTTTTTTAAGATTAATTAGAAACAATACCTCTCAAAGCTTTTCAATCAATATTAACCAAATTTAAAAATATATTTATCGTAAACTGATTTATTAATTATCTTTCTGTTAAAATTAAATAATTACATGAATATATCTATGAAAATTAAATATAATTGAATTGAAATTAATTATCAAAAAAATAGTTATAGTGAGGATAGATTTATGAAAGAGAGATATGTACATGGATATTCAAAGGAAGAATCGGATAGATTGGTTGATCAAGCAAATATACTTGCAGATATTCTCCACAACAACACAACTTACCCAAAGGGAAGCAAAGTATTAGAAGTAGGATGTGGAGTAGGTGCACAGACACTAATACTAGCCAAAAATAGTCCAGATTCAAAAATTACATCTATAGATATTTCTGAAACTTCAATAAACATGGCAAAATCTCTTTTGAAGAAAGAGTTCATTTCAAATGTGGAATTTCAAGTAGCTGACCTTTTTAATCTACCTTTTGAACATGAAACATACGATCATATTTTTGTTTGTTTTGTACTAGAACATCTTGAAGACCCAATAAGCGCACTAAAAAGTTTAAAAAGAGTTCTTAAAAAAGAGGGTTCGATAACTGTAATAGAAGGGGATCATGGGTCATGTTATTTTTATCCAGAGTCTAAGGAAGCCTTAAAAACATGGGAATGTCTTATTGAATGTCAAAAAACACTTAATTGTAACCCTATGATTGGAAGGGAAATTTATCCCCTACTCAAAAATTCAGGATTTAAAAATATTCAAGTATTGCCCAAAATTGTTTATGTAGATTCAAGTAACCCCAAATTAGTAGAAGGATTTAATGAAAAGACAATTATTGCTATGGTAGAAGGAGTTAAAGATCAGGCAATTGATTCGGGAATGATTTCCATTGAATCATGGGAAAAAGGAATAAAAGATCTGTATAAAACTACAGAAAATGATGGAGTGTTTTTTTATAATTTTTTTAAGGGAACGGGGATAAAATAGAGGGTTGTTTAAATTAAAAAACTATTTTTATTTTAAATACATCAATTTATAATCTAATTGTTTATAACTGATAATCAAATTAATATATTAAAGAATATTTTATTGGAATTCATGGTGAACAAATGTTATTAGAAGAACTACACAAGAGAGAGTATATCGATTCTGTGTTTAATCAGTATGAAGAATTAGTTAAAAAACAACCGGACATGGAATCTGAGCTATTCATATTTGAGAGAATGGTTTATAAAAGGGTTAAAAAAATATTAAAGAAGTCTGGCCAATTAAAAGATGTTGAAAAAAAGGATATTAAAGAAATTATACATTTCTCTTCCATAGCATTCACAGAAGGATCGCTTGTTGCTGCGTTACGTTTGGATTATTGTCAAAGATGTGGATGGTGTTGTGAAAATTGTTCACCAATATATATTACAGAAAAAGAATATGAGGGTTATAAAAGTTCGGATAAAGTTATAACTGCAGATATTAAGCCTTATAAAGAGGGTTACAGGTTTACAGAGGATCGTCCGTGTGAACATTTCATTAGGAAAACAAAAAAATGTGATATATACGATCAGAGACCTGCTGTGTGTAGAGCATTTCCAATATTGATTAAAAATGAAAATGAATATGTGTTTACACCGAACCATTTCTGTAAATATGCAATTGAATTTGTGGTTCAAAAGGCCATTACAGAAATAACCACATGTTTAAAAATTAAAGATGATCCAGATTTCCTTAAAAATCTAGAAAAGATGATGGAGAACCAAATTCCACAAAAAGAAGATAATTTAGAGGATAGGGTTAAAAAATGGAATGAAATAGCAGATAAATTAGATAGTAAGTACGAATAGGATATCTAATTGAATTACATTCTATCTTTGTAGATCAGTTCTCTGAATTGTATTTTGTATTTTGTATTTTTTGATCCATTGTATTCAATTTTACCTTCCAGTTGATCAGTTAATGATTTTACTAATTGTAATCCTAATTTTTGAGGATTGTCTAAATCTACTTCTGGGGGAATGCCTTTACCATTATCACTCACGATAAGGGTAAAACAACCATTATCTGATTGAAGAGTAATGTAGATCTGACCCGATTTATTTCCATTGAAAGCATGTTTTATTGCATTGGTAACCAATTCATTTATTATAAGTCCACAAGGCACTGCTGTATCCATATTCAAGATAATATCTTTCTTAACATCAATTATAACTTCTATCGAATCTGCAGAATAATATGAAAGAAGATAATTTACCAAACTCTCAATATATTCTTCAAAATTAATATTTGCGAAATCCGCAGATTGATATAACTTTTCATGTATAATCGCAAGGGATTTAACTCTGCTTTGGCTTTCTCTAAAAATCTCGAGATCTTCCTGGTTTTTAATCCCATTTGATTGGAGATTTATAAGGCTCAAAATTATTTGAAGATTATTTTTAACACGATGATGTAATTCCCTAAGTAAAATATCTTTTTCTTCTAGAGAAGCTTTAATTTTATCTTCTGCATGTTTAATTTCCACTATGTTACTGCCTATACATACAATACCCATAGTGTTACCATCATCATTTTTAATTACAGATTTAGAAAGTAAAACAGGTATAATTTCGCCATGTTTGGACTTTAAACGAGTTTCAAAATTAATAATTGAATTAGAATTTGAATCAAAAAGTTTTCCTGCATTTTCCAGACTATTGTCTGAAAATAAATATTTCACAGACTTTCCTATAATATCTTTTTTATCATATCCTAAAAGTTCTATTGTTGCATCATTGATGGTTACAATGTTTTTGTCATGATCTAACATAATTAAAAAGTTAGACATTGTTGAAACTATCTCATCTGCAGCAACTGCGGCTGTTAATGCAGGGAATCTATATTTCCATACACCATAACTGATGAATCCAATACCAACTGTGGACATGGCCATGGTAGTTTCAGGAATTCTAATTGACATTGTTGGAAGTATAAGATCCGTTGCCATAGTTATTAAAAGCGGGAAATAAAGGCCAATTAAAAGATATTTTGCCTGGAGCTTTTTAATATTCTTGTTTTTTAAATAATATATTAAACAAAGACTCCCGGCTAAAAACACACAGAAAATAGTCCAAACACTCATAATATCAAAAAGTAAGGAATTTTCCGGAAATACATATGTCCAACCCCAATATTCTTTTAATATTCCCATTAACATTAAATTACTGTCTACAGCATAGAAAGAAATAATAATTGCAGGAATATAAATCAGTAGGTAAGTGAATTTGTTTTTGAGAATATCTGTTTTCCCAGTGAATATCAGTGAGATATGCAAGAGAATAGCGGGTACAATTGGCCATAATCCACTAATTTTAAGCCATATATAAGCTGTTTGAAAATCTGTTGTTTGTCTGTATTGAAACTCTGCAAAGGCTAAAAACCCAACTAATATGCATAACAGAGCTATCATTAAATTTAACTGACTTTTTGAATTCTTATGATAAATGAAATTGCCTAGAAAAAAACATAGTAAAAATGCTATCAGTGATATATATGAAAATATGTTCATATTTTTTTACTCCAGATCGTAATCAATTATTTGTAGATCTACAAATAAATCTTTTTCTTTAATAAATTATTTCAAGTATTTGAATAAATTTGGCAATAAATATATTTATTAATTACATAATCCATATTATTGTCTAAAAACAATTATTAATTAATAATTACTCTTAATTATAAAATATATTGGATATATTCCATTTTAATTTAATGTGGAGGCACATGGTTTTAAATATCTATTCAAAAAATGATTATTCCCGTCACTTTAGCATGATTTTTAAGGAAATCGTTCATGGGGGATATTTAACAGCTTTGGGGGCCCCAGCACTAGTTTTATCAACCTCAATAATTATTAATTCTGGAATTAATATTCCTTTATTAATTATATCTTATTTAATTCCATTAATTATCTACAGCTATGATTATATGAGTGATTTGGATAAAGATCATGAAACCAATTCAGATAGATACAAACATTTGCAAAAGAAGAAAAAATATTATCCAATAATTCTAGTTCTTTACGTTTTATTGCTTATGGTTCTTCTAATAATTTTTACTAACTTTAAACTTATTATTTTTATAATTTTAATGATGTTAGGCGGGTTTTTTTATGCAACAGCATTTAAGGGTATAACAAAGAAAATTCCCATATTTAAAAATATTTACACTGTTTTGACCTGGTCAATGGGGGGGACTTTTTTTGTACCATTACATTACTCTTTAACCTTTTCTTTTCCAATTATAATTGTTTTTATTTTTATATATATGAAAGGTATGATAAACGCAATATTTTTTGATTTAAAGGATTATCTAACAGATTCAAAGGAGGGATTAAAGACACTTCCGGTTATAATTGGTAAAGATAGAGCAATAAAATTATTACATTTGTTAAACATCGCTGCATTTTTTCCATTGATAATTGGAGTTTATCTTAAAATAATTCCCATTTTCACTATTTCATTAATTGTTTTCTATTTTTACAGCTTATATTATCTTATAAAAGCAAAATCAGCTTATGATGATAAGTTATGGGTTAAATTAGGTTCAATTGCTGATTTTGAATTTATGTTTTGGCCTGCAATTCTAATACTATGTATTATTGTTTTTTAAACTGTCAAATAGTAAAAGAATATTTTAATATAATTTTTCATTTTTTCTTGAATTGAACCATTTCTAAATTTTTATTTCAAAAAGGATAAAAGAAGGTTCAATCAATATAATTCTGTTCTACATTAGAATAAGATGAATAATAAAAAGTTAATAATAATCATATAGATTTTTTGGATTGATAATTGCAACTGGAGCAGTGTTAATGGTAAAAGTAATAAAATCAGCTGTTAAATGCTATAAAAAGAAGACCAAGAAGACTGTTGGTGGTAAAAGGAAGATATACGAGTACAATCAATATCTGGTGCCTTTAAAAAGATCTGATAAATTTGAGTGCAGTGAGGAAGTTTTCATTATACCCCAGAGGCAAATTGAAGAGTTAGTTGGGGAGGATATCTCTATGGCAGAAGAATACCTCAAAAACCTAGGGGTTAAAGATAGCAACATTGAGGTATATGAACGGGAACTTGCTGAATTGGAATGGAAACACAACGAACTATCAAAATCATACAAAGAACTCGTCAGCAAACATACTAAAACCAACAAAAAGTTAAGACTTGAGGATGAGCGTCTCAAATCTTTAGAAGAAGATAAAAGAAAGCTCATGAATAAATTAGAGGAAGTTAGTGGAGCATATAAAACCCTGAAAACAAATTATGAACTTGAATCTGAAAAGAATAAAGTTCTTGAAGATGAGTTGAATATTCAAAAGGATAAGGACATTTGGACGAGTTTAAAAAGTCGCTTAGGTAGTAAAAAGGATGGTGAAGGAGAATAATGAAAAAAAAATTCAATACCGCTCCACATCCAACCATAAGTCAGGTTAAAATAATTGAAGAAAGGAATAATTTTCCAATTAGCTGGCTTAACAAACAAGGTTTCTGTGAATATGGGATCTATCTCGAAAATGTCAAAGGAATCGAGATCAAACCAACTAAATCTATGGTGGAAGGAACAAAGGTACATGCAACTCTTGAAGCGAATTTCAGGGAGGATGCAGAACCAACAACATTTGATGAGATGTTAGAAACATCCAAAACAGGTGAAATTCTTTCAAGAGAATTACCTGTAATGTCCAAACAACATGGTATCAGGGGATTTATTGATGAAGTATGGATGACACCAGATGAATTTGTTATCATTGATGATAAACCCGGTACAAGGGCTTACTCTTCAAGTATTAATCAAGTTTTTGGATATTGTCTTGCGTTTAAGGAAATGATACCCGAAAAAAGAAGGATTGTTGCATCTCTTAAGCAAAGAGGTACAGAAAATATTTACTGGGCATCTTACTTTGATGAAAAGGCTGAAAAAGATATTATTAACCTTATTAATCGCATGCATAGATTATTGGAAGGTGAAATAGAATTCAAAGCAACCGATAATCCTAATAAATGTAGAAGCTGCAGGTTTAACACTATATGTGAAAGGAAAATGGATTTTTAAGGCCATTAATCCATGCCGATACCTTTAAATATAAGCAAAGCGAAAAACAGATTACTGCAATGCAGTCTATTCTATATTAGTCCCGTGGGGTAGTGGTAATCCTGCTGGTCTTTGGAACCGGCGACGGCGGTTCGACTCCGCTCGGGACTATTTAAATTTTCAAAGGTAATTATATGGAAAATGTTCTAGTTATAGGTGCAAATACCCGACCTATGGCATGTTCTCTTAAAAATATGAGATATAATGTTTATTCTGTAGATTATTTTGGATGTCAAGATATCAATCAATGTGTTACAGATAAAAAATCTTTTTTATCACAAAAACCATTTAATTCGTGTGGCTATTTTTCTCAACAATTCGATTCACAAAAACTTGTTAATATGGCTGAAGAATATATTGAGCTTGTAGATTTCATTGTTTGCTGTTCTGGTGTCTCTCCATTAAAATTTCCCAAGAATAAATTAATTGGAAATAGAGATGTAACTGATATCGAAAATAAATATAAACTTTATAAACGCCTTTCAAAGAAATTTGAAGGTATATTTGAATTGCCTGAAACTTACTTGGTAACTGATCTTCAAGAGGCAATTGAAATAGATGCAGCAAGCAATAAAAATTTTCTTTTGAAACCACTTGTAGGATCGGGAGGGTTAGGTATCCGGAACTTTGATCCAACTGATCAAGATGTTGAGATCCATGACGTAGTATTGCAGGAAATTGTTGAAGGCGATGATATTAGTGCATCAGTGCTCTCGAGTGGAGATGAGACAACAACAATTTTAACAAGCCAGCAATTAATAGGAAAAAGTTGGTTGGGACAAAGGGAAATATATGGGTACTGTGGTAACATTGCCCCATACACAGAAAAATTCGATGCAAATAAAAATATAAATATGCAAAAAGATTTTAAAGAAGTTGCTGAAGATGTTGTAAAGGATTTGAAACTAATAGGTTCCAATGGTGTAGATTTGAAAATAAATAATGGAAATATCTACCTTATAGAAGTTAATCCTAGACCACAAGGAACTTTTGAAGTAGCGGAACTATCTTTGGGGATAAACATGGCAGAAGCCCATATACATGCATGTGAGGGAGATCTAAATAATATTCCTAGGCCTCAAAAATTTGCTACAAAGATGATAATTCATGCAAAGTATCGTTCTTTGGTAGGAAATCTTGATTTAAAAGATTTGAATGATATACCGGGTTCAGAAGTAATTATTGAAAAGGGAGAACCTGTAGCTACTGTGTTAACCTCAGGAAAATTACTTGAAAATACTATTTTTTCAGCAAAAAAGATTGTTTCCAATGTATACCAAGATTTAAATCCAATATCTTAAATTTCAATTTTTTAGATGTGTTCAAAATATATGTAGTAATCTAAGAATGAATATTATGGTCCCAATCACTATTAAAATGGTTGACATTATCATTGCCCCAGCAAATAGAAGGAACAGCTTTGCACGGTTATCAGGATCTTTTATATCCTTAAATAATTCGTTTAATGGGTCTCGAGTCATTATTTTACCTCACTAGAAATACGTACTGTGTTGTAGTTGGAAGCTCTTTTCGTAGTAATTTGATGTCTTTTCTGTACAAATATATCTCTGAACTACAGTCTTTAATCTTAAGTATATTGCATATAACTTTGTTTTCGAGTCTTCCAAATATTTTGGAACCCGAAGCATTTGAATCAATCTCAATGTATATTGGTAATCTCAGTAGATGGTATTCTGATTCTTCGATAATTTCAGATAATCTTCTAAGTTCATCCATTTTAAATCTATGTCTGCTATTATCTCCTCCAACAACATGTGGTCTTTCCTCTAGGAGAAGTTCATCAAGGAACTTTCGTTTGCGAGGTAAATGTTTGTTGAGGCTTAATATCTGTTTTTTTACTAATCTATCTCCGCGGTTATCCTGTCTCATTTGTAAATTATATCTGATTGGGATTATATATTAATTTTAGTTTATGATCTAATTTTATATAATATATTTGGAGTGTAAAAATGCAAATAAATGTGGAACAATGTAGGGAAAACGATAAGATTAAAGATGTTATAAGTAAAAGTGGCCTTCCAATAAAATATATAAAGCTTTTACTTAGAATTTCTGATGCCATATACATCAACGCAATTAATTATAATGTTACTATAGAGAATGGTCTAGTTAAAATCCTTCTTATTTCGTCAAAACCAGACAACAAAAAAGGAAATTTTAACACCATATCCCTTACCAATATTCTATTCAGAATAAAAGAAATGGAAAAGGAAAATAGTGATATTGAAACTAAGAGTAATGTAGTAGATGGTATGCTACAGATTCGGATCAAGGTAATGGATGGATAGATTTTTATAGGCATCATTTATAATATTGTAAATTAGATGAAGAACAGTTTAAAGGAGTAATAAATGCTTGCTGAAGATTATCACAAATTACTTGTAGAAATAATAGATATAGATACTGAAATATCTTCTATAGCGGATTCTAGACGTTTACTTGTTGAAATAAATGAGAGAGAAGTCATTCTCCTAAAACTTAAAGAAGGTATTGTAAAGGACATACGTACTGCTGAGGCGGATTATATTAAAAGAAAGGCTTTTCTCAGAAAAAAATATGATATGAACCAAAAAAATGGTATTACCAATATAATAAGAGGTTCATCAAAAAGTAGATTGATAAAGGAACTCAAAAAGTTAGAATCCAAATCAAATAAAAATATTGATGATTTAAAAGAAATAAAATATATTATAGACGATCTATTATTACAGTTCAATTCTATGAGAGAGCCATTAAACAAATCAATCAAGGCAAGATTTGGAAATTGAAAATTTTCCAGATATATAAGGTTTTTTTTGTTAAATCATTTTTATTGATCTTTACTTTTTAAAAAAAATTTAAATAAACTCATGAAAAGAAAAAAATAGAAAAAAATAGGATTCAATTAGTGTGTTAGATGTACAGGTAATAGTATCAAAACACCCAATAAATCATCCTTTTTTATTTTACATGTTTCTGCTGCTGCAAACATTGCATGATCAGCCATACGTTTCATGCTAACAGGTAGGGGAACATCCTCATCAACTGCAATTGCATGTCCATAACTATTTGAACCGTATCCACTAAGGAAACTCAAATAATTTGCAGGTATGGGGATTTTCTTGATTTTAATGGATTTTATATTTCCAGATTTGAACATCAGATCTTCATCAGCAATTATTGCCCTAAGATTACCTGAGATGGTTCCTATTTGGAAGTCAAGATGTTTTGATTTAGATTCTGCAAGTTCCTTTTTAACTGCATCTAATCTTGTTATAATCCTAACCAATTATTCCATCTCCATGGTTTTTTTGATCATCTTCAACCTTACAAAGTTTTCCCTTTCCATTTCTTCAAGCCTCATCTCGATATACTTAACAGTATTTTCAAGTTTTGGTATGATGATATGTTCCAGTGCATTAACCCTTCTTTTAGTTGATTCGATCTCGCCTGCAAGGAGTTTTATAGTTTTTTCTATTTCTCCAAGCTCTATTATGAGTTTAATAGATTCTTCAAACTTACTTGCGGCTTCATCAAGTTTAACAGAAGTGTCAAGGAATCCATATCCCCTTTCAACCATTGTTCGTTGGCGGATATCTGAATCGATCACCGGCACAACAACACCCATTATACTTCTGGAGTCAATATCTACCTCAACAGATTCTTTAACAGACATAGCTGACTTTTTGACTGCTAAATCGCCCATCACAATCTGTGCAGCTGTAAGATCTTTATAGGCTTGTTTGAGTGTTTTTTCAACATCTTCCCTTGAACCCTTAACACGCTCAAGTATGTTGAAAAACTCCATGATAAGGGCATTTCTCTTCTCTTTAAGGAGGCTGTGACCCTTTACTGCAAGTTTTTCCCTATCTTTAAGTTTTAGAAGTTCCATCCTTGTTGGATTGATTCCTTCTATCATTTCCTGTGCCATTTTATCCCTCTTGTCCTCTTAAAAAATTTTAAAAATTTAAATAGATTTTAAGGGGGTTTATTTGTATGCTGGATGATATTTTGGGATGTGTTCTGCCCTTACACGTTTCAGTTCTGCTTCTGGTAAAAGGCTTAATAATTCCCAACCTAGGTTGAGTGTTTCTTCAATAGATCTGTCCTCATCCTTTGTCTGAGTTATAAACTGTTTTTCAAATTCATCTGCAAAACTCAGGAATTTCCTGTCACGTTCTGTAAGTGCTTCTTCACCCACAACTGCCATCAGATCTCTCAGATCTCTTCCTTCAGCATATGCTGAGTATAGTTGGTCTGAAACACCACTGTGATCTTCTCTTGTTTGACCTTCACCAATTCCACCACTCATCAATCTTGAAAGTGATGGTAGAACATCTACAGGAGGGTATATACCTTTCCTGTGCAGATCTCTGCTTAGCACAATCTGTCCTTCTGTAATGTAACCGGTTAGATCTGGAATTGGGTGGGTTATATCATCTTGGGGCATAACTAATATAGGCATTTGTGTGATTGAACCTTCTTTGCCTACAATTCTTCCTGCACGTTCATACATGGTAGCTAAATCGGTGTACATGTAACCGGGATATCCTCTTCTTCCAGGAACTTCATCCCTTGCTGCTGATATCTCACGAAGAGCTTCACAGTAGTTGGTAAGGTCAGTAAGTATAACAAGCACGTGCATATTGAGTTCAAATGCAAAGTACTCTGCAGTAGTAAGAGCCATTTTGGGAGTGATGATCCTTTCTATAGCTGGGTCGTCTGCAAGATTCATGAAAACTGTAACTCTTTCAAGAGCTCCTGTTCTTTCGAAATCTCTCATGAAATAGTTTGCTTCCTCGTGAGTAATTCCCATTGCAGCAAATACAACTGCAAATTCTGTTTCTTCACCTATAACCTTGGCCTGTCTTGCAATCTGTGCAGCAAGTTCGTTGTGTGGAAGACCAGAACCTGAAAATATAGGTAGTTTCTGACCTCGTACCAGTGTGTTCATACCGTCTATAGTCGATATACCTGTCTCAATGAACTCAGCGGGGAATTCCCTTGCTGAAGGGTTCATTGGGTTACCACTAATATCAAGCTCTTTATCTGGAATGATTTCTGGACCACCATCGATAGGTTGACCAGTTCCATTGAACACCCTTCCTAACATATCTGGTGAAACACCGAGTTTTGCTGTTTCTCCTGTAAACCTGACTTTGGTTGTTGATGTATTGAGGTCGCTAGTTCCTTCAAAAACTTGCACAACAGCAAGGTCTCCTCGGACTTCAAGAACCTGCCCTCTCCTTTTATCACCTGCAGGTGTTTCGATCTCAACGATTTCGTTGTATGCCACACCTTCGACACCTTCAACAATCATTAGAGGACCGGAAACTTCGGAAACAGTTGTATATTCCCTTGTTTTGATATCTATCTTCATCTTCATACCTCACTGCATTGTTTAACTACATTATCCTGAATTTCCTTCACCTTCACAAAAAATTCAGATTCAGGCAGATATTTCATCCTACCAATCTCATCCTTTACAGGGATGGTAATAATGTCTGCGGATGCTGCTCCACGATCTAATGCTGCTTCCGCGTTCATATGGAACATTATTATGGTTTTAAGCATTTCATACTGCTTTTTAGGAGGGCAGTATGTATCTACTTCATGATAAGCATTTTGTTGAAGGAAATCTTCTCTTATCATTCTGGTTGTTTCAAGAGTAATTCTCTCACGATCTGGAAGTGCATCTGGACCAACAAGTTGTACAATCTCCTGTAGTTCAGATTCTTTTTGGAGAAGAGCCATTGCTTTGTCCCTTGTTTCTCTCCAGTCTGATCCTGTATTGGTATTCCACCAGTCTTCTACACTGTCCACATATAATGAGTAGCTTTGGAGCCAATCTATTGATGGGAAGTGACGTTTATCTGCAAGTGATGCATCTAGAGCCCAGAACACTTTGGATATACGTAGTGTATTCTGTGTAACTGGTTCTGAAAGGTCACCACCAGGCGGTGATACTGCACCAACAACTGTTACTGAAGAAGTTTTATCTTCTGTACCTACTGTAGTTATCCTTCCGGCCCGTTCATAGAACTGTGCAAGTCTTGATGCTAAATATGCAGGGTATCCTTCTTCACCTGGCATTTCTTCAAGTCTTCCTGAGATCTCCCTCATTGCTTCAGCCCATCTTGAGGTTGAATCAGCCATAAGTGCTACATCATATCCCATATCACGGAAATACTCTGCTATGGTTATACCAGTATAAACACAAGCTTCCCTTGCAGCCACGGGCATGTTAGATGTGTTTGCTATAAGGACTGTTCTGTCCATAAGTGGTTTACCTGTTTTTGGGTCTTCAAGTTCTGGAAACTCTTTTAGAACCTCTGTCATTTCATTACCACGTTCTCCACAACCTACATAAACAATAATATCTGCATCTGCCCATTTTGCAAGCTGCTGCTGTGTAACAGTTTTTCCTGATCCAAATGGTCCAGGCATAGCTGATGTTCCACCCTTAGCAACAGGGAAAAAAGTGTCTTGTGCTCTTTGTCCAGTTACGAGCGGAATATCTGGGTCTAATTTTGCTTTGTATGGTCTTCCAACTCTTACTGGCCATTTTTGCATCATTGGTACTTTTACAATACCTGATGAAGTTTCAACTTCTGCTATTTCTTCTTCAACAGTATACTGTCCTTCAGGCACAATGCTTATGAGTTTACCTTCCACTTTTGGAGGTATCATTATTTTCTGGAGAATCGCAGATGTTTCCTGGACTTCTCCTATAACATCTCCACCTTTAACTTCGGTTCCAGCTGTTATAGTTGGTTTGAACATCCATTTTGTTTCTTTGTTCAATGATGGAACACTTACTCCTCTCTGTAGATAATCTCCTGTCAATACTTTGATCTTTTCAAGTGGTCTCTGAATTCCATCGAATATTGATCCAATTATGCCTGGGCCCAGTTCAACTGATAATGGTCCTCCTGTACTTTCAATTGGTTCACCAGGTTTCATACCTGCTGTTTCTTCATAAACTTGTATGGTTGCTGTGTCACCTTCGAGTTCAATTATTTCTCCAATGAGCTTATCGTTCCCGACTTTAACCATTTCATGCATTTGGGTTCCTTTCATGCCGTTTCCGACAATAACAGGGCCTGCTATTTTTATTATATTTCCAGTATTCATTTTACCATCTCAACCCCAATTACTCTTCTTATAAGCTCTCTCATAGGATCAGATTCCCTTTCAATCGAGCCTGTTTTGTCTGGTATTTCAATTATCATAGGCAGTGCGCGTTCACTTGTTAATTTATCTATAGTTTCTCTAAATTTGTCACCTATTTTCTCAGTTGTTATTATTACTGAAAAATCTTTTTTAACTAGGTCTTCAAGAATTTCTCCAGCTGTTTCTATATCTTTAACAGGGTATCCTTCTTTTATACCTCCGAGCATAAAACCTGTGACAGTATCTTCATCAGCCATCACAGCTATATTTGATTTCATATCAACATCTCCTTAATCATTGAAGCGGAGAATCCTTCTTCTCTTTTGCCTCTAGCTATGATCTTTAAGTTTTTGACTTCGTTTTCTTTTCTACTTAAAAATCCTATCATAGGTCCAATTCCAAACTGATTTTTCAATGATATGGTTTTTGCTGTTTTAGCAATATGACTATCAAGTGCATTTTCAAAACTAGCCATAGAATGTGTATTATTATAATCTGTCATAGCATCTGAAAGCATAGGTGCATAATCTGTACCTTCCAAGCCACTTACAACACCAGATATGTCCTCAGCTTCCATAAGTTCCTTTAACTTCCATTCCCTGATTTGATAACCGTCAGATATCATGTAAGAATCAATATCATCGTATTTCAGATTGTCTGCTTTGGCCCGGATTATAATTTTGATGTTTGCAACATCTACCATTGTGCCTACATAATTATGTAGTAAACTTGTATTGTCATCTTCGGGAGTTGCTGATGCTCTTAAAAGATTTTCAAGTAAATATTTGTCTAAAGATGCTTCTAAAGGTAATAATAAACCTGTTTCATTATAAATAGGAATTGCATCCTCTAATATCTGTGGATATTCGGTTCCTTCAAGTGCATTTAGTACCTCTGAAACACTATGTGCCTCAATAAGGCTGTCTAATTTATCAGTAAGTGCACCGAATGGTACAATAAGATTTAAAGTTTCTTCTGAGCTTAGACCTGCTTCTTTAGCAATTATGATACTTTTAATATTTCTAATATCCCATTTTTTAAGTAAAAACTGGAATACTTCCTTACTATTATCTGGTGTAATCCTTGCTATTAGATCGTATGTTTCTGCAAGTTGAGTATCCAGTGCTTTTTCCAAAGGGTACAGATCAACATACTTTGCATAATCAGGTACATTTCGGAGGTAATTTTTGACCTCTTCAATGTTCTGGGATTCTACAATCTCTGAAAACTCTTTTTCAGTGAAAAGCCTTCCAGTTCTTGCCCTAACCCTAGCATTAGGATAAGTGTATGGAAACATGCTCAGAACAGGTTTTATAGTTGATACAACCACTATTACTGCTACAACTGCTAATATTAAGAACATTGCACCTATAAAAGCTTCAACCGAGGGAAATCCAAATGAAGTAACTAATGTAGCAATATCTTCTACCATTTAAATCCCCCTATTATTTGAAAAGTACATGTGCAACTTCTGATCTCAGAGATTTTTTAAATCTAAGCATCCTTGCTTCGATTGTATTGTTAACTTCTATATCTCCATTTATGGTTTTTACAATAGCCCCACCAATGGTATTGATATTATCGCCTATCTCTAATTTAGTTTCGGTACCTGTTTTTTCTTTAACTTCATTTTCCATTGAGGATATAGAATCTTTTATTTTAGCCACATCTTCCTGTTTGAGAAGTATGATAAGATCGCCCCCTCCTATTTCCAATGCAGCTTCTGTTATAATATTTTTAAGAGATACTTTATATTCTTCAGAAGTTGAAGATGCAATTTCTGCAAGTTTTTCTTCAGCTTTTTTAAAGGATTTTTCTATTATTTCTTCCCTTGCCTCAAGTTCCATCCTTCGAGAGTTCATCTTAGCTTCTGAGATTATCTGTTGATATCTCATTGTGGACTGTTTTTTACCGTCTTCTAAGATCTTTTCCTTTTCAATAATAGCTATCTTTTCGCCTTCTCCTAAAATGGAGGTGCTTTCCTTCTCAGCTTTTTCTAAAATAGAATCAGCTTTGAATTGAGCATCTGACATTATACTTGAGACTATTTTTTCTGTCCCGGAACTCATGTCTTATCCTCCAAGAATTCCACCGAACACCATAAGCAATATAGCAATAAGGAAACCGTATATAGCCTGTGTCTCTGGCAGAGCTGTAAATATAATACCTCTTGCAAACATATCTGGTTCTTCAACAACTGCACCAACAGCAGATGATGCTGTTATACCTTGACCCATACCTGAACCTAAACCTGCAAATCCAATTGAAGATCCTGCACCTATAGCTATTAATCCCGATGCAACTGATAAAGAGCTTCCTGTCCCCATAATTCCTGAGAAAACCAGAAGCAAAATGGCAATTAAAAAACCATAAATAGCTTGTGTTTCTGGCAGAGCCGTGAAAATGATACCTCTTGCAAACATGTCAGGGTCTTCTGCTACTGCACCTACACTTCCTGCTGCTGCAATTCCTTGTCCTATACCTGATCCTAATCCCGCCATACCGATCGCTATACCTGCACCGATTGCTGCTAATGCTGTTCCTAATACAATTTCTACCATGTTATTTACCTCCTAATTCCGTATGTGTTCTTTTTGTTCGGAAGGCCTTGAACTTTTGACTTCCACCTATGTAAAACTGAGCAAAATACTCAACATAATGCAAACGTAATGAATTTATAAATGCACCCAAACTCTGGAATGCACAATTGGCTATATGTCCTCCAATGAATATAATTGGTGCCAGTACAACTCCTATAACTGGAAGCATTTCACTTGATAGACCTGTTAAAATGTTAACTGTCATGGCTATACCTCCTGTTGAAAGACACAGGGCCAATAGCCTAGCGTATGACAACAGAGTTCCAAGGAATCCTGTAAGATCCATTAGACCAAATGCGCCATTGAAATAGATGAGCATTATAAGGCTTAGTAAGATTACAGGACCACCAAAAATGGCTCCGCTAGTAATTGAACCGGTATTTAAATAAAGTACAGCAAGTATTACTATGCCTGCTTCAAGAACCAACCAAACAATTTGCGCTCCAAGCGCTTCCCTTATATCTCCACGGGTTATGTTGTTGTATGCTCCTATTATCAGGCCCATATTGACGTGTATAACACCTACAATTAATGCGAGTATGAGTATATTTTCAGGATGAACAAATGCATCTAAAGATGCTATAGTTGTTGGAAGAGGAACACCCGTAATCCATTTAGGGAAGAAATTCCCAATGAAACCATTGGTAACCATACCTAGTATGAATGCCCATACACCACATGCAATTAAGATAAGACCCATGTTTGACATTAATTTGCTGTTTTTACCCAGACCCCTATAAATAACAAAACCAATAATTGCATCAACAATTCCATATCCTGCATCGGTTAGACAAAAACCAAAGAAGAATGGGAATATAATTGCCATGAAAATTGTTGGATCAAACTCCCTGTAATCTGGAGGGGAATACATATTAACAAACAGTTCATAGGGTTTGGCAAACCGAGGATTATCCAAGTGTACAGGTATCTTGTCCTTCTCAATATCAGGATCTGATACCTCTACTATAGAATGGCTATCTGTTTTGCTTTCAATAATATTGAGGGTTTTTTCAAGATTTTTCTTTGTAACCCATCCCTCAAACATAACTGTTTTTTCAGTTTCACCAAACGATGAGAATATTTCACTGCGTTGTTTTTCAATTTCCAGCATTTCTTTTAAAACCAATAATTCTGAATGCCATTCTGCAGATATTTCTGCTAAATTGTCTAAAATTGATTCTTTTTCTTTTGCAATTGATTCTATTTCTGATTTAGAATTTACAATAATCTCATTGGGTTTACCAGAGATATCAGTTAATTCAAATCTTTCAAATTCTAGCTTCCTTAACAGACTGGCAATTTTGTCTCCATTTTGTTTAAGGGTAACTACCAATAGTATTTTATATTCTTTATCTTCACTGTCATTATCCAAAACCACAGTTTCATCAGGTAAATCTTTCATACCATCTTTAAATTGTTTATAGGAATCTAAAGCAATTTTACCTGCTATAACAGATACATATTTTGTTCCTGCTAAGTCACCAATATTAACATCAAATTTAATTAAATTTTCAGCAACATTACAGGCATTCGTTAGTCTTAAACGTTTTGTTTCAAGTTCATTGAGTTTTTCTTCCAGGGGTTTGGTTTTAGATTCAACTTGGTTAAGGACGTCTTTTGCATTTGATAAAAGTTTTTCAACTTCTACTTGTTCAACTTCTTTCTTCTCAATTGACGGAGGATTAATAAATCCTTTTGCCATTGTTAAAATCCCTTCATCCTTTTTACTAACTGAATCTAAAAAGTCTGCTGTTCCAGTTATTTTCATTAAAAGGGAGGAAATTTTACCGAGAAAAGGGGTTGCATGCGAAGGTTTTAGAATTTGTTTCCATTCTGCATCTTGTTGTATTCGCTCAGATATATCATGGATCTGTACTAAACCTGATTCGTGAAGTGATTTCACAACTGGATCAGTGTACTTATCCAAAGTAATTATCTTAAGCTTCTTCATTTTTGCGGGCTTGAACATGGTACTCACACTATAAAATACTTTTTACAATTATGTCCGATGCCCCATCTACTTTATCCATCGCTGTTTTTTTGTTTTTTTCAATTTCTTCAGCTGTTTTATTGGATATGTGTAAAGCTTCTTTTTTGGCATTTGTTTCAGCTTCAAACAACATGTTTTCAGCTTCACCAAGAGATTCTTCCTTGAATTTTTCAATATTTTCCTTGGATTTTAAGCGGGACTCTTCTATTTTTTTGGACGATTTCTCTTTTGTATCTTCTATTAATTTGTCAGCATCATTTTCAGCCTTTTTAATGGTAGTAATAGCTTCCGATATCGTTGTCATTTAAATCACCATGATTATGTTGGAAAATCTATTTTGAGTTATATTTATCTTTTACTATTTGATTTTTTTAAATTAATTTTCAATAAGTAAAACAACTCTTATAAATGCAATTTTATCTATTATTTCTTA
Source organism: Methanobacterium spitsbergense (assembly GCF_019931065.1). Taxonomy (NCBI): domain Archaea; kingdom Methanobacteriati; phylum Methanobacteriota; class Methanobacteria; order Methanobacteriales; family Methanobacteriaceae; genus Methanobacterium; species Methanobacterium spitsbergense. The sequence goes on along the minus strand of NZ_JAIOUQ010000003.1, from coordinate 81,215 downwards.
TTCATCACTTTAGCTAAACTTCGTGTTTTCACCTCTGTATCTTGATAGTGTATTTCATCAACGTCAAATATTTTTCTGAAAGGGGGTTCAATAGTTTTTTCTTCAAAAACATGTGAAATAATTCCAGGAAGTCGGCCCATCATAAAAACTCCAGTTCCAAGACTCCAATCAAAGCCAAGGTCTGAAAGTATCCCTGCATTTGCTCCGTCAATATTCATCTTGATTCCTTTAATTTCAAACAGTATCTCCTCGATTGCAAGCGCAAGTTCGGTGTGTACACCGTTACATCCATATTCCTCTGCAATTTTTATAAGTTTACTGGCACGAGGATCTTCTGAATGATATCTATGACCAAAACCGGGTATTTTTTCGTTGTTGTTAAAAAATTCATCCACAACAACACCTGCAACTGCTCTTATATCATGATGGGATTGAAGTGGTCCATTGTATCCTATAACCCCATTTTGAACCAGTTCTTGTAAAATCTTCATTGAACGTTCCAGAGCTCCTGCATGATATTTTCCAAAGGATAAGAGTCCTCCTGAAACACAGCTATTCATTGAAGAACCAGTGGAGGCCATAAGTCTGGAAACCTGTGTACTCGGAGGGGTAACACCATGGTCACAAAATGAAACAAGTACAGATTCAAACATTTTTGAATCCTTTTCAGATGGCATTTTTCCTTTTATAAGTAAATATGCCATCTCAGGATAGGATATGTTTCCTATTAGGTCTTCCTGCGGATATCCCCGGGTAACTATCTTGTTTGGTTCAATTCGGGTTATGGAGGTTTTCCACTTGGGGTTAGTTAATTTTAGTATATTTTCCACAGTTTCTCTTCCAATTGCCATAAAAATCACTCCAAATATTTGGAAGACAGGTTTACGGATGATCTCCTTGGTTCTACACAACAACAAGGACGTGTACAAGTTATTCTCACGCCACTGGCCCTTTGAGGTCCAATATTTACAAACGATCCTAGTGCAGTTATAGAACCACCAATTCCAAGTGCACCTGCATTAGTATTATTAAGTGATTCTGTCAGGTTTTTCTCTAATTCAGATTGGTTATTAAGGTTCCCGTATGCCATTGCCTTCAGCATAAGCGATGCAGCTTCAAAATGAGTTCTACCAATGCCAATAGTTGGAATACAAGGTGTGCATCCAAGCATTGTAATCTCTGATCTCAACCATGTTAAAACTTCTTCAAATACTTTTCTATGATCTCTCTTGTGGAAAACCTTATATGTATGTGCACGAATTTCAGGACCTCCACCAAGCATCAATATATGTATATTAACCCCCTTACCCTCCATGCTATCAACAATAAAAGAAGGAGCTACAAGTTTTTCAGGGTTATTATATAATCCCTTTGATTGTTCAATTCTTTCGATGGAATCTCCCTTGACAGCCATGGGTCTAGCAGGAAGTTCACTTAAACCCTCAGCAATTCCATTATTTATATCCTTGAAAAAACTCTGGGGAAGCTGACTTTCATTCCCAACTTCGATAAGGATGTGTGGTATTCCAGTATCATCACATAATGGAACTTTATTTGTTTTAGCAATTTTTGCATTTTCCAAAAGAAGTTCAAGAACCCATTTAGCATTAGCATTAGTTTCAATTTCAATTGCATGTCTATAAGAATCTAATTGGTCCTTCCTGAAAGTTGTGCTGGCTTCTATAACTGCTTTTTTAATCAAATCAACTAAAACCATTATCTAAACTCCAATACGTATTTATCTATTAAATTTCTTAATGTAAATTCATAAAATATCATGATATTACTTCAGATTGATCTATATTTCTGGTATGGCCATATCATCTGTTCCAGGTTTAGAAATCTTTGCTTCAGAATAATAACGGTCAATCATGCTTTGAACTAGAAAAACCTGTCTCACCCGTTCGGTGGATTGGCTTTGAGTTGTTTCCCATCCATGATGTGCAGCAACAGATCCTCCTGTTTTAAGGTAAACGGGTGATGCATTCCTTATTATTTCTGGTGCTTCATAATGCCGTATAAAACCTCCGGAAGATTTAGGATTTTCCATGTGAAGATCCAGTGAAATATTTATTGACTTTCTAATCGAGGCCATCATTGGAATTTGAAGATCTCTAACCGGATTGAAAGAATCTGCGCCTGTTTCTTCCAGAAACTTTGCAGATGCAGGATTGCCATGCCCACAATGAGCTGAAACTTTAAAATGTGTATTTTTTGGCAACTCTCCTTTTTTTCTCATTTTATTTAATACCCAAAGCAATCCTTCGTCATAGATCACAATTCCCCTCACCCCCAAGGTTGTGGCGCGTTTAACATCTTCTATTGCATATAAAAGATTTTCATATCCTCTCAATCTATAACCTATCCTAGCTCCTTCGGGGGTGTTGGCAGACGCACTAGTATCATATGTTGCCCTGGGACCAACGCTTAAAAATAACTCCATACGGGCATCTATTGCAATTTTGACCATTTCTTCAATTTCTTCATCTGTTAAAAGCATAATGCCCTTTGTCTGAGTTACCCTGTGAACAGTAACACCGTACTGATCTGTTGCATTAACTAATGCAGCCATAGAACCAGGATTTTGAATACCAGGAACTTCGAAACGATACTGTGCACCGTCTGGAAAACGTTTTTTTGATGCTTTTAAATTTTGATCTATTCTTTCAATGCCAATTTCCCTTAAAAAATCTTCTGTGCGCATTAAATCACCTTTAAATTTAAGATTTTATCAATAATTAAGTTAAATAAATTTTTTAATATATTTAAATTCTTAATTTTTTTTATCAAGATTTAAATGCATTGTTCAATATTTCCATTAGTTCATTCATTTTATAGGATTCAAGTTTGTTGATCAAGTTTAAAACATCTAGATCAACCTTTGGATTTAGATTATGGAATTTATGCATTATTTCATGTTGATTAAAAGGATTTTCTGGTTCTCCCTGTGGTAAATCTACCCTACAAAAATAAGATTTCTCTTTTGTAATGACAGTAACCTCAGATGGCCTTTTCCAAGGGTAGAGTTTATTCATATCGTTATCTTTATCTATGCTTACTTTAGATGCCATTGAAATTATTTCATGATCAAGTTCAATGTTCTCTAAGTTTAATTCACCATTTAAAATATAAATCGCAGATGTAACTGGTAAACTTTGTCTAATTGATTCAATGGTCTGTGGGTTGTAATCATCATGTTCAGAAGCAATTTCATATGTTTTAATTCTAATTGATTGTATATCTTCGGTATTTGTTCCTTCTAAAATCATCTGCTTATGAATGTCAATTATGGCATCGATTGATGAATGAAGATGTCTACATACAGGATATCTTTTGAAGTAAACATCATTTATATAATATTTTTTATTATCAAAGAGGTTATCTGCTTTGATTTTATAATTTTCATAATGATTTTCAGAAACCATTGCTTTCAAAAATCCTTCATTACCTTCAATTATTAAATTAGCACCAGTAAATTCATTTTCTGCGAGCATTGCAGAGATCACACCAGCTTGTGCTGCTTTACCTGCATGTAAATGTTTCCCCATACTACCGGAATGATCAGATTCTAGTAATCCTGCAGCTTGGGTCCCTGCAAGCCCTAATGCGTTAATAATATCTTTGGGTTTTAAACACATGATTTTAGACGCGGCTGCTGCTGCACCAAAGGTTCCACAAGTACCTGTACTATGAAAACCGTTATTTCTGTGTTTGGGATTGATGATCATACCCAGAATGATTGAAATCTGATAACCTGCAACAATTGAACTAATAAATTCTTTGCCTGTCTTATCATACGCTTCTGATAATGCTAATGAAGCGGGAATTACAGAACATCCGGGATGTAGTTGTGCAAAACGATGTCCATCATCAAGATCAAGGCTATGGGCAAAAACTCCGTTAATAAAGGGTGCATCTGTGCAATTTGCTTTTTCAAAACCTAAAACAGTAGATGATTCGCCATTGGCAAACAAATTTTTAACTGCTTTTCCACTTTTAGTTCTTGATCCTCTGAGTGAAACAGCTAAAAAATCTATGAAACATAGTTTTGACTTGTTTATCACATTCTCAGGAAGTTTGTTATAATTTGTATTTACAATAATCCTAGCTAATTTCTCAGATATCATTGTAGGTAGAATATATATACATACAATAAATTTTTTGGCATAAATTGTAAAAAGAATTATAAAAAAATTTATCTTTTCATTTTTCCCTTATAATTGGTTTGCTTAAATGTCTTCTAGCGGAGGGTGGTGTTTCATAGAATCCCTTTTCAATATTCCGGGATATTTCAATCATTTCTTTTTTTCCATCCCTTATTTTTGTACCGCATCTTGGACATTTATAACCCTTCCCCGCGCCAGCAGATTTCATTCTTTTACCACAATCACAAATGGGGTTTAATAACTGTAAAGGTATTGCTAGTTCTAATAATTCAAATTTTTCAATATTTAATGTCCCTTTTTTATTTATTCCTTCTCCTACCCCTCCATAAATCCGTAAAATATCTTCAGGTTCAAGTTCCCTCACAAAATCCCTGAACTTTTTAGTGGGTTCATAAGCTGCACATTCTATTTCTCCAGATTCATCTTTAAGGGTGAAGATCAAATGTCCGCCTTCAATTACATGTGGTTTATCCTTTACAACCCCTTCAACTATGTAACACTGGAATTTTTCCATATTTGCTATGTTTGCGACCTTTTGTAGGTGCATATCAGTGTGTTGATTGGTTAAGTATACACAATACCTTTCCACGGGTTCTATAACTTTTACAATAGATTTTGCTTTCATTAAAATTTCAGGATTTTCACTTCGTATACCATAAAGCACAGGACACGGTGTGTGAGGTTCAATTGCAATGTATCCTTCATCTAAATTGTCAAACGTTTTAGGATAGGTATCTTTATCCATTTCTCTAACAGACTCATGGTTTATTTGTCGGGGTTTACCATAGTTTTCAGAAATTCTATATGCCAGTAATTCATAGGTTTTATCATCAAGAGGGCAGCCTATCGCAGCTAAAGCACCTATTATACCCCTTCCATTTTTGAATTTATAAAAATCAGCTCCTACTTTATTTAAAAGATTTTCTGCATCTTCTATAGAAACTATATTTCTAATGGCTTTTAATGAAAATTCCTGAAGTTCGGGAGTTATTTTATTATTATAGAACACTACTCCCGGATTTGTTCGTTCATCTTCAAGTACTGATAATTCCTGAACATTCTCTAAAACTATTTTTTTTACTTCTTCTGCTTCTTTCAATGATTTTAATTCTAATTTGAAGGATGTAGCACCATTTCCTCGTGTTTTAAATCTTGCAAATGGGTTTAAACGTATAAGTCGTGGATGCCCAGTAATGTTAAAACCACAATCTTTAAGTTTGGAGATTATAACACAAGTTATATAGGTGGTGCACATTCCTGAACTGGAATCTGTATCATCAATTCCAACGTATAATAATATATTGTTCATAATTTTCACCGGTGATTAATTTGCAGAAAGCTAACATTCCAGCTCAAAGGGATCATATCCTCATTGAGATAAATGATCTTCTTTCCAATCATGGTTTTGAAACTTCTAATATATATGATAGAAGTTGTTTTGATATGGTTGCTAGGAAGGAATTGGAACTTTTACTTCTTAAGATACTCATAAATATTGATGGCTTCACTGGTAACCAGGCAGAAGAAATAAAGAAAGTTGCAGGCTCATTTTTTGCATCACCTCTTATAGTTGGAATTAAATCTAAAAATGAATATTTAGAGGAAGATGTTGTTTATGAACGGCATGGTATTCCTGTTATTGCTAAAGATACACTTAGAAATATGATTGTTGATGAAGTTTATCCTGAAGTATTTGCAGATCGTGGCGGTTACTATGTTCAAATGGACGGTGAGGTCATAAAATCTGTTAGGGAATCTCAAAATATTTCAAGAAAGGATTTAGCAGATAAAGCGCATGTTTCGAGGGAAACAATTTATAAATATGAGAGAGGAATGGTGAGGGCATTTCCCGAAACAGCTATGATGCTTGAAAGTATTCTAAACATGAAGATAACACTTTCAGTTAATTTATTAAGGGCTCCAGACTTTGATAAAGATAAAACTCAAATTTCAGATCATTCTAAAACCAATGCTCCGTTAAATATTGAAATTCAACCCAATTTAGCAAATCTTGGCTTTGGAATCATATCCACAACTAGAACACCATTCGATGCTCTTGCCAAACAGAAATCTGAGAAAAAGACTTCAAAAGAAGATAGTACAGTTATAACAAATATGGAGAAAAATAGAAACCAACAAGCACTCAAAAAAATGGCTTTAAATGTGAAGGATCTTTCTGAAATCACAGGGTCAGATGCGGTGTTTTTATTAAAAGGTAAAAAACCTTTAAAATGCATTGAAGGAATACCAGTTGTACATAACTGGGAAATAAAAGAAATGGAAAATTCAAAAGAGTTTTTAAATGTTGTAAGGGAACGTAGGGATTGTAATTAAATATAATTAATTTAATCCATAAACCAAAATAATTTTCAAGTATTAATATACAAAATCTTATTACATAACAAATTCATACTATCAAAAATTTATTCTCCCAAATTCGGTTTTAAATATCTATAACTGATTTTGAAAAATTAAATATTAATATCCATTATTATAGTCATTTGATTTTTTTGAGCTAATTCATACACATTATTCCATACTTATCATTTGATTATTAATATGAAAATTAAAAAATTCTATCTAACTAAATTTTATTCTTCTATTAGACTAGAATGAATATTATGGCATATGAGAACAGATACTTTTTCTGCAGTTTTTTTAAAGTTTATCGATTATTGAAATATTTATTCTACCGTAGCATCAGAATGTTTAATTTTCTTCATGCCATAATTTTAAATAACCTTTGGATTTGATTTAGGATGATCAGTATCTGGAATAATAACTGGGTTTTCATTCAAATTATATGCTTTCTTCTCAAAACAAATTATATCAATTTTTGTGAGGCAATATCTTCTACAGTAGTATTTGGATTGAAACATCTTCCATTTTTATCTGTAAAGGATTTTAAAAACATAGTGGATTTTATTTGAATTGATTGTTCTGGACAGTAGTTAAGGCAGGCATGACAGAAAAAATAGGAGATATCATTATTCCATATAGGTTTTTTGTTGTGATTTTGATTTTACCTGATAACAAACCTTTTCACAAGTGCCACAACTAATACATTGAATCATTATAAAAATCAAGTTGTATAATCCATTAAGTATTGGAAGAAAAAGAGATAAAAGTGAAAACACAGGCATATGGGCTGTAAAATTTGTGTCATTTTCTCTATTTTTTTCTTTATTAATAACAATCTTTTGTATATGATCCCGTTTTTTTGGGACTTCAGATTCAAAATTAGCAATTTCATTTTCTGTTGCTTGATGCCAGTTCTCAAATTTAGGGTTATTACTAGCCATATTTAAATTAAAAAAAGAATCCAAATCTTTAGCTTTTTTATTTAAGATTTTTTCGAGGTCAATAAATCCTTGTGTTGACTCCCACTTCGGGTTGCTACACATAATATATTTTGTTGATTTCAAGTCAAGCTTCTTAAGAATATTTTTATTGGATATGGGGCCATAGCAAGATGAATTGGAAATATGAAACCAACTATTTCTCCAGTAGTTTTAAGATCATCCTGATTAAGAAGATTTACAATGGGCTTGTATATTGTTTCAGGAATTCTTTCCTGTAATTCCTTTGCAATGTGTAAGGAATTACCTGTTCCTGAAAAGTAATAAATTTCCGAGCTCATGGAAGATCATAAATTTATAATTCAAACAGCATTCCAAATTTATTAATCAAATCATTAATCTGTTTTTCACGGTCTTTTCTCCAGATCACAATCCCTGTTCCAATAACAATACCACCCTTAGTTTGACAGATTTTTTTCATTTGTCCAATTGCACGTGTACCACCTGTCCATTTAAATGGGGCCCCCTTTGTTACGAAACATGCAACTTTTTTAGATTGAAGTGATGTAATCTGTTGCATATAACCATTCATTGCCTTAGAAAGTGAAAATGCTTGAACAGGTGCTCCAAAAATCAATGCATCATATGCATTCACATCAGGAAGATTTTTGAATTGGATGTCTTTACTTCCCGGTGGAGTATCTCCAATAGTTATAACACGTTCTAAATTAGTTTCATGTCCATTGTCCAATAGTTTATCTTGGAGCTTCTGAGCAACAGAATAGGTATGTTCAGTTTGAGAATGGATTATAATTCCTATTTTCACTTATTATCCTCCTCATTTTGTTGTGTTGAATAGTTTCCAATCAATTTATATATAAACATTATATTTTTTATAAATAAATTTATTATTAATCAACAATAATTTTTTAATATTTTGTAATTAATTTGAAATAATGATTTACAAAAAAATTGAGAAATTAGTTTATTCCTTTAATTTGTAAATATTAAACTCATTTTTGGTTTTATATTATTTAATGGGAGGGGGGATTTGTATTTTATCGTGTATCAAATTGGGAAATGATTCATACAAACTTGAAAAAATTTTATTTAGAAGCCAAGAGAGTGAATGTTTCTTGCGCTTCTTTTTCAGAAGCAATTCCAATAGTAACAATATCCACAAAATCAGCTGTTTTTAAGTAATCAAAGGCTTCTTCAGGTTTAAGTATTCCTGCCGCAAGAATTTTTTTTGCAATTACAATTTTATTAATGCTTTTGATCATATTATTAAAATTGGTTCTTTCTTCTATTCCATAAGTATCACAGTCCATTAGATATCCTAACTTGTTAACTGGAACCATATAGAGTTCAAATAGATCAAGCACCGGTGATTTAAGTAGACTGTCTGTGATTTGAAATGGCATATGGGTAACAAGACCCGACACAATTTTTTCATCTTTAATTAATTGTAGTTTTTCTTCAATAAAATTCCAGTCTTTGTCATCTGTAATATTTGCATGAAGAAGCATTGAACTAGCCTTCAGATCAGAGAATAATTTTATGTCTTCATTTTCCTTACCTGGTCTTACTGTACCCATCACATTCATATCATACCCTGCTTCTTGAGCCCAAATAAGTGCTTCCACTACAGGAGGGTAAGGGAGTACTTGAATACCAGTTATACCCAATTCATACGATTTTTTGATTATTTTAAGTATATTTTCAGGATTATTATATAGATCAAGCTGATAAAGTCTTGCTCTGTGCCCAAATTGAGCCGCTGCAATAAAAGGAGAAGTTCCAAGAAGTGTTCTTGGAATTTCCGATTGAGATATTTTTATTTTACCTTCAAACATTCATTTACTCCACTGGCTGAGCAACGACAGCAGTACCATATGCTAAAATTTCCTGCATTATATCACTTATGGCATCAGAATCGAATCGTGCACTTATTATTGCATTTGCCCCCATATCCTGGGCATGTTGAATACATCTTTCAAGGGCTTCATTTCTTGACTGTTGCATCATCTGGACATATTCTTTTATTTCTCCTCCAAACACGGAACGTATTCCTGCTCCTATCTGTCCTCCAACACCTCTACTTCGTACAGTTAATCCATATACAAATCCTTTTGTTTCTAAAATTTCATATCCTGGTACGTAATTAGAGCTCACAATTATAAATTCATCTATAGAAACCAAACAAATACCTCCAAAATTTTTATTTAATCGGTGCTATCATTATACATCCATTTTTCTTAAGAGTTGATATATTTTTCCAATGATAATAATTTTATGAATTTAATTAATTTTCTTAAATTTTATTAAGACTGAATCATAGATTCAAATATCTATAATAATATTCAAAAATTAAATTTAAATTGAATTCAAAATCATTATTCACAATAGAATTTTATAAATGGAAGTTTTCCTATAAATTTAAACTCATTCCACTTCATATAATAATATAGGAGAACGGGAGCAGGTGAAAAGATGGATAAAAAAGTACTTATCGCTGATCAAATAAACGAAAAAGGAATAGATGAACTTAAAGATATTGCAGAAGTAGTTCCTAACTTTACAATATCAAACGAAGAGCTATTAAAAGTTATTAAGGATTTTGATGCCATAATAGTAAGAAGCAGAACTAAGGTGACCCGTGAGGTAATTGAAGCATCTGATAAGCTAAAAATAATTGCACGTGCAGGAGTTGGTGTTGACAATGTAGATGTCCAGGCAGCTACTGAACGGGGTATAATGGTTATAAATGCACCGGAATCAACTTCAATAACTGTTGCTGAACATACTATGGGTTTAATACTCGCACTCTCACGTAAAATAGCTATTGCAGATAGTTCAGTTAAAAGTGGGAAATGGGAGAAAGGCAGATTCATGGGTATTGAGCTTAATGGAAAAACTCTTGGTGTAATTGGAATGGGAAGAATTGGAAGCCAAGTAGTGACACGTTCAAAGGCATTTGGAATGGATACAATTGTTTACGACCCATATATTACAAAAAAAACAGCTTCAGAATTGGGAGTAACAGTAGTAGACCTTGAAACCCTTATAAAAGAATCTGATGTAATGACAATACACGTGCCACTTACACCAGAAACCAAATACCTCATATCAAAACCACAATTTGAGATGATGAAGGAAAATGCATTTATAGTTAACTGTGCAAGAGGAGGAATTATTAACGAAGATGATCTATACGATGCTCTTTCAACTGATGAAATAAGGGGAGCAGGGCTTGATGTATTTGAAAATGAACCTCCAAAAAACAGTAAATTATTGGAACTTGATAATGTAGTATTAACTCCACATATTGCAGCGTCAACATCTGAAGCTCAGAGAGATGCTGCCATAATTGTAGCTAATGAGATAAAAAAAGTTTTCAAAGGGATATCTCCCAAAAATGTAATCAACATGCCTGTACTTGACCCTGAAACCTTTAATTTAATAAAACCATACTTTGCGCTCATAGAAAAGATTGGAAAGTTCATGATACAAACAGCCAAGGGTAATATCAACGAAATAGATGTAACTTACTGTGGAGAGCTTTCTGAATTCCCAAAACATGATATTTTAACTAGAATGATACTTCAAGAAGTTTTAAATCCAATTCTAAACGAGCCAGTTAACCTTGTGAATGCAACCACAGTTGCTGAAAATAGAGGTATAATTGTAACTGAAGGAAAAAGATACGATGCTAAAGGTTACAAAAGCTTAATAAAGGTTGAAATGAAATCGGATTACAACGATGTAAGTGTGGAAGGAATATTTACTCATCAACAGCCAAGAATAGTCATGATAAATGGTTATAAGGTTGATGTTGAACCTGAAGGTACCATGTTGATTTCAAAGTACAAGGATAAACCTGGAATAATAGGCTCAATCGGTACAAAAATAGGTGAACATAATATAAACATAGCTAAAATGCAAGTTGGTAGAAAGGAACTTGGCGGTGAAGCGGTAATGGTTCTTAAAGTAGACCAAATAGTTCCAGAATTTGTGATATTAGAAATTAAAAAGCTTGAAGATGTCCATGATGCTGTGGCTGTTAATCTTTAAGATAAAATATTCTTTTAATTTTTATTTTTGGCCAAAAAAAGAAGATTTATTTATACAATTGTATAGTTAACAAGATCTCCATAACTATCATATGTACGTATACTTTCATCATTGTAGGGTTGAGCAATAATTATATGGAAATAACCCCTTTTTGAGAAGAATTGTAGATCTGCTTCAGAAGGTTGAGCACTGTAACCAGGGTGGCTGTGAACAGAACCTACAGCATCCGATAACATGGGCATCATAAATATTTCCATCACAGCACCAGATTCTGATGCAGCTCCTGGAAGGAAAATAAGGCCATCTATTTTTAGAATATTATCTTTAATTTTTCCCTGAAGCATTGCACTGAATTCATTGGGATAAGATTCCTTTGCAATATCAATTATTTCTTCTATCAATTCATGGTCAATGTGTACTACTGAAAATTTCTTCTTTTCTAATCCGAACATTTTATGATCCCTTCCAATTTTGAAAATATAATCATGGATTATAGAATTATAATAAACTCATTGAATTTGATTGAAAAATTCTTTATTAAGCATTGGTAATTCCCAATCTGTATAGATCTTTAGACGTTTTGATACAACTTTTTCATTTTTTATTGGATTGTATCCATTGATTGAAACTTCTTTTTTATATATTCCAATACCCCTTCTCTGCCATAGGGGTATTTCAGACATATTTACTCCTCTTTCAAAGAGAATTTCATGAAGGTCACTGCTATTTTTTTTATTCAAAATTTCAACTGTATGCGATTTACTGAATTCTTTTCTGAGTTTCCAGTAACTGTAACCATTCAAGCAGTTTCGCCATGCTTCGTTTTGCCTATTTTTGAAATATTCAACGATTCCCTGGCCAGAAAGGGGTAATACTCTGGAATCAAATGATATTGGTTTAATGTTTTGCTCAGAAGTAGGATAATCCTTGAAATATTTAATTAAATTTTTAGTGAAAGATCCGGACATAAAACTGGCAAACACAGAGTCGAGTTTTTCAACACGACCGTTGAATGGAACCTCAGACAGCAGAATATTGATTTCATCTGAAAAGGTAAATATAAACTGAGGACTGAATTCCATGAAAAAATCATTGCATACATTAACCATTAAATTTGCAAAATGAGGATCGTAGGGCCTTTCAAGTTTCAGATCATTAGATAGTTTTGAAAAATTTCTCCCATCGGCCCTTATAACAATTTTTGAACCACAGGGAACTCTTAAATTTGAAAATATCTCACATTCCTTCATTTTGTAACCAGTTTAATTCATATAATTTTTATAATTCACAGTGAAATTATGGCATCAGTATGATAAATAAATTCTGAAAAGAATAAAATAGAATATAATAAATGTTATTTAAACATTATTTTAAAATATTAATATATAATCATGTTCCTATTCTTAATGTTTCATTTAAACTTTTTAACAGCTTTATAGCAGAATAGGCAGCCATAACACTTGTTTTAGGATTTATTGCACATCTAACGTTTTGAGTTATGGTTGTTATATCTCCAAAATCTCCTACAACATGCACTTCATGCATATTCCTGTCAACTGAGGGATCTGCTATAATTTTAACATCAATTTCTCTTCCACATGCAAGACTGAGTGCTGCAGCAACATTTATATTCATAGGAAACTTTAAAACAGCATCTCCAGCTTTTCCCTCGTATAGAATAGTTTCTTCATCTGCTGAAACCCCTAAAGATCTAGGAGGTTTTCTGGTTACCAGTGTTGCACTTTGTATTTTCCCGATTGAAGCAGCTTTAATACCATCAAGTCCTACTATTGCCCCGGATGGTGCATATATTTTTGCATTGTTCTGTGCAGCCAATGTTTTAAGTTTTTCCCTAAGTTTCGGATCCATCAAAGCGCCAATGCTCATGATAATAATATCAACACCATGTTCAAGCACTTGTGGTACTGTTTCTGAAACTGCTTGGGGTGAAGCAGCTTCAATCACAAGATCAACTTTGTCCAGCATATTATTTATGTCAAGTACAACAGTTCCGTCAACCTGTGATGCTAGGTTTTCAGCCCGTTCCATATCTCTATCATAAAAATATTTCAGATCAACACCGAGCTTGCCTTCAACTGCAAAATTAGTTATAATGTTAGCTATGGCGCCACATCCGAGGATACCAACCTTCATATCAGTCTTCCTATAGTTGTGGATTACTTACAGGGGTTTCCACTATTTCTGGACTTATTAATAAGATATCCCCAACAGCTTGAACTCGTTCATATGGTATTTCTATACTTCCTTCCTCTTTGAGAGGTCGAATTTCATCCCCTTCTGGAACAATTCTTATGCTGGTTTTTATTACGTCTTTTATTCCGACACTTTTTTTATCAGGTTTCATTGCTGTTGTTTTTAAGATGGATACCCTGCCTTTCTTAATGTTCAATACAACGTCCTGAATTCTTCCAACGTATTTTCCGCGTGTTGTGTATACATCTAAATTGTACAGGCTTGATAAATCTACCATTACTACCACCTATTCTTTATTATGGCAAGTACATACTAAAGAAGATTGCCATTTTATCTTTTCAAAGTCTCAATCAAATTCATTAACTAATATAAATTTAAATCCCTCTATATACTTAAACCTTACGACGAATAAGTCAATAACTCCATTTTCAGAACTTAACAAATAAAAAACAGAATTCCATTTGAGATTTAATAAATCGTGAATTTCATATAAAAAATTGGTTTACAAATTAATTTTATTAATTAATTTTAATTTTCACTTCGATTTTTAAAATATATACAATGTATAGGATTTCCAGGACCTTTGGGATGTCTGCATGAAATGTTTATTTGCTTCATATCTGCTACAACAACTTCACATTTAAAAAGACAATAATTACACTTGTCTGAACATGAAATGATAATAAAATCATCGTAATTATCAGCTTGGAATTCTTTCATTATTGACACCGAAAATTTTTGAATATATCATTTATACCTATTTCTATCGCCCATTTCAAGTTACTTAAATATTTCAGAGAACATTATAGTTTATTTAGTTTGCGTATCAAGAGAATGCCATAAAAATAAAATAAGGTTAAAATCAAAATAAATCAAAATTATCTGGATAAATTCCTAAAGCTTTAGAGAATTTTATTCATATATTATAATATTTACCAGGTGAAAAAATGTGGGATACAAGTAAGGATTATAGATTACGTGTTTTAGAAAAATCAGTTGAATTATTCATAAAAACAGCTGAAGGTGCGAATTTAAAAGGTATATGGAATAAAAAGAAATGTTTAACAACTGCTAGGGCCATGTTGCCCGAGATACAAGTTATGTACTTCTCATATATGGAACCAGAAGATCTTGCAAATTCTAAACAAATAGAGAGTATGAAACAACAAGTAAAAGAGATAAAAGAGGCTCTCGGCGGGGATCACTGGCACCTTCAGTTTTTAAAGCTTGTAACTAAGGATGAGAAGGTAAAACTTCAAGAATCCATAGCTAAAATGAAATTTGCTTTGAACACCATTTCAACTGTAAACAAGCGTTTATCTCTTGGACCCATAAATGATCCTGTTATTGGTATAGACATCAAAACAGGAGAAATAGTAAGTATTCAAAAGTTGGATAAATTATTGGTATGCAACGTTAATTTTGGAGACACAGCATTAACTGTTGTTACCAATGATTTGACAGTTAAAGAGGGAAACAGGGTGGGAGTTGCAATTTTACCTCCATCGGTTTTTATGGGAGTTGCAAGTGAAGGAATGTTTCTTGGCTCGGGTAATGGTGTTCTTAAAGAAGTTGAAGGAGATTTAGGTGAAATGCCTCGTGGAATTCCTCTAGACTCGCTTAATGAAACCCGAAACTTAGTTGAGACTTTTTTAAAATAGATATTCTGCCTTTTTTAAATAGATTCTTTTTTTTAAAATTATCAAATAGAAAATAATTAATGTAAGATTGTCCACAAATAGAAACATGGTTAAAATTGATTTTTATGGTGGAGTGGACGAAATAGGTGGAAATAAAATATTATTAGGCTCTAATTTTACATCAATATTCTTAGACTTTGGAATGAGCTTTAATAAAGCCAATGATTACTTTTCAGAATTTCTTCAACCCCGTAAGGGCAATGGGATCATGGATTTTATTGAGATGGGACTTTTACCTAAGATAAAGGGAGTCTACAGGGATGATTATCTTCGCCATTGTGGATTAAACTCTTTGAAAAAGCCTTCAGTACAAGGGCTTTTATTAAGTCATGCACATATGGATCATTCGGCTTATATACATCATTTGCGTCATGATATACCTCTTTACATGACAGAGGAGTCCCAGTTAATTCTTAAGGTTTTAGAAGATACTAGTGTTATTTCATTTGGTGAAACACTTGAATATAAGCAAACCTTTCATTTCACACCAAAAAAACGGGTAGAAGGTTTTAAAAGACTTACTGGAAAGGATGCTAGGATTGAAAGGGAATTGAATATTGTAAAACCATATAAAAACTTTGAAATAGGTGATTTCACAATTAAAAGCGCTCCTGTTGATCATTCACTTCCTGGAGCTACTGGTTTCATAATTGAAGATAACAAAGAAACATTGGTTTACACTGGAGATCTTAGATTTCATGGTAGAAAACCGGAAATTACAAAAAAATTTGTTAAAGAATCAAAAAAAGCCAATCCCCATGTAATGATATCTGAAGGTACAAGAATTGATAACCCAAGTACAGAAACAGAGGAAGACATAGAAATTAAAGCTAAAACTCTCATATCAGGTTTTAATGGTCTAGTTATTGTCAATTTTCCAGTCAGAGATCTTGATAGGCTTTTAACATTTTATAAAGTGGCCAGAGAAACAGATAGAATTCTTGTTGTCAATTTGAAACAGGCATACATGCTTAAACTTTTCAGTGGCAGGGGATATCCTGAGCTAAAAGATGTAGGTGTATATGTACCTAAAAGAGGTTGGGGGTTAATTGGTGACGATTCTTTTGTTTGTTGGGATGGTAAATGGTTATGTGGATCAGAGATAGATGAATCCCAGAGATCTTCTGATTTCAAGAATTGGGAAAGAGAGTTTATTGAAGGGGACAATACTGTAAACTACATGGATCTTCGTAAAGATCCTGAAAAATATTTATTTAGATGTGATTTCTTCGAACTAAAGGAATTAATAGATGTAAAACCGGAAAAAGCCATCTATATTAAATCGGTTACAGAACCCTTTGATGATGAAATGGAATTTGATGAAAAACGTGTAAACAACTGGTTAAAACATTTTAATTTGTGTCCGGTGTACAAAATGCATGTTTCTGGCCATGCATCAGGGCCAGAGTTACTTGAGATGATAAGGGATGTACATCCGGAAATCCTCTATCCTATCCATACAGAGAACAAAGAGCTTTTCAAAGTACTTGAAGAAGATGGTATAAAAGTTGTATATCCTCATCAATCAAAAAAATTATGAAAATAAAAAGAAATTTCATCCAAAAATTACTAATTTTGTTTTAGTCATGTCTTCAACAGCATATTTAACTCCTTCTTTACCCATTCCGCTCATTTTAAATCCTCCAAAAGGCATATTGTCAGTTCTAAACGTTGGTTGTCTATTAATTATAACACTTCCTGCTTCAATTGTTCTTGCTGCTTTGAGTGCATTTTCAATACTTCCAGTAAATACTCCTGCTTGGAGTCCATATTTGGAATCATTTGCAACTTCAAATGCTTCATCAACACTTTGAACCCTTATTAATGGGGCTATAGGTCCAAATGTTTCATTTCTAACAATTTTCATATTGGAGGTAACATGATCTAGAATTGTAGGTGAGTAAAATAAACCATTTCGTTTTCCACCCAATAAAAGCTCAGCACCGTTATTTAATGCATCATCAACTAATGTGCTGACTTTTATGGCTGCATCTTCATCAATTAAGGGTCCTATATCTGTTTTTATTTCAATTGGATTTCCCATATTCAATTTGCTGGTTTCAGAAACTAATTTATTTATGAATTCATCTGCTACATTTTCATGTAGTATTATACGTTTAACAGCTATACATACCTGTCCTGCATTTAGAAATGATCCGCTCACAGCTGCTGTGACTGCTTTATTAATATTTGCATCTTCCAAAATAATTAATGGGTCGTTTCCACCTAATTCGAGATTAATCTTCTTCATTCCTGCCTTATTTGAAATTGAAATGCCTGTTTCAACACTTCCTGTAAATGATATTTTGTCAACCAGTGGGCTCAACACCATTTCATTTCCAATAATTCTACTGTATCCTGTTACAGCATTTAAAACACCATCTGGAAGGTGACTAGCCATAATTTGGGCGAGCTTCAAAGCAGCTAATGGGGCTTTTATCGAAGGTTTTAAAATAACAGTATTCTTTGCTGCGATTGCCGGGGCTATTTTGTGAATTGCAAGGTTTACAGGGTAGTTAAATGGTGTTATTGCGGATACGACTCCTAGTGGTACTTTTATTGTAAATCCTAGAGTTGTTCTGCCGCCAATACAAGCATCCATTGGCACGGTTTCGCCATATATTCTTTTAGATTCTTCTGCAGATAGTAAAATAGTTTCTACAGATCTTTTAATTTCATCTTTTGAATCTTTTATTGGTTTACCAGTTTCAAGTGTTATAAGTTCAGCAAGACTATTTGAATTTTTTAACACATCTTCGTAGATATTGTACAGGATCCTGGATACTTTACGTGAAGACATTTCTTTAATATCTTTTTTTGCATCATTAGCAGCCTTTAATGCATTTTTGATATCTTCACTACTTCCTGAGGGGACAGTATCAACCATTTGGTTGTTTGCAGGGTTTATTACATCAATTTTATCGTCTTTATCGATTAATTTTCCATTAATTACCATTTTCATATAATGGACCCTCCTAAAATGATGATTTTGTGTTTAAACAAATGGTTTGGGTTTTTGGTTAAATAAAAGTTAAAAAAAATAATTTACTGATTTGAAAATGTGAATTTAATTATATAATTTTAAATCAGCTGAATTTATTACTGAGGTCGTTAATTTTGTTGTTTACGTTCTGGAGATCTGTATTAGTTATTCCATTTCCAAGACCAGACAAGTAATTCTTATAGAAAAGAGCAGCCACAATTGCAATTACTATAATACCCCCAAATAACAAGACTAGTTCTGCTGAACTTTGTGCTGCTTCCTCATTTATAATATCCATATTTCCACCCACCAATACTCTTATTAAAATCCTATGATCAACATTCCAAAGGTTTTTATTACGTAGAAAATACCATAAGCGACAGGAACAAGGACAAGTGCAAATTTCACACCCTTCCTTGCACTACCATAAAGTACAATACCAATTAAAAGACCTGCTATTATAGAGTGAATAATAATATATCCACTTGCAGATAGGGTTGCTGCATCAAGTAATGGATTATGTTTACCAAGGGATTCAATGAAATTAGAATATATCATTATCATACCAAGTGCAAATGGTGCTGCTACTATAGCTGATATAATCAAGAACATAACCGACATCATAACATTTGCTTTTCGTTCACGTTTCAAAGCCAGTACTGACCTTAAATCCTCTGCAACTGTTTCAATAACATCTGATAGGCTTCCTCCGACTCTTTTACCTTCAAGAATCATCCTAAATGTTCGATCAAGGGTTTTTGATTTTAATCTTTCCCCCATTGAAAGAAGGGCGTCATCGAATGTACTACCAATTTTTATTTCAATAACTGCTCTTTTAAGCTCATCAGTCAGCGGTCCTGCGCCTTGTTTTGATATGTCCTCTAATGCTGTTTCAATACCAACACCAGCCCTTAATAAGGAGGCAATTTGTCTTAAAAAATCAGGTGTAGTTTGTTCAATGGCATCAACTCTACGTTCCATTGAAAAGAATAACCAACCGAAAACTATGGCAGTTGGTGTTACAATACCCACAACTAATCCAATGATTGGATTAATTCCGATCACAATGAAAAGAATCAGTCCAAGAACACCAAATAATAAACCTCCGAGTAGCATCAACGTCAAAAGATCTGATGCTTTAACATACATTCCTGATCTTATGAGATTTTCCTGTATTAAAACAACATATCTCTCGGGTATAACGTTGTCAAGGCCTCTTGAAATTGGTGATAATGCCGGGGGTATAATTGCCATTTTTTCCACCTTTTATAATGATTTACTATTTTTAACTATATCCATATATAGGTTGCTGATTATTTAGTTATAAAAATTTCAAAATTATTAAATATAAATCATCTAAAATTTATTAAAAGCTTAACTTTGCTTTAGTTTTGTTTAAAACTGTGGCACGATTTTTTATTAGAATCATATCTTCTATTCGAATACCAAATTCTCCTTCCAAATAAATACCCGGTTCAACAGTGACCACCATGTCCTTTTCAAGTATACCTTCATCATTTTTTGATAAAGAAGGTTTTTCATGAATTTCAAGTCCCACACCATGACCTGTTGAATGGATAAAAGCATCACCATACCCATATTCTGTTATAACCTCTCTGGCAATATTATCTATCTCTGAAGATTTTACTCCGGGTTTTATGGATTTAATTGCAGTTTGCTGTGCTTCCAATACTATGTTAAATATTTCCTCCTGTTTTTCTGTTTCGATAATTGTTCTAGTTGTATCTGAGGAATAATTATTGTAAACCGCACCCCAATCTATTAATATTGGATATTCAACTTCATTTTTTGTTGGGGAACCATGTGGAAGGCTTGATCTGGATCCGGATGCCACAATAGTTTCAAAAGATGCTCTTTCAGAATCATTAATTCTCATATTATATTCAAGCTGAGCAGCTAACTCCACTTCAGTACCTGAAAATTCCAATTCCAATAATGATTTTTCAGCTATTTGAAGGGCTTTTTCAATATTTTCAACTTCCCATTTAGATTTAACAGCTCTTGAAATTTCTACAATATCTGTTGTTTCAAGTTCAAAATCTCCAGTAAGTTTTTTATACGTTTCAACGTTCATAGAATTTTCAATTCCAATTTTACCTTCCAAATAATTCTTTACATCCTTAAATTCTTTGTAAACTTCTAGATTAACCAATGATCTTCCAGATGCATCTTCCCGATCAATTTTGGATGCCAGAAGAACAGGATTATCCTTTAATATCAAGATCGAAGAACTTGAAGGTCTGAATCCGGTTAAATATCTTATATTCTCCGGTTTTAATACTATCATGGAATCTATATTCTCTTTGTGCATTGATTCAATAACTTGTTTCAATTTGGTATTCATTAGATCTCCTCATTTTTTTTAGAAAATTAATATAAATTAAATTTTATCATTTGAGATAGGTTCTTATGTCATTTACCATTTTTTCCATAACTTCCTCAGGAATTTCCCTTATTATCGGTTGGGGAATATATCCAAAGTCAGGATCTTCAAATTTAATACCATTAAATTCAGTTTCAAGCTCATATCTGGGAATCAAATGCCAGTGAACTTCTGGATGAGGATTTTCTACCCTAAATGCTGCATTTTTGAAGCAGCTCCAATTGAAAAGTGTTGGTTTGAAGATATTATACAAAACAGATTCCATTTCTTTGACTATTTTGGAAAATTCAATCCACTCAACATCTTTAAGTTCTGATAAATTACTACAATGTCTTTTAATTGCAATTACACATGTTCCCATATACCTCTGACTTGGGGCAAGAAAAATTTTCCAATTGGGTTTTTCTAATATGAGTTTACCATATCCTCCTTTTCCACAGTATTCACATGCCATTTTATCACTTCTAATCCCATTGTTGTATTCAAGTTTTATTTAAATTCGAATTTCATTTCAATAATTGGATGATAATTATTATATGCTCACGATCTTATGATTTAATATGGTCTGAGATAATATTTTTATAGAATTCCCATGTGATATGATAATGACATGGTTTATAATTATGAATAATCTAGTTGTAAGAGATGGGAATTGGGCTTTCTAAAAAACATTGTTTTTGGGAAATAAATTAAGATTTTGGTTAATTAAAATTAGTTATTAGCATCTTTACTGAAACGAAGGCCATATATCTAGCATAATAATTTATAACTACTTTCCATGAGATGATAAATATGAAATAATTAATAGTGTATTATTCTATATTGAATCTTAATATTATTTATTATGGAAATCATTATATGTGTAAAGCTAGGTCTATAAATTATGGTCAGTTTCACAGCCCGTGAGGTTAGGGACATAATCATCTCAATGTTGGTTATTGCAGTCATATTCGCATACCTCATTAATGGTCGCAATATAAATGAGAATTTGATATTATTGATACCTTCATTACTCGTTGCAGTTGGATTGGGATTCGTGTTACACGAACTTGCTCACAAGTTTGTGGCAGTTAGATATGGATTTTATGCAGAATTTAAAATGTGGTTAGAAGGATTGATTTTTGCCTTATTCACGGCGTTTATATTAGGATTCGTTTTTGTGGCGCCTGGTGCTGTATATATTCATGGGGAGTACATTTCAAGAGAACAGAATGGTAAAATATCCATCGCCGGCCCGTTGGTAAATATTGCACTGGCACTGTTATTCCTGGTTTTAACACCATTTGTAACCAAAAATCCCACAGATATTATGGGATTCATATTTGGAACCATTGTTGTATACGGTTTCATAATAAACAGTATATTAGCAGCTTTCAACCTCATTCCATTGGGTATATTTGACGGTGCTAAGGTTTTAAGATGGAATCCAATTATATGGGGAATCACATTTGTTGTGGCTATAATTTTAGCTGTAAAAGCATATTTCGGTATTTATTAATACTATTTATTTTTAATAATTTTATTAGATTACAAAAAGAATTTAACATCTAAAATATACTATAAAATAATGGATTTACAAATGTAAAAAGGTTATTAAATGATTAATTCCGATTATTAATATTTCTAAGTGATTTCAATGTTAAAAGAAGTACCTGTAAAATATTTTGGATGCACTCATAGGGCGATAGCTCCGGAAGAGACTATAAAAAATGTTGAATCTAAGTTGAGGGTAGCCGGGGTAACTAGGGTAGCAGAGATTACTCATCTTGACAGAGTTGGAATTCCAGTTTATTCTGCAATAAGACCTGGAGCAGCAGATGGTGCTGTTAGCATATATGCAGGTAAAGGTGCTACTAAACCTCAAGCAAAAGCATCGGCTATGATGGAATCATTTGAAAGATACTCTGCAGAATTACATGATAATTGTAGACAAAATTTTGTTTGTGGTGTCTTTGAAGGTTCAGATGAAAGATTAGATAGTTATTTACATCCTGGATCTTTGATTCTCCCCAAAGTTCTCTTTGATCCTGAAACAGTTGATCTTGAATGGGTTACATCAACAAATCTCAAAGATGACTCCGATGTTTTAATACCTGCAAATGCCGTTTATCATCCCTATACTCCAAAAAATAATATTAAACTTTTTCAATCCAATACAAATGGCCTTGCATCGGGAAATAGGTTAGAGGAAGCTGTATTCCATGGAATAATGGAAGTAGTTGAAAGGGATGCATGGAGCATTTTCGAATCTAAACGTGTGTCGAAACCAGAGATTAACTGTGAAAATACAGAGAATCCAATAATCAAGGATATTTTGGCCATGTTCAAGAATGCCGGAATAAATGTGAAACTTGTTGATTTAACGGCTGATGTAAAGATAACTACTATTGCGGCAGTTTCAGATGACACAGTTCTTAAAGATCCTGCTCTTTTAACATTGGGTGTTGGAACTCATCTTGATCCCGAAGTTGCAGCGATTAGAGCTCTTACTGAGGTTGCACAGAGTAGGGCTACACAAATTCATGGTACACGGGAAGACACTATTCGTGCAGTTTTCATGAGAAAAGCAGGGTATGAAAGGATGAAACGAATAAACAGTCACTGGTTTGGTGAAACAGAAACTTCGGTGGAACTAAATAGTATAAAAAATATATCTGGAAAATCCTTTGGAGATGATATTGAAACATCTAAACTCCTCCTGAACAAATGTGGATTTAGAGATATTTTATACGTTGATCTTACCAGAAAAGAGATTAAAATTCCTGTTGTAAGGGTTTTAATTCCCGGAATGGAACTTTACTCAGTTGATGTGGACAGAGTTGGTAAGAGGCTTTTAAGATCTTAAATTTAATTCGAAGGATAAATTTGATACAATATTTTTCTCTTTTTAACAAATATAATGGTGAAAGAATGAAACAAGTCATAGTAATGAGAGCAGATCTAAACATGAGCCGGGGTAAAATCGCTGCTCAAGCATGTCATGGTTGTTTGGGTGCGTATAAAAAAACAGATGACCGTATATTAAAAAAATGGGAATCTGAAGGTGAAAAAAAGGTTGTATTAAAAGTAAAGGATCTTGAAGAATTATTTGAAATATACGAACTTGTAAAAGCCACCAACATGCCAATCTACTTGGTATATGATGCAGGTCACACAGAAGTGCCCAGATCAACCATAACCTGTCTTGGAATAGGTCCTGATGAAGATGAGAAGATAGATAAAATTACAAAGGATCTCAAGCTCCTGAAATAGTGGTGTTTATATGGATTGGGTAATTAAATTGGGAGGAAGTTTGTTTCCTGAGAGGGCAATTAAATTATGTGAAGCTATTAAAGATTTAAATAATTCCAATCAAATTCCTATAAAAATATTAATAATTTGTGGTGGGGGAATATTTGCAAATAAAATAAGAGATTATGACAAAAATCTACAATTTTCAAATACAGCCAACCATAAATCAGCAATATTATGCATGGACATAATAGGAACACTCCTTGCAGACAAGGTTAAAGGGTTTGAAACCGTAAAATCTATTGAAAAGGCCGAAAGTGTAATTGATCAGGGCAGTATACCTATTTTTATTCCTTCAGACATAATGGAATATCAAGATCCTTTGGAACATAGCTGGAGAGTGAGCTCAGATTCAATTGCACTTTATTTATCAGATCTTCTGAAGGCCAAACTATTAATAGCAACAGATGTAGATGGAATATACACGCATGATCCAAGCCAAGATGGTGCGAAACTTATAAAAATTATAGGTGCAAAAAAACTACTAAATTTTGGTGAAACATCGGTTGATGAATTTTTACCCGAGCTTTTAATCAGATATAAATCTAATTGCTACGTTGTTAACGGCAAATACCCTGATAGGGTAATATCGATTATCGAAGGACGAAGCTCGAAATATACACTCATTGGAGGAAATTAAATGGAGAAAATAGAATGCACATCCTGTAAACAGGAAATATCACCAGTGGAAAACTATGTTAAGTTTCCATGCCCAGAATGCGAGAAAATGCTCTACAGATGCCAGAAATGCAGAACATTCGGACATTTATACAAATGTGAATGTGGCTTTAAAGGACCATAATAACTTAGATCTTTTTTAATTTTTAAGTGAAACATACACCTAAAATTTAGGTGTATTAATTTATATTCAACCTTAAATCAATCTTAAGATTGATGATTGTAAGGAGGCGAAATAATGGGAGAAGTTGTAGCAACAATCAAGTTAATGCCAGAAAGTCCTGAAATTGATCTGGCTAAAGTTAAGGCAGGAATAAAAAATTCAATACCTGAAAATACAGAACTGCATAGCATTGAAGAAGAACCAATAGCATTTGGGCTTGTTGCCCTTAATGTGACGGTTGTTGTGGATGATGCAGAAGGTGGCACCGAAAAGATAGAAGAAAACCTATCTAAACTCGAAGATGTAGCTAGTATTGAAGTTGTTGATGTAAGAAGGTTAATGTAAACCTTCTAATAACTATTTTTTTTTATTTATATCACTAAAATTCTAATTTTTCCAAATTTTTTAAATAATCGTAATAATACTTTTTTAATAATTAATATTATTAATTATGAATCACAAATATTATTTTAGGTGATTAAATTTTTGATATATTATTAGCATGTTTGATTGGTGTTATATGTGGTGCAATAACTGGTATCATTCCAGGGATTCATGTTAACACAGTTGGTGCCTTTATTTTTGCTTCATCAACTTTTCTATTAGAATCATTTTCACCGACATTTCTTGCTGTGTTCTTACTTTCAATGTCAATTTCACATTCAATGATAGATTTTTTACCTTCTATTTTTTTGGGTGTGCCTGAAGAGGGTACTGTTCTATCAATTTTACCTGGTCATTATTTTATGCTACATGGAAGGGGTAGAGAAGCAATAAGGTTAGTGACTATTGGAGGATTTGGTTCGTTGATTGTTACAGTAATTTTACTACCTCTCTTTGTAATGTGTTTACCTCCACTTTATGGCATATTAAAACCTTATATCTATATAATTCTAATATTAGCCGTAGTTTTCATGATAATACGGCTTAATAGAGATACATATTCAATGGCATGGTCAATATTTTTATTTATTTTTTCAGGAATTATGGGATGGATAATGCTGAACACACCCATATCCTCTAATGTTTCTCTTCTAACAATGTTTACAGGACTTTTTGGGATTAGTACTTTAATTTATAGTCTATCAAAGAACTCCATGGTGCCGGTTCAAGACATTTTATTAGGTTTAAAAGTAAATAAAAAAGTTATTAGGGGAATAATTGCTGGAGGAATAGCCGGTAGTATTCTTGGATTTTTACCAGGAATGGGACCAGCTCAGGGAAGTATTTTGGCACAAGAATTAAGTGGTGGAGGGGATATGGGAAATAATCGAGAGGGGTTTTTGGTAGCAATTAGTGGAGTGAATGTATCCGATGCGTTATTTTCGCTCATGGCAATATATTTAATTGGAAATCCAAGAAGTGGTATCGCAGTATTTATTGATAAAATGATCGAGAATTTTGACGTGAACTACCTCCTCTTATTTGTATTTGTTTCTCTCACTGCAGTAGCAATATCAACCTTCTTCTGTTTAAAGCTGGGAGATATGTTAATAAAACATATAAATCGAATAAACTATAGCAAACTTTCAAAACTAGTTATTACTTTTATGAGCGTATTAGTATTTTTTTTCGCATTTATTGAACATACAAATCTTTTGTATATATTACTTGTTTATATCACTTCAATTTCTCTGGGTTTAATACCACATTATATTGGAGTTAACAAATCTAATCTAATGGGAGTTCTAATTGTTCCAGCGATTATTATTTATGCTGGTTTATAATTGTGAGTTAAACAAAATAAATTTAAATAATAAAATTAATCTCTTAACTAATCACAATAACCTCTTTACAAAATCCTTTTACAGAATTAATGAAATTTTCAGTATCAACACCAGGAAATGTATCAATAATACATATATCAAACTTCTCTTGGAGTGATTCTTCTAATTTCTTAATATCTTGACAGTAAACTTGGAAATTTTCACCTGATCCTATTAAACCTGTATTAACATCAAAAGAATCAGTATCATATCCATTTACTTGGAGATTCAGTAGAGTCATTTTTATTGCAGGATACCAAATATCATTAAATACAACTCTTTTTGCACCTGCTTTTAAACATGTTATTCCAAGAGTTCCAGGACCACAAGTACAATCAAGAATGCTTGGGTTTTTATATTTGTCTAAGAACGTTTTTAATATCTCAACTTTGGGGGATACTGGTTTAGAAAACTCAACATGAATTTCAGCTTGGTTTCGATAGATACATAATTCTCCATATGGTGTAAAAACCACATCACATCTCATATCACACCCTGCAAGGAGTTTATAGACATTAGGCTTAGAATCTGAATCTTTTAATCCAACTGTTTCCCGTATATCTCCATATAAAATACCTTTCACTTCGGGTATTTCATTTATTATTTTATCAGCACAATTTTTTGTTATTTTATCTGTTAATATGACCATTGAATTTTCCATAAGATAAGGTGGGGATTTTGTTGGATATGCTGGAGTTATTAATGGTGTGCATGTATTTCTTAAAGTGGAGTTTTCATCTCTTATGCCCTCTTGAATCATGATTTTTAGTATATGTGCCATAACAACATCTAAATGTCTTTTTCCACAAATACACAATCCAAAATTTTCATTCAATCGTTTAAATTCTATTTGATCTTTAAGTGGTTTGAATTTTTTAAGCTTTGGATTTTTACAATGTACACAAGCGGGGTATTTATTCTTAATTTGTTTTAATATAGTTGCGGAATCTTTGACACACCCAGCTCCACATACGCAGTCCATGTTCATATGGTTAATTATATCTTTTAATAAACATATTTTTCTGATAAAAATTTTTTAATTTCTAACTAATTTGATCCCATAATTTAATATCTATGTTTATAAAATTTGTATTTATTCGAATCTAATTAAATTTCTAGTGAGACATGGGGCAGGGAATGAATAATACAAAAATTTTAATTGTAGAAGATGAATCCATAGTTGCTAAAGATTTAAAGCAACGATTAGAAAATATGGGTTATTTTGTACTTGGAATTGTATCTAATGGAAAAGATGCAATATCAAAATCAAATGAAATGCAACCTAATATAATATTAATGGATATTATATTAAAAGGGGATTTAGATGGAATAAAAACAGCCCAGATATTAAGAAAACTCCATGATATACCTTTTATATATCTTACAGCCTATTATGATGATGAGATATTAGAAAGAGCATCAATGACAAACCCATATGGTTATATAACAAAACCATTCGATGATATTGGGTTATATACTTCCATACAGATGGCATTATACAAATTTGAAAGGGAGAAAAAATTGAAAAACAATTCTAAACTCTTGAAATTCATAAAAAGAACTATAAAAAAAATAAAAAATATTGCAGCATGAGTAATGGTAATTATTTTAATAAAGAGATGTTGTAATAATCTTTTTGATTATTATTTTTTTAATAATAACATATTTTTTTTACTTATCTGATGGTCTTTGGTTACCTTTTTTGATATGTTTCAACAAAATTTATTTGTAACAAATACCAATTGAAAATAATATGTTTTTAGACGAAAATTTTTCAATATTTTTAATAGAACAATGGGGGTTTAAGCAATAATGGAGGATATAAGTAAAATTTATGAGATTAACGTTTTATTAAACGAACATAAAACACTATTTGAATTAAAAAATGAATTCTATTCAAAATATAATGAGATATTACTTATTAAAGATGATCCATCAAGTGAAAGTTATCATAGATTATATGATGAACTTTGGGATCTGCATAGTAAGATAAGATGTTTGGATTTGGAAGTTGAATAATATAGCTTTGGTTGAAAAATCTATTTTAAAATTATCACAAAGAATGGATACTTCCAATCAAACAGTCACATTTTGTATATTATTAATATTGTAACCATAAAAATTAAATAAAATTAAATAATTAACAGCGGATATTATTTGGGTTAATGTTTTTATCTTTCTTATTTTGTTGATTTATATCATAATATTCTAATTTAATTATTCTGGATAATCATTTTATAATACTGAAATATGTTAGATTAATTTATCTGAAAAAAATTGAAAAATTTTATAATTAGAAATAGTTTATCATTTGCATTGATTGTATTAAAAAACATTTAATTTCATGATCTTATTTTAGAAAAAGAATACAATAATAAAAAGTTATCCTTAAATATTGGTTAAATTATATAGATATCTGAGAGTTATGAAAGATAAACGTAAAGAAATCCTCAGAGATCTTCTTGGGGAATTTGCTGGTGATGATGAGTCCAAAAACGACTCAAATGACATATTTAAGCAGAGTAATGAAGAAAAAGAAGAGCCGATACATAAGGCACGGGATAAAAGTGAAGATTCGGCATTTAATTTAGATAAAGTCATGAAACGGCCTTCTAAACGTTCAAAATCTGTAAAAAAAGTTTCGGATGTTTTAAAGGCAGAAATTATAGAAGAAGGTTTAATACCGACTTATAATGTGAGTCTTCCTAAGTTTTCTGAAAATGAACGATTGATATTCAACGAAGTTCGTGAAAAACTAGTTGAGGTAGCAGTGGCTCAAGGTGAAGATTTCCGAATAGATGAAGGAAGTTTTATAGGGGAAGTAAAGGAATTTTTAAGGTCTAAAGGCGTGAGGGATGTTGACAGACTGGCAACCCAAATATCACAGGAAATGCTTGGTTATGGTCAGCTAGATCCAATGATAAAGGATGACGACCTCGAAGAGATAATGGTGATAGGTGTAAATAGAAATGTGTTTGTTTACCACCGAAAGATAGGTATGATGATTACGAATGTTATTTTTGATGATGATTCAGATATCAAGGCAATAATTGATGTTATTGCTAGGCAAGTTAACCGTAGAATAGATCAACAAACGCCTATACTTGATGCTAGGCTCCCTGATGGTTCAAGGGTAAACGCAACAATACCTCCTGTTTCTGCAGATGGTGCAACATTAACTATTAGGAAATTCAGGAAAGACCCATTAACAATTGTTGATTTGATCAATTTCAAAACTTTATCCTCTCATCTGGCTGGTTTTTTATGGGTTTGCACGGATGGACTTGGTGTTAAACCTTGTAATGCTATAATTGCTGGAGGAACTGGTTCAGGTAAAACAACTACTTTAAATGCAGTTACAGCTTTCACACCTCCAAGAGAACGTATAATAACAATTGAGGATACTTTAGAGCTTCAACTTCCTCATACTCATGTTTTGAGAATGGAAACCCGTCCACCTAATATTGAAGGGAAGGGGGAATTAACAATGGATACTCTTGTTAAAAATTCATTGAGACAGAGACCAGATAGGGTAATAGTTGGTGAAGTGAGGGGTGGTGAAGCTGTAACTCTTTTTACAGCATTGAATACAGGACACTCAGGTATGGGAACTGTTCACTCAAACACTGCGAGGGAAACTGTTACAAGATTGGTAAACCCTCCAATGAATGTACCAACTATCATGATTCCTGCCCTTGATTTTATTATAATGCAAAACAGGATGTACAGACCTGAAGGCGGCTCAATCAGACGTGTAACTGAGGTAGCAGAAATAGTGGGAATGGAAGAGGGCAATGTTCAGTTAAATAGAGTTTTTGAATGGAATAATGTTTCTGATAAGGTGGAATATGTTGGAATAGCAAGCCAAACCCTGCGAGACATAGCTGAACTTAGGGGAATAGGAATTACTGATATCGAAGAAGAGATCGAAAAAAGGAGACTTTTACTGGAGTATCTAGCAGATAACAACTTAAGATCCATAGAAGAAGTTGGAAATTATATTAACAATTATTATAGAGATCCTGATGAGATTCTCGAAAAGATATTATAATTAGCAAAAGATAATTAAATTAATTATTAAACATTTAAGGGTACTTTTTGGTGATAAAATGGTTTTTGAAGGTCTCAAAAATTTCTTCAATAGAATAGGTGGAATGACCGTAGATTCAACTAAGAAGGTTGGCGAAGGAGTATCTGTACCAGTTGATAAACTGAGTCAAATTAGAACCAGAACCGGCAAAGTTGGTCAAGGATTAAAAAGGACATCATCTAGTAAAAGTACTGTTAAAAGAACATCACCTCGTGTCATAGAAAAAATGCGTATGGACAAGGATGAAATAGAGATTTTCAAGGAATTAATTGATAAAAAATATGATAGGGGTTTGAAACCGGCCAAGAAAGGGAAGGTTAAAAAAGATGTTTATCAAAAGGCATCTCTAGAAGAACTTCTAAAAGAGGATGAGAAACAGGGCCTAGAACCAAGAATGATCATTGTAATGGGTGGAATTTCATTTGTTGTTGTGTTCATGCTCATGATCATACTGGGATTTGGAATAGTTATTGGTGCAGTTTTTGGATTAGTAATCCTCATGATGTCTGTAGTTCTTGTTTACTTGCCCAACATCAAAAAGGGGTCACGTTCAAATGAGGCATCAAGAGAATTACCATTTGCATTGAGACAAATGGCGACAGAACTTCGTGCAGGTATAGGAATGCACGATAGTATGAGGTCTGTTGCTCTATCAGGTTATGGGGCTCTTTCAGAAGAATTTGCAAGGGCGCTTGAAGAAATAAAATATGGTGAAACAACTGAAAAAGCGTTAGTTGACATGAGCGACAGGATAAATTCTGAAGGACTTCGAAGGGCTGTTTATCAGATAACAAGAACGCTTTCAAGCGGAGGAGATCTTGCAAAAACACTTAACGTTATTGCAGAGGATACTGCTTATGAATTAAGGATGAAATTAAAGGATTATGCCCAGAAACTAAATTCATTCACAATGA
Source organism: Methanobacterium spitsbergense (assembly GCF_019931065.1). Lineage (NCBI taxonomy): Archaea > Methanobacteriati > Methanobacteriota > Methanobacteria > Methanobacteriales > Methanobacteriaceae > Methanobacterium > Methanobacterium spitsbergense. The sequence goes on along the minus strand of NZ_JAIOUQ010000003.1, from coordinate 49,473 downwards.
TATACATGTTTATTGCAATTCTTGCTCCAGTTATAACAATGATCATGTTAATAGCAGCTTCAACTGTAATGGGGGCTTTAATACCTCCTATACTACTTATTATAATGTATTTGTTCCTATTTCCGATGATTGTTGGTTTCTTGGCTTTCATGATTAAGAGATTGGAACCACAAGTATAATCCAATAAAATTCTTTGGAAAAATTTTTTTATACTTTTTTTATGAGATTTTTAATAATATTCTAAATAAATATTGAAAATTGTTAGAACCAAGCAGTAGTGTTCTTTTTGTTTATAATAACTTCTCTATCAATAATTTTGATCAATAGATCAAATCATTTTTAATCAAAAAGACATAGAATTTTGATAAAACGTAATACCCACATATTTATATATATATTGTTACATAGGAAAAACATCATTATAAATCATTAATAATTGGTGATAAGCATGGCACCTAAACCTAAGGAATTCAAGGACGATTTTTGGAAAACAAAGGATTTCAAGATATCAATAGGAGATATAATCCAGAAAGAGGGAACTGAAAGTACTGATGAACCATTGGTGCCTATGGGTCCTACTCAAAAACCGAATGTAACAGATTTAAGATCTTGGGACATGAAGTTACTGGAGAGATACGAGCCATTCTACGCTCCACTCTGCGATATGTGTTGTTTATGCACGTATGGTAAATGTGACCTACTCGGGAAAAAAGGAGCGTGTGGTATTGATGCTGCCGCACAGCAAGCAAGAACAGTACTTCTTGCATGTTGCATTGGATCAGCAGCCCATTCAGGACACGCTAGACATCTCCTGGAATATCTCATTGATAAAAAAGGCAAAGACTTCCCAATAGATATGGGGACGGGCATAGATATTGAAGCCCCAATTATGAGGACATTAATAGGTAAAACACCTAAAAAATTAGGAGATTTAAAAGAAGCTTTAGATTATCTTGAAGAACAGATGGTTCACCTCCTTTCAGCTTGTCATACTGGGCAAGAAGGTAGTAGTATTGATTTTGAATCAAAAGCACTTCACGCAGGCTTAATGGATAATCTTGGAAAAGAAATAGGAGATTTGGCACAGATAGTTGCTCTTGACATGCCAAAAGGTGATGCTGAAGCACCACTGGTGGAACTTGGAATAGGAACAATTGACAGGGAAAAACCAGTGATTCTATGCATAGGACATAATGTTGCCCCTGGAGCAGGCATAATGGACTACTTGGAGGAGCAGAATCTTGAAGAAGATTTAGAGGTTTGTGGTATATGTTGTGCTGCAATAGATATAACCCGTTATAATAAAAATGCAAAAATTGTGGGTCCCATTTCAAAACAACTTAAATTCATACGAAGTGGTGTTGCTGATGTTATAATTGTTGATGAACAATGTATACGAACGGATGTGCTTGAAGAAGCCAAGAAAAATAATGCAGTGGTAATTGCAACCACTGATAAGATGTGTCTTGGACTTCCTAATAAAACAGATGAAGACTCTGATAAAATCGTATCAGAACTTGTCAACAACCAAATCGAAGGTGCATTGATATTAGACCCTGATAAAGTTGGGGAAGTAGCTGCTAAAGTTGCAATGAAAACATCAGAGGGACGTTCTAAAGTTAAAGTACTTCCAGATTTAGATGAAGTTGTTGAACTGGCAAAAGAATGTACAGAATGTGAATGGTGTGATCGTGTATGTCCAAATAGCATACCCATGATGGATGCTGTAATGGCTGCTAGTAAGGGAGATCTCTCCCAGATGCAGAGACTTTACGACAATGACATCTGTTATTCCTGTGGAAGATGCGAACAAGAATGTCCAAGGGACATACCAATCATATCCATGATGGCTAAAATAGGTGAAATAAACCTCCAAGACCAGAAATATAACATAAGGGCAGGCAGAGGGCCTGTTCAAGATGTTGAAGTCAGAAGGGTTGGTGCACCTATTGTTTTGGGAGACATTCCTGGAGTTATAGCATTTGTCGGCTGCACTAACTACCCTGATGGTGGAGAAGAAGTAGCTAAAATGGCTGAAGAGTTCCTTGAAAGGAATTATATAGTAGTCACAACTGGCTGTGGAGCAATGACGCTTGGGGAATACAAGGATGAAGAAGGAAAAACTCTATACGAGCGTTATAGTGGATCTTTTGAAGCAAAAGGACTTGTAAACATGGGGTCATGTGTTTCAAATGCACATATCCCTGGCGTGGCTATTAAAATCGCTAATATATTTGCTAAAAAGCCTTTAGAAGGTAATTTTGAGGAAATAGCAGATTATATACTTAACAGGGTGGGAGCATGCGGTGTTGCGTGGGGAGCATATTCTCAGAAAGCGGCTGCAATTGCAACTGGTGTAAACAGATGGGGAATACCTGTAGTTGTAGGTCCTCATGCTTCTAAATATAGGCGTTTATTCTTAGGAAGGACAGACAAAGAGGAATCATGGCAGGTCAACGATCTAAGAAATGGAGAAATTGTAAATGGGGAACCTGCACCTGAACATCTTCTTTATGCGGCCGAAACTATTGGAGAAGCAACTGTAATGACTGCTAAATTATGTTTAAGACCAAACGATACTTCAAAGGGTCGTCAGTTAAAGCTTAACCATTACATAGATCTTCACAAGAAGTACTTTGGAACAATACCCGAAGATATTTACAAGTTCGTAAGGGTTCAAAAGGATATTCCAATCACCTATAAAAGGGATATTATGAAAATATTAGATGAAAAAAATTGGAAACCTAGAAAATTACCTCAAGAACCTTCTTTAATGGATATGAAAGGTGATTAGATGAATGAAAGAGTTATTCCATGGCAGCCAACTGTTATAGCAGGACCCAAACAGGCACTTATGGTGACACCTGAAACTGCTAAGATGATGGTTAAAAAAGCAAAAAGGCCGTTATTAGTATTAGGACCACTTGCAAAAGAGGAACCTCTTGTTACTCATTCAATTGAAATAGCTGAAAAATGGGATCTGCCAATTGTAACCACCGCAGATACCTTCAAGATTTATCTTGACAAAAGAGTAGAAACAAAGGCATATGGAATTGTTGAAATTATTAACCTCTTAAAAGACCCTGAATGGGAAGGTTTGAAAGGTGAAGGACAACATGATTTGGTTATATTCATTGGAGGCATATATTACATGGCTTCACAGGGTCTTTCAACTCTAAAGCACTTTGCACCACATCTTAAGACCCTTACACTTTGTAAATATTTCCACTCAAATGCAGATGCATCATTCCCTAATATGAAGGATAAAGAATGGTCAATATACCTAGAAAAAATGAAAACAGACTAATTTAATTAAAAAACTGGAATATATAGCATATATAAACTAGAAATAGATAAATCGGAGGAATGCAATGTTTGAGGATATACCTGTTGATGTCAGCCCAATGTACGAGGGAGAAAGGATAAGATCGGCGAACATGTTCGTTGAACTTGCAGGCCCTAAATCCATAGGGGCAGAACTGGTTCAAGTAAGAGAAGAAGTTGAAAACGGGAAAGTAGAGGTGATAGGCCCTAATCTCAGCGAGATGAAGGAAGGAGAAATATATCCATTCGGTATTCTCATCGAGATAAAGGGAGAAAAACTCGAAAAGGAACTTGAAGGAGTTATAGAACGTAGAACGCATGAACTTTGTAATTATATAAAAGGATTCATGCATCTAAATCAGCGCGATCAAATATGGTGTCGTGTGAGTAAAGAAGCTAATGATGCCGGTTTTGAACTGGAACATCTTGGAAAATCTCTTTCTATACTCTTTAAAGAAGAATTTCCAATAATTGAGGAAATATCCGTCACATTATACACTGATAAAAAAGAAGTTGAAGCTTTCCTTGAAAATACAAGTAAACAATATGAAGAAAGAGATGCAAGGGCTCGAGAACTTTCAGACGAGGATGTAGATGTATTTTACGGTTGTGTTATGTGTCAATCATTTGCACCAACACATACATGTATTGTAACACCAGATAGAACAGCACTTTGCGGAGCAATTAACTGGTTTGACTGCAGAGCAGCTGCTAAAATGGATCCTGATGGTCCAATATTCGAAATTGATAAAGGAGAAGTATTAGACGAAATTAGGGGAGAATATGCCAATGTGAACACTGTAATGGCAGACAAATCTCAAGGAACAGTTGACAGAGTTTATCTACACAGTGTATTTGGATACCCCCATACTTCCTGTGGATGTTTTGAAGCGGTTGCATTTTACATACCTGAACTCGATGGCGTAGGAATTGTAGACAGGGACTTTAAAGGAGAAACACCTCTTGGAATTCCATTTTCTGCAATGGCAGGACAATGTTCTGGAGGAAAGCAAGTTGAAGGATTTGCTGGTTTAAGTTTGGAATACATGAGGTCACCAAAGTTTTTACAAGCAGATGGTGGTTATGAAAGGATTATTTGGCTTCCTAAAGCAATTAAAGATTCTCTTATAGATTTCATACCAGAAGATCTGGCTGATAAAATACCAACCGAAGAAGATGCAAATAGTATTAAAGAGATCAGAAAGTTCCTTAGAGAAAATAACCATCCTATCATGGAAAGGTTGAAAGAAGCTAAAGCAAAAACTGCAGAAGAATCTGGTTCAGTTGAAGAAGAATCTTCTACAGAAATGGACGCTATGCCTGAAATGGAAGTTGAAGGAGTACCTATGACACAAGTTGCATATGCACCAGAACTCACAGTACCTTCAGCAAGTGGTGGAGTTAAAATCATCTTCAGAAATGCTAAAATATACGCTGAAAAGGTGATAATTAAGAGAAAATAGAATTACAATAATAAATGAATAATCTTGAAAATATTTCTATCAAAATAAATGGAGAGTATCTAGTGATAATCGCGGTAAGTGGGAAAGGTGGAACAGGTAAAACATTGCTTTCTTCCCTTTTAATAAAGGCTTTGTCAGAGAAAAATAAGGATATTCTTGCAATTGATGCAGATCCTGACTCTAATCTTCCAGAGGCACTTGGAGTTGAAGTTATAAAAACTGTTGGTGATGTGAGGGAAGAGTTGAAGGTTGACACTGCGAAGGGTAACATTCCCAAGGATATGAATAAATGGGATATTCTTGACTACAAGATAATGGAGTCTGTAGTTGAAACACCAAAATTTGATCTCTTGGTAATGGGAAGACCGGAAGGGAGTGGATGTTACTGTGCAGTTAATAATATGCTGAGAAAGATTATCGAAACCCTTTCTGCAAACTATGATTATATAGTTATAGACACAGAGGCAGGACTTGAACATTTAAGTAGGCGTACAACTCAAAACGTTGACACAATGTTAGTTGTAACAGACAAATCAAAAAGAGGAATATTGACAGCTCAAAGGATTGGAGAACTTTCTAATGAGCTGGATATAAACTTCAAAAAGATGTTTCTTGTTGTTAACAGAATTACTCCAGATAACAAAGATATGATAATTAAAAAAGCCAAAGAAACTGGTATTGAAATTATTGGAACCATTTACGAAGATGAAGAAGTAGCAGAATATGATATTGAAGGAACACCTCTCGTGAACCTTCCAGATGATTCAAATTCTGTTGTTACAGTTTCAAAAATCGTATCTAGGATTTTAAATTCAAATTAAGGATGTGTATCAATGGATAAAATGACACAACTTCTTAAACTATTGGAAAATACAGACACCATAGAGATAAATGATTTTAGAATGGACTTTGATGAGCTGGAAATTAATTTGATGCCAGCCGTCCAAAAAATGGTGCAGCAGGTTGCTCAAAAGCAAGCTGTTATTGCAAAGGAAACATTACCAACTATAGAACCATTTGCACCGCCGGTGCACAACTATCCCGGTGAGGTAGCTGAGGTTCAACTGGGTGCAGGTACAAGGAAACCGGTTTTCCTGGGTGGTCAAAAGGCACTTTACAGATTTGAAGAGGCACAACCAAATGCTCCTGTTGTTACTTTTGATGTGTTTGATATTCCCATGCCTGGCCTTCCTAAGCCAATAAGGGAGCATTTTGAGGATGTTATGGAACATCCTGGAGAATGGGCAAAAAAGGCTGTTAAGGACTATGGAGCAAACATGATCACTATACATTTGATAGGAACTGGTCCAAAGGTAATGGATAAAACTCCACGTCAAGCTGCACAGGATATAGAAGAAGTCCTACAGGCAGTTAAAGTTCCGCTGGTAATAGGAGGGTCAGGAGATCCAATAAAGGATCCTATTGTTCTTGAAGCTGCTGCAGCTGCAGCTGAAGGTGAGAGATGTCTGCTTGCTTCTGCAAACCTTGATCTTGATTTTAGAAAAGTTGCAAAGGCTGCTATGGATTATAATCATGCAGTATTATCATGGGCAATAACTGACATTAACATGCAGAAAACTCTTAACAAGTACTTAATGAAGGAAGGATTAACTCAAAAAGATATTGTTATGGACCCAACAACATGTGCATTGGGATATGGTGTGGAATTCTCAATCGATGTAATAACTAGGACTAGACTGGCTGCACTGAAAGGAGACACAGATCTTCAGATGCCAATGTCATCAGGTACAACCAATGCATGGGGTTCTCGTGAAGCTTGGATGAAAAAAGATGAATGGGGACCAACAGCTTACCGTGGACCAATATGGGAAATTATAACGGGTCTTACAATGATGTTATGCGGTGTCGATATATTCATGATGCTTCATCCATCGTCTGTACAGATGCTCAAGGAAATAGGAAACACATTTACAAGGGATTACCTTTCAACTGATGTCCCTGATATTACAAACTGGATTACGGAACTTGAATAAGGAGGTTTTAGATTGCAAGTCACTGCAATGGAAATTTACAGGCTACTTCCCAAGACCAATTGCGCCAAATGTGGAGAGGCTTCTTGTATGGCATTCGCCACCAAACTCTCAGACAAGGAAACAGACCTTGAACTTTGCACACAAATGGCAGCAGATGAACTGGAAAAACTTGAAAACCTATTGGCACCTGCCGTGAGGGAGATAACTATAGGAAAAGGCTCAAAAGCTATGATAATGGGTGGTGATGAGGTTCTTTATAGATATGAACTCACATATTATAACCCAACGCCTATGGTAATTGATGTAAATGATAATATGGATGATGAAACTCTAAAAGAGAGAGTTAAAATCATTGAAGAATCTGAATTTGAAAGAACAGGTGAAAAACTTGTTCTTGATGGTATTGCCATAAGGAATGTTTCAGGAGACAATAATAAATTTGCTGAAACTGCATCAAAACTCAAATCATCTAAATTACCACTGGTTCTATGTTCAATGGATCCAGAGGCAATGAAGGCTGCTCTTGAAAAAGTTGGAGACGAAAGACCACTCATATATGCTGCAACAGAAAACAACATTGAGGATATGGCATCTCTGGCTATTGAATATGAATGTCCTTTAGCACTGTTTGTTCCAAATGATCTAGAAAAAATGAAAGAACTTTCGAGGATACTTAGATCCAAGGGAATTAAGGATATTATACTCGACCCTGGAACCTATGTCGATGATGGAATTGGTGACACACTCGATAACTTCGTTATGATCAGAAGATTGGCAATTGAAGAAAAAGATGAAGACTTCAGATTTCCTATACTCGGAGTTCCCGCTTTAACATGGTTATATGAAAAAGATGAGGTACAAGGCGGCATAAAAGAGGCCACCATAGCAGCAACACTCATGAACAAATATGCTGATATGTTAATTATCCATGGAACCAATATATGGGAGCTCATACCTGTATTAACTCTTAGACAGAGTATTTTCACAGATCCAAGAAAACCACAAATGGTTGATCCAGGTATTTACGAGTTTGGAGAACTCGATGAAAACTCACCTGTTTTACTGACAACTAACTTCGCTCTCACATATTATACTGTTGAGGGGGACCTAAAATCAGGTAAATCAAACTGTTATCTACTTGTTCTGGATACTGAAGGTCGAGCAGTAGATGTATCTCTTGCAGGAGGTCAACAAACCGGTAAATCTGTTGCTGATCTTATTAAAGAATCTGGAATAGAGGATAAAGTTAAAACGAGGACTTTAATTATACCTGGACTATCTGCACCAATAAGTGGGGAAATTGAGGATGAATGTGGATGGGAAGTTGTTGTTGGTCCAAGAGATTCATCAGCAGTACCTGATTTCTTTTTAAAATTGAAAGAAAAACAAGAAGCTAAATAAAAAAGTGATAGGAATGATCTTATGAAGACGCTGATGGTTGTTGATCCTAGAATGTGCACTGAGTGCAAGGATTGTATTACAGCATGTCGTGACGAGCATGGAGTTTCAAGGGCAAAAAAGACCTCCACTGTTCCAATCTTCTGCATGCAATGCCATCCTGATAAAGCACCTTGTGCTAGAATATGTCCTACTAACGCCATAAGGGAGGAGGATGGAACTTTATTTGTGGATCAGGAAGCATGTATACTCTGCAGACTGTGTATGATTGCATGTCCTGTGGGGATGATTGTTATTGATGCAGAGAAAAAATCAACCCAGAAGTGCACCTTATGCATGGAAACAGATAGAATTATTCCTGCATGTGTTGAAGCATGTAAAGATAATGTTCTCAAGATATTCTCAATTGAAGATCTTGAAGATCTTAAAAATGATACAACATTTGCAGATGTGCTTGAACAAGCTATGAAAGCATATCAGGATAAAATTTAGATAGATTTTCTGTTTTTTTTATTTTTTGTAAGTTTTTTTTGGATCCAATAATTTTAGATCTTGAATTTTGATTCCTTCATTTTTCAATATTTCAACCTTCATTGGAGTTCCTCCTCTGAAGTCACCGATTTTTCCATCTGATCTAATTACTCTGTGACAAGGGATTAATATGGGGAATGGGTTTTTACCTATGGCCGTTCCAACTGCCCTGTAAGCATGGCTATTCAGTAATTTTGCGATTTCTTTATAAGTTCTTACGCTACCACCGGGTATTTTTGCAACTTCAAGAATTACCTCCTTTTCAAAGGAAGTATTAATTGTTGATTCTTCAATATCAAGAATTTCTAAATCAAATTTTACATCTCTTCCATGATACATTTTACAAATCATCTCTGCAGTTTCGCAGTATTGATCTGAAACTAAAAATTCAGGATGATATTTTGCTATCTCAAATATTGCGTCTTCTTCACTCTTTTGGGGTAGTGATATTCGTATTATTTTTCCTCTTTCTGAATATCCTACAGCAAAGTATAGATTTTCATTTTTGTGTGTAGAAATTATTATGGGATTCTTACTTTTTTTATTTATTTTATCAGGACCTAAGTCATTTATTGAGTATATAAATAAATTATTCATCTAATTTATTAATATAAATAAGTCTACATGAGAATAATTAATTTTTAACATTTTAATTTAATGATAAAATAAATATGATTTTGGTATGTTTAAGAATTTTGTATGTGGAAACTGTCAACTATAAAATCTATGTCTTCGTTGAAAAGTTCGAAATTTTCATGTTCCCCAGCAAACCATAAATAAAATAATAAATCCTTCTTTTTAAAAGCAATTATCATTATTTTTGTAAGGGATACCTTATGTGGATTTTCACCCACTAATATGATAGCATCCATATCCTTGGCTTTGAATTCCATTTCTGATATGATCTTGCTGTTTTGCATCAAGAATACATTTTTCAATATACCTGAAAACTCTTCCACTTTGATATCCTCTGCCTCTTCAAGTCTGTTAATTGAGAAGTTTATTGCATTGTTAGCAACCCCTCCTTTAATAACTTTTTTTTCATCTGTTGTTTCAATTATCTCCCAGCTATGAGGGTAATCAAATGAAATTTCTCCATTTTCATAGTGCACAATCCATGATCCTGTACCTTTGGTTTTAATTGTATCAAGAGCATTTTCAGCTTTGAGTCTTACATAAATATATTTATCATCAAGAGCTTTAATCAATGGTTCCACTGCCCTTTCATCTCCTATTTTCCCAAGAGCTTCTATAATACGGCCTCGAACATATTTGTTCTGATTTTTATTGTTTAGTGTTTGAATTAATGGACTTACTGCTCTTTTATCTCCAATTTTTCCAAGTACTTCGGCAACCCTTGATTTTGTCTGCCAATTATCAGTCTCAAAGGCTTTTAATAATGGTTCAACAGCAGAAGTACCTATATTTCCCAGGGCAATAATAGATTTCCATCTCACATCACCATCTTCATCATTTAAAGCTTTCATAAGGGGATCTATTGCTCTTTCATCCCCAATTTTTCCAAGTGCAACAGCGGCATACTTCCTTACATGCCAATCTTTGTCATTCATGGATTTTAATATAAAATCAAAAGCTCTTTCATCACCAAGATCTCCTAGCGATATTGTAACATTCCTTCGTACTGTCCAGCTTTTATCATTAAGGGCATGTATCAATGGTTCCACTGCAAGAGGGTCTCCAATCTTTCCAAGTGCTGCTGCAGCTTTCCACCTTACCTCTTCATCTGTGTCTTCGAATAAAGCTTTTATTAAAGGTTCAATAGCTCTTTTATCTCCAATTTTTCCTAGAGCTTCTGCTGCATTTTCTCTAACAGCTATTAATACTGTATATTTGTCTTCCCATTTTTCATAGTTAAGTGCTTCAATAAGAGCTTCAACTGCACTTTCATTACCTACCTTTTTAAGTGATACTGCAGCTTGCTTCCTAACAATATGATCTTCATGTTTGAGGGCTTTAATTAAACCCTTAATATCTTTTTTGGCTTCTAGATCATCTATATTAGGTTTAAACTCTTGTTCTTTAGAATCCATCAGTGTTGTTCACATCCTTCAAGATATTAAAGTTCATAATGATCTCTTTATACTTAATATGTATTCTTTTATGGATAAATAATTTAGGATTTATCTATTGTAGTAACCACTTAAATTGAAACTATTTTGGATTAATTTTTTAAAAAGAAATAGAATGGATTATAATAGCTCTGTTAAGAGCTTCATAAGATTGGGATGTTTTCCAACAAATTTTAGTACAGATATCTTAGATATAGCTTCCAGATCTTGAGTTTCAATAAATTCTGCAAGTGCATTCATATCATTATCATTTAGTTTATCTGCCATTCTACGATATTTAACAGATTGATCAAGGGTTTCACCTATTTCATCTCGCCATTTTTTATGGTAGCTCTTTAAGAATTCTGATGAATAGTCATTATTTTGTACGGCTTCTGCTGCAATCTCTCCAGCAATCCTTGCACATGAGATTGTGGGATGGATTCCACCGCCAGTAATCGGGTCTACCTGTCCTGCTGCATCACCAACGACTAAAAATCCATCTGTATATGTTTTATCTATTGGTCCTGAAACAGGTACTCCTCCAATATTTAGTTCTACAGGAGTTGCATCTAAATCAGAAACATATTTGTTAAGATAGTTGATAGCAGTTTCAACTGAACTTCGAATACCCACTCCAACATTTGCAATACCATCTCCTTTAGGAAATATCCATAAGTATCCTCCTGGTGCAATTTTTTCCCCAAAGTAAAATTCTAAGACTCCAGGATCAACATCCATTCCTACCATCTCGTATTGGGCACAAGAACAGATCAGATCGGGGTTGTGATGGGTTTCAATGCCTGCTAATCTGGCCATATTAGATTCAATACCATCAGCAGCTATCACTACATCGGCGCTTATTTCAATTGTTTCTCCCAAGTGTTTTGCAATAACACCACAGACCTTTTGATCTTTTATTATTAAATCTTTAGCAGTTGTTTTAACCATAATGTCTGTTCCTGCTTTTGCAGACTCTATTGCAAGTTCTTTATCAAATATTTTACGATCTATAACCATCCCTTCAGCAATATCTCCATCATATTTGATCCTTCTCCCATCTGGTGCATTAATGTATGCACCTTTAATTCTTGAACGAATGTATCTTTCAGATGGCTTTATTTCAAGGGTTTCAAATGTGTTATATGTTACACCTTCTGCACATTGTACAGGACTTCCAATTTCTTGCCTTTTCTCAATCATAAGGACGTCAACATCGGATTTTGACGCGAATAAGGATGCAGTTGAACCTCCTACTCGTCCACCAACTACCACAACATCATATTCCAATTTTTTCATTGGCTACCTCCAATGATCAGTGCTCCAAGAGGACACACAATTACACAGTTTCCGCATTCAGCGCATCCTTCTTTAATATGCAATTTACTTTCTTCCAATTCAAGAACATTTTCCGGACATACTCCTACACAGCAACCACAATATCCACAATTTTCTGATAAGATATCCATTCTGATCACCTTTAATAAGTTCAATATAGTTATTTATTGGTATAAGATTCTTATATATCTTATGTTTTTATCTTAAATCCTTATTAAGTTTATTTAATGCAATTAAATTGATATCAAAGAGAATATATGGGGATAAAGTAATATTTATAGATAATAACACTTTTTTGTTTGGTTAGAACTAATATTTAATATTTTAAAATATATTATTTTAAGTTTAATCTCTGAAATTTGGCTTTGAAAGGTAATAAATTGATTTATCTTTAGTGAAACCGTTAACTTAATATATGATGTAAACTAACTTCGTTTGTATGCAGGGGTGCCCGAGCTGGCCAAAGGGGGTGGACTTAAGATCCTCTGGCGTAGGCCTACGTGGGTTCGAATCCCATCCCCTGCACTTTTATATCAATTTTGTAACCACTTAATCTGTAAAATTTTAAATTATACATTTATTACTGATTTAATAATGCCTCAGTGGCTCAGGGGTAGAGCGATGCCTTGGTAAGGCATAGGCCGGGGGTTCAAATCCCCCCTGAGGCTTAAATTTTTTTATATTTTTTTAATTAATTATAAATTGTATCAAATTGAATACTATTTAAATAGGATTTAAAGGTGAATTAATTGCAAAAAAAGATAATACAGGTATCGGATATACATTTCGGGGAAAAAACATTTTCACAAGACCTCAAAAATAATTTATTAAAGCAGGTTACCGATGAAAATCCTGATCTGATCATTGTGTCTGGTGACTTAACAACTCATGGCTATGTACATGAATATAATGATGCATCCACTTTTCTTGATGAATTAGAGTCTATTACAGAGATCCATGTGATTCCAGGTAACCATGATGCTAGAAACGTTGGATTAGTCCATTTTGAAAAACAGGTTGGGGAACGCAAATTTATTCATCATGATAAAAGTGGAGGATTTGCAATAATAGGGTTAGACTCATCAGAACCAGATATAAATGATGGACAAATTGGCGTTGATCAATTGGAATGGTTAAAAAATGAACTGAATAAAATTCCGGATGATATATGCAAGATAGTCACTTTTCACCACCATTTACTTCCAATCCCTCAAACAGGTCGTGAAAGAAATATTTTACTAGATTCTGGAGATCTTTTACGAGTGTTCACGGATTATGGTGTTGATTTTGTATTGAATGGACATAAACATGTTCCTAACGTTTGGATGCTTGAAAAGATGGTAACACTAAATTCAGGTACTGCAACAACCAGAAAATTGAGGGGACACACATATCCTTCATACAACGAACTTTTAATAGATGAATGTGGAATATTTGTGAACCTAATAAATACAGAAACTGGGTACAAGAAAGAATTAGCTAACTATTCTGTAGAAGTAGATGGAAATGAATATAGTATAAGCTCTTATAATCATAACACACTTCATTTGCCTTAAGGCATAGTCATGCCCAATTTATACAATTTTTTTTAATAAGTATAATAATTTAAAATAAATAAATTATTTTACAAAAATTTATAATTGAAATTCAAATAAATTTAAACAAAAAAGGTAACAAGATTTTAAGATAATGAAACTAAGATTTAAAGTGATAAAACATGTCAAAAACATTGGATGTAGCGATGGCAGGAATCATCGCGGGAATTGTGGCTTATGCCACATCAATACTTGGAATTGGAGGAACAGTTATTGGGGCAGTATTAGGTGCTATTCTCTATCAAATAATGTCTCATTTATTTAAAGCCCCATTGGAAGGAATTAGAACTCAGAATGTAGGAGCCAGAATAGTCTATACGATCCCCCTTATTTTGATAGTTGCGATAGAAATATTATTCGTATTTGCATTACTTTACTTAAAACCTGGAAATTTCTTTTACATACTCGAAAATGCAACGGAAAACAACTTATTCCGTTCTATTGGTGTTGGACTTATCATAATGGGACTTTATCCCATAATACAACCAGAAAATATTAAAAAACTTTATGGATATATAATAATAATAGTGGGTATCATAGTACTTTTAGGAGGTTTTGCAGACTTTAATACCCCTATCACTGACTTTTATTCGGTGATATTTTCAGAATTAGGAATCATTATATCATTAATGGTGATTGCTGCGCTTAGCTATGTTATAATAGCCATAACAAAAGAATCAGTTACAATTATTAATGATAAAAATGAAACTGATTTTGAGAATTATGAAAAAATTGAGGATGAGGATGTTAAATATATTAAAAAGTTAGATTATTGGTTTAAAGATAGTAAGAAGGGAAATGATCCCAAGATTAATAATGATGATGAGACCAAAAGGGATCATGATATGAGGTAAAAGTGATTTAAAATGAAACGATCTAACAGCACGTTGAAAGCCATACTTGATGTAATATTACATGACAATCCCTCAACTCAGGATGAAATAGCTGAAAAACTTGGATTGACTCGAAGATATGTTACTAAATTACTACAGCCCCTTGTTAAACGTGGTGTTGTTAGAAGAGCATATATTCTCGATTTGAAGAAGTTTGACGAATTTTCAGAAATGTTTGATGAAGAAAAAACTTCAAGAGAATACGCTGGAGCGTATCTCATTAAAGATATGTTAAAGAACATGGTTGAACATGTTTGCAAACAGTTTGATATGTCATTTGAATCCTTTGTAAATTATAATGATGAGATGGCTAATAAAGCACTTGAAATGGATTATATTAGTAACAACATGCATGAAAAGGTTCGATCTTCAGTTGATACAGTTATATCAATAAATCCCTATTCTGAATTTAGTAAAACAATGGTATTCAGTGAAGTTGCTTACGATCTTGAACGTATTGCAGATCACACCTGTCATATTGCCAATTTTGTATTAAATGGTTGTTATGAAGTCGATCCAGAGATGTTAGAGGTACTTAACTCTATGTACTTAACATCACGAAAAATGGTTAAATATTCCATGCAAGGGTTTTTAAACGAAGAATTAGATTTAAAAGAAAAAGTCATGGATTACGAAGAGAAAATTCATGAACTCCAGAAAAAAGCCCTTAACAACATCGCAATTCAAATGGCTGAGGATGATGTTATGGATAAGGATCGTTCAACTTATTATTTAACTTTATCCAGAGTGGTTAAAGCATTTGAAAGGATTGGAGATATATCTGTAGAAATAATCGATACTGCTGGCGAATTTTACAGAAATATACCTAGAACAACCACACCTGAACGTTTCAGGAGAAGATCTTCAGAATAATATTTATTATAAAAGCAGGGAGAATCTATAATGGAAGATATAGATAGATTCATGAGTATATTTGATAAATCTCCAATAGGAATTCTTTTTTATAATGAAGAAGGTAAATTAATTGATATTAATCCATTTTCATTTAAAATTTTAGGAATATCTAAATTAGATGATGTTTTTGGGGTCAACCTATTTGGAATTTCTAATTTTGTTCCAATAAAAGAAACATTAATTAAAGAAGGATTATTTAGGTTTCAAATACCATTGAAAGATTTTGGAAATGATAAATTTGAAAGGGATATTGATTTAACTAATTTTGGTAAAGATATAATTGAATTTATTATTTCAGTTGTTGATTCTGGTTTTTTAGTGATGATTCAAAATTTAAGTCCTTCAGAAAAAATCGATATTCCCTACAGTGAAGAGAAGTATTATAGATTTTTTGAGGATGATCTAACAGGTGATTTTATTGCAACCCCGGAGGGTAGATTAATAGAATGTAACCCTTCCTTTTTAGAGATATATGGATTTGATAATCGTGAAAGTGCATTAAAATTTGATATCTCAAAATTCAACATAATTGATTGGATTAACCTTATCAATCAGCTCAAAAATGAGCCTAAGATCAAAGGTTATCAAAGTAGTCATACAAGACCAGATGGCAATATAATTCAAGTGGTTGCTAATGTTGTAGGTATTTTTAATGATTCAAACGAACTTATTCAGGTTAAGGGTTATATTTTTGATGATACTGAAAGAAAAATAGCAGAAAAATTTTTAAAAGAAAGTGAAGAAAAATATCATCGTCTTTTCGATGAAGATTTAACAGGGGATTTTATTGCAAATATTGATGGTGAAATTTTAGAATGTAACCCTGCATTTGCTGAGATTTACGGTTTTAATAGCTGTAGAGTGGCATCTAATTCAAATATTTCAAAATTTAATCGTTTTGATTGGCCTTATATGGTCACGAGGTTAAAAAAGGAACGCAAACTTTATGGTTTTCAGACTTGGCAGAGAAGATCTGATGGTTTGAGAATTCACGTAGTTGCAAACCTTGTTGGGATATTTAATGATTCAAATGAACTTATTCGGGTTAAAGGATATGTATTTGAAGATACTGAACGTAAACATGCAGAAGAAGAACTTGCACGCAGTAAAAGTCAAATGAGGGAGATTTTAGACAGTATACAAGACATTTTCTTTGCATTGGATCATAATTGGAATTTTATTTATATTAATC
This sequence comes from Methanobacterium spitsbergense, assembly GCF_019931065.1. Lineage (NCBI taxonomy): Archaea > Methanobacteriati > Methanobacteriota > Methanobacteria > Methanobacteriales > Methanobacteriaceae > Methanobacterium > Methanobacterium spitsbergense. The sequence goes on along the minus strand of NZ_JAIOUQ010000003.1, from coordinate 32,761 downwards.
AATATGCTGCCGAATACTTTGGAATAGAACATGATGACTTAATAGAACAAAATCTATGGGAATTATTTCCAGAATTCATAGGAACAAAATATGAAGAGTTATTCCGCAATACAATGGAATCAGATGAAATCCAACACTTTGAAGCTCGAGGTATTAAAAACTCTGATCAATGGTTTGATTTTAGCATGTACCCCTCTGCTGATGGAATCTCATCATATTGGAAAGATATAACCGAACGCAAAATATTAGAAGAAGAATTGAGACAAGCTCGCGATCATTTAGAAGAACAATAAAATTAATATAATTAAAGGGAAAATTAAGAATTTTATTTTTTTTACAAATTAGTAAATCTTTTCATGACATTTTGGGCATATTTAGTTTTTACTAGTATAGAAATTTTCATATCTTTTTTTAAAACCATTTCAGGTTTTGGAATTATTAAATTTCCATTTTCATAGACTGCTACAATTAAAAAGTTATCATTGGGACTAACATCACCTATTTTTTTGCCTATTGATTTTTCGTTTTCCAATTTTATATCCAATAATTCTGCATCTCCTTTTCCCATGACAACTAAATCAGCAATTTTAGGTCTTATAATTAATTTTTCAACATAGCTAGCTGTGGTAATTTCTGGACTTACAACAGAGTCAATACCAATCTTTTTAAATGCACTTGAATGGCTTGGATCACTTAATCGGGCTATTATTTTTGTATTCTTAAACTCACTTACGAGGATGGATGCTAATAAATTGACCTCATCATTTCCAGTAGCTGCTACAAAAACATCAGCATCGTCTAAATTTGCTTCTTTCAATACCTTAGCATTTGTACCACTACCACAGATAATCATTGCATCCAATTCAGATGAAGCTTCATTACACAACTCTTGATCACTTTCTATCAAAGTAACATCATGTCCATCTGCAATCAAAAATGAGGCCAAATTCCGCCCCATTTTTCCACCACCCATAATTACTACGTACATCCCATAACTCCAATATTAGAATATTTATTTTCAGGTACCTAATATTATTCTAGTCAAGACAAATATACTATTTATGAAATCACATTAACAGGTACTTTAGCTTCTTTTATTACGTTATCTGTTGTTCTTCCAAGTAACAATCTTTCTAATCCATGTTTGCCCGATTTTCCTATTATTACCTGATCGATTCCTTCATTGTCAATTGTTTTTAGTATCACGTCTGCTGGTTTTCCTTCTTTGATTAGAATTTTGAAATTAATGTTTTTACATTTACCATTGCATTTATTTTCTTCTATTTAATCTTCAAAGCGTTCTATTGTTCACGCTTGACGTCAACTCTTCATCTGCACTTTTCCTGAATCAGGTTGTGGTATAGAATCCAAGTAATAGGTATCTATCACGTTTAAAACTATTATATCTGTACCGCTTATATCAGCAAGGGATATGGCATATTTTCCTGCTCTTTCAGCATTTTTTGATCCATCGGTAGGTAATAATATTTTTTTAGGCATAACAATCCCCCATATAATTTTTAATTTTAATAATTTCAAATATTATATAAAAAAAAATAAATAATTAATTACAGAATCAATTTTACTGCAATCAATTCTTATGTTTTGTTTATCCTAGGAAAGGTTTGGCTATAGTCAGCATTACCACTATAGTTGCAATAATTCCAATTACTACCATTGGAATTCCTGCTTTGAGTATTTCTTTGATCTTCACATAACCCGTACCATATGCCATTGCTACAGTTGGATCTGCCATTGGGAACATGAACGAAAGCGAACATGAAATAGCTACCGGAACAGCATAAATCCCGATAGGTTGACCCTGAGCAGTAGCTAAAGTAACAGACAGAGGCACTAAAATAGCAGATAATGCAATGTTAGACATTACCTGAGTAAAAATCACAGCAATAACCATCAACAAGAGCATTATGGCAAGTGTTGAAACATTACTACCCATCATACCTATTAGGTCATGTATAAGCCATGCTGCGGCACCTGTATTTAGCAGTGCAGCACCAAGTGATAAAGCTCCTCCGAAGAAGATAATTAATCCCCAATCTACACCTTCCTGAGCATCTTTCCAATCTATGACACCAGTGATAAAGTACAAAGCTGCACCAATCAAAGCAACAGAATAACTATTTATACCCGTTATACCAGTTGTTACCCACAAACCTATAGTAAAGAATAATATTGCTGCAGTTATTTTCTCTGTTCGGGTGATAGAACCCATAACACTCATAGCTTTGATCAATGTTTCTTTCCCACCCACAATTCCATCGGTTTCTGGCGGGAAAATCCAACCTAACAACTTCCAAGTTACAAACAACATAAAAATTGCAAGTGGAAATCCAAATATCATCCAATTAACAAATGGAAGGTGTGTGTAAGCTGCAGCCATTAAGTTTGGTGCTGTACCTATTTCAGTACCAAAACCACCTGCTAATGAACCATATGATGCACCTAGAACCATTGCTTTAGCAAAGTTACTGTTACCCTTCTCAGGTTCATCTACACCGAACAATGGTACAATTGTTTTGATAATGGGAAGAAGCATAGCAAATGCAACAACATTTTCAATCCATGCAGACAAAATCCCTGTTGAAAAAACAGCTGCAAAAATACTCATGCTTGGACTTGTACCCACCTTAGAGAGCATCCAATAAGTGAAACGCTTAGCAAGTCCACTTTTACCAATAGCCACTGCGAGAATAAATCCACCAATCATCAAGAAGATAATGGGATTAGCAAACCCAATTACGGCATTACTGAAACTTTCAATACCCAATAGGGGTTGTAAAAATAACAGTATTATAGAGGTGACAGCGAGATGCTGTGCTTCACTAGCCCACATTATAATTGCAAAAATCAAAAGAGCTATTGCAGCATGACCGGGATAAATCAAGCCAGGTAATGGGACTAACATGACCAAAATAAATGCAATTATAGCCAAAGGCATCCCTAAAGTCTTAAAACTAATATTCGTTTTTTATCCCTCCTTAAATTCACAAAATATAACTTACAATATAATATCATATAAATTTATTTCATAATGATTAATCATTGTGCATTAGACTGATGTTTATTAAAGTAAAAAATAATTTATATAGAAAATTTTTATTTTAAAAATTCTTGTCATCAAAATTTTTCAGATTCATACAGGGTTATTGAACTATCCAATCCATCCTTACTTGATTCAATTATATCTATAGCAGATTGTAATTCATCATCCTTGTATCTTTGATCAGTTACTAAACGATGGATAATAAATCCTATAATGGACAATATGGCCATGAAAATCAGGACATAGAAGATTAAAGCTAATATGTACTGATAAAATGTTAAGTTTTCAAGTGTTAGTAATGATAAAATAAAAACCACTAAAAATGCAAATATAAAACAGCTGGCAATGATTAACAGTAATTTTTGATCATCACTCTTGTCTTTAAATGATGAATAGGCTGCTATTGATAATGAAGATCCTGCTAAACTTAAAACTAGAAATTCGGGTATTAATGCAGATATATCCATATTTTAGCTCCATTTGTTAATAACATTCTTGTTTTAACACTTCTTCTTTAGTAATTGGAATTGCAAATTCCACCATTTTATTGAATGTTTGGTCATATTTTTTTATCAATTCTGGTTGGGCTTTTTTTATACCAACAGATCCACGACTTTCATTGTGTCTGTGCGGTTTTTCAATATATAATCCCTTATCATTAAAAATCATAAAATGTTTTGTAGGCCTTTTTGGCAATATTAAATATTCTACACTTTCATATTTATCGAGAAGAGTATAAATCTCCATTTTGTCCTCGCAAAATACTTTAGGTCCACTAATTACTATTATTGATGCAAATTGATGATTAGCCGCGTGTTTTATTATCTCTTGTGTACCTTCACTAAATTCCCCAACAATAACTTTGAGTTTTAATTTATCAACGGTTTTTCTTTTTTTATTGAAATTTTTTACATCTTCAATTAGGTTGAATCTCCAAACCCTTTTTTTATATCTATCTGAACTGTGAAAAAGGACTATTTCATTTCCATATTGTTCATTATAATAAGGATTATGCCTGTAGATCAATTTAATTAAAATAATTACTGAAATGATTGATAAACCCATTAATGTCAATATTATACTGTAATCAAATTGCATTTTTTCTCCATATCATAACATAAAACATCAGTATCTCCAAAATCTAAATTTTTTGATAATTATTTGATATAATATCACTATTTTTAGGCTTTATGTGTTCTTTTTTACACTTGAAGTCTATGTCTTTTACTATATTTTTAATCTCAAATTTAATCTAAGAAATTTTTTTTGATTATGGTGGAATATGGATTTTTGTAATTTTATACTGTAGATTTTAGTTCTGTGATTTTCCTGAATGGATCTTCATTTAATATTTCCTCTGTTATATGTGCCAATAACCCGGGTATCCTACCTATTGCAAATATACCACATCCTAAATGCCAATTAAATTTCATGTCAGATAATATTGCTGCATTTGCTCCATCAATATTAATTTTTATTCCTTTATCTTTTAATAATAATTTTTCCATTTCAATCGCAATTTTAAAGTGTTTTCCATTGCAACCACAATTTTGTGCAATTTCTAAGAGTTTTCGTGCTCTTGGATCTTCTGAATGATAACGATGTCCAAATCCTGGTATCTTTTTACCTTGGTCTCTATATTCCTCTATTATGAACCGTGCAGTTTCCGATGCGGATCTATTGTAAGCATCGGATATTTTAACTCCTTCCTGAAAAATTTTCATTGCATTTTCTATAGCTCCGGCATGGTTTTCTCCAAAAGCAAGAATTCCTCCTGCAATACAAACATTTACAGGTGAACCAGCAGATGCCATTAATCTTGCTGATTGTGTGCTAGGGGGAGTTATCCCATGATCACAAAATGATATCAATACTGCTTCGAACATTTTTTTATGATTTTCTGATGGTTTTTCACCCTTTAAAAGAAGATAAACCATTTCTGCAAAAGAGAAGTTGCCAATTATCTCCTCCTGAAAAAAACCCTGTGTTTTCAGCATGTTTGTTTCTACTTGAGTTATCGAGGTTCTCAAGTCAGAATTTTTAGGTTTTAACATACCTCTCATTATTTCTTCAGTTATCATGATATTATATTAAATAAAATGAATAATATTTAAATTTAACCCTTTGGTCTTAATTAAAACACAAAATGTGTTCTTATTTAAAAGAATTGGAAATAATTTATATATTGCCGTGATTTTGTTCACACTATGTGTTAATAAAAACACATATAGTAACCTTTATATGTAATTGCACTAAGGTTAGGAATGAGGTGAAATAGGTGGACTCAAAATATATAATCGGAATAATAATAGCAATAGTGATAATAGCAGGCGCATACATGGTATTTGCATCTGGATCGAATAGTAACAAGATAACAATAGCAGGATCAACATCGGTTCAACCTGTAGCAGAAAAACTTGCACAAGTGTACATGCAGAAAAATCCTAATGTAAAGATCAATGTTCAAGGTGGGGGATCTGGAGTTGGAATTAAAAGTGTAAGCGAAGGAACTGTAAACATAGGTACCAGTTCTAAGGACCTTAGTGCCAATGAATCAACAGGTTTAAATCAAAATGTAATAGGTAAAGATGGAATAGTCATTGCAGTCAACACTGCAAATTCTGTTAATGGTCTCACAGTAACACAGCTGAAGGACATATTCAGTGGTAATGTTACCAACTGGAATCAGGTTGGTGGAGCAAACGCTAAAATAGATGTAATTACCCGTGAAGATGGTTCAGGTACAAGAACAGCTTTCGAAGATCTTATTTTAAATAAAACTGCCAAAATCAAGGCTGATGCAATTGTTCAAAGTTCAACCGAAGCAGTTAAACAGTCAGTTAAGGGTGATCCAAATGCAATTGGATTTATATCACTTGTGGACTTGGATTCTTCTGTTAAAGCATTAACTGTAAATGGTGTTACACCTTCAGAACAGACTGTTTCAGATGGTACTTACAAACTCCAGAGGCCGTTCATTTTCTTAACCAAAGGTGAACCAAAGGGTGCTGTTAAAGACTTTATAGATTGGGTTATGGGGCCTGAAGGGCAGGCCATAATTAAATCAGCAAATGTTGTACCGGCAAAATAGTTAGAAAGAACTTTTGAAATGGTAAAAATACCATTTCAATTGTATATTTATTAAATTAATCTAAATTAATCGATATAAACACATTAGGTAACATATTCGAGTTTCATACCACATTTTTAAATACTCAAAGGTTGAAGGTATTTGTAAGGTGATGGTATGGATTCTAAATATGTTCTTCTAATAATCGCAGTTATAATAATTATCAGTGCTTATCTTGTGTTTAATCCAGGAAATCAATACGAAAGACTACAAATTGCAGGATCGACATCCGTACAACCGGTAATAGAGAAACTTGCAGAAAAATATCAAGAGACACATCCCAATGTACGAATAAATGTACAAGGTGGAGGTTCAGGTCTTGGTATAAGGACAGTTGAACAAGGAATAGTTAATATGGGAATGAGTTCAAAGGCTCTCAACCCCGATGAAAAAGATGGATTAAATGAATATGTTATTGGAAGGGATGGAATTATCATTGCAGTAAATAATGAAAATTCAATTAGCAACTTAACTTCCGAACAAATTCGTAATCTTTTCAGCGGCGAAGTAACCAATTGGAATCAAATTGGAGGTTCTGATGAAGAGGTTCATGTAGTGGTAAGAGAGTCTGGTTCAGGAACTCTTCAATCATTCCAGGATATAATTATGGGCAGTACTAAAATACGCAAAGATGCGATTGTTCAAAGTTCAACCGAATCAGTGAAACAGGCAGTGAAACAGGATCCCGGAGCAATTGGATTTATATCCCTTGTAAACATGGATAATTCTGTCAAAGCAATTACAGTAAATGGAATAACACCCTCAGAACAGAGTGTGGCCAATGGTTCATATCTACTACAAAGGCCATTTGAATTATTAATAAAAGGCGAACCCACTGGTATTTCCAAAGATTTTCTCGATTATGTAATGAGTCCTGAAGGACAGGCCATAATACAAAATCAGAAAGTAGTGCCTGCAAATCAACTGAAACAGTAGATTGTGTTAATATCAGATATTATATAATTACAAGACTTAACTAAAATGAGAATATTATCAACCAAGATTGAAACATAAACTAATTGAAATTTAAATTAAATGAATTTTTGGAGTACTCAAATGAAGGATAATATCGAAGAATTTTTAATAGAGAAGGGTCTGTTAATTACCGCTCTTTCATCAATAATCATAATCCTACTCATCATAATCTTCATATTCTCTGAAGGTTTACCTTCCATGGAGAGCTATGGATTCTTAAAGTTCATATTTGGAACTACTTGGGATCCTTCATCAGGTGATTATGGAGTTCTACCAATGATAGTGGGCTCTCTGGGAATAACAGGTCTGGCATTACTTTTTGCTGTTCCATTATCATTGCTGTGTGCAATATTCATGGCAGAAATAGCCCCCAAAACAATGAGGAAAATTTTAAAGCCAGTCATAGAAACCCTAGCAGGAATTCCATCAGTAGTATATGGATTTTTCGGATTGATTGTACTGGTTCCTATTATGAGGGTTCAATTTGGAGGTACTGGTTTCAGTATGCTTACAGCATCAATAATTCTTACTGTAATGATACTTCCAACTATAATCAGTGTATCCGAGGATGCATTACGTTCTATACCTCAGGAATACAAGGAAGCATCACTTGCAGTAGGGGCAACACATTGGCAGACAATTAAAAATGTTATTTTCCCTGCAGCAATTCCTGGAATTATAACCGCCATAATATTGGGAATGGGTAGAGCAATAGGTGAAACATTAGCTGTAATAATGGTAGCAGGAAATGTTGCACAGTTCCCAAATTCAATTTTCGACCCGGTAAGGGCGTTAACATCGAACATAGCAATAGAAATGGGTTATGCAACAGGAATTCACTACAGTGCATTATTTGGAACTGCAATAGTCTTGTTCATCATAATCATGATACTTCTCGTGATTGCCAACTACTTCCACTATAAAAAGAAAATCACAATTGGAGGAGGATACCTGTGAAATTCAGGTACAATATCATAGTAATTCAGGAGGTAAAATATGAATAGGATCATATCTCCTAAAAATGCCCAGAAAATCATGAAAGGAGTATTTTGGGCTTCAGGAATAGTTACTATAATCATACTACTAATAATAATTGGTTACATACTTATTAAAGGACTTCCAGTTATGAATCTGGAATTTTTATTGGGGAATCCCATAGATTCAGGTAAATCTGGAGGTATTGCTCCTATGATAGTTTCAACTGTTATTGTAACTGTTATTGCAGTACTAGTTGCAGCTCCACTAGGGGTAGGTGCAGCGGTGTTTATTGAGGAGTATACAAAAGAAAATATTTTTGTAAAGCTCATTAGATTTGGATCAGAAACACTTGCATCAATACCTTCAATAGTTTTCGGACTATTTGGACTGGCATTTTTTGTTGTATTTCTTGGTATGGGATGGTCCCTGTTTTCAGGAGGACTTGTTCTTGCATTTATGGCTTTACCGACAATACTCCAGGTTTCAGAAGTTTCAATAGCAGCTGTACCAAAATCTTATGCAGAAGGGAGCCTTGCACTGGGTGGATCTAAATGGCAAACTGTATATAGAGTTATACTTCCTGCTGCAATACCGGGTATCACCACAGGTGTAATACTTGGGATGGCAAGAGCAATGTCAGAAGCGGCAGCAATATTATTTGTTGTTGGATCGGCTCTGGCAATGCCACTTTCAATATTTGATCCTGGAAGGCCATTACCACTGCATTTATATGTTCTAGCAACAGAAGGTATATCCCTTGATAATGCATATGGGACTGCTGCAGTTCTTGTTCTATTGATTCTTGTTATAACAGTTGTAACCAACACCGTAGTTGAAAGATACTCCAAAAAGATGATGGGGCGATAAAATGGATTATAGAATTGAAGTGGAAGATTTAAACGTTTACTTTGACGAATCACATATCTTAAAAGATATAAACATTAATATAAAAAAGAATATGGTCACATCACTCATAGGACCTTCTGGATGTGGTAAATCTACTTTCATAAGGACTTTAAACAGAATGAATGATTTGATAGATAGCTTTAAAATGACAGGTACAGTTCTACTTGATGGTGGTAATATTTACGATCCCAAAGTAGATGTAGTTGATCTTAGAAAAAAGGTTGGAATGGTTTTTCAGAAGCCAAATCCATTTCCTAAATCCATATTTGACAATGTGGCATATGGACTTAGAATTCATGGGATTTCAGACAAAGATTTCATAGAACAAAGGGTTGAGGAAAGTCTTAAAGAAGCTGCTCTCTGGGATGAGGTTAAAGAGAAATTAGATAAATCTGCAATGGGACTTTCAGGAGGACAACAACAACGGCTGTGTATTGCTCGGACCATTGCAGTCGAACCTGAAGTTATCCTAATGGACGAACCTTGTTCAGCACTCGATCCTATATCAACAACCAAAATAGAGGATTTAATACACAAGCTGAAAAAGGATTTCACTATTATTATTGTAACACATAACATGCAACAAGCAACAAGGGTTTCAAAGTACACTGCATTTTTCCTTCATGGAGAAATAGTTGAAAGTGGTCTTACAGACAAACTATTCATAGAACCAGAAGATAAACGTACTGAAGATTATATAACAGGAAGATTTGGATGAATTTAATATAAGATAATATCATTTATTTTAAAGATAGGTGGAGGATAGAATGGAAAGAAGATATCCAAGGATGAGGTTCCAAAGAAGATTGAATTATCTTAGGGAAGATGTTGAAGAAATGGGGCAGACAAGCCTTTCTGCATACAAAAATGCATTGGAAGCTTTTATTAGTTACGATGAGGAACTGGTTAAGAAAGTTAGCAAGTCAAATGATAAATTATATGAAATGAATTATAACCTAGAGCAGAAAGCAATGAGTGTAATAGCTTCAGAGCAACCAGTAGCAAGAGATTTAAGATTTATTGAAACATGTATAAAAGTAGCAAGCCATTTAAAAAGGATGGGAGGTTTAGCTTCGAATATTGCAGACGTTGCAAAACAGATAAAGGACGAAAAAATACCTGAAAAACCTATGAGTGACATCACGCATATGGCAGATATTGTTGACGGAATGATGAGTAAGAGTATATCTGCATTTCTAAATGAGGACATGAACCTGGTAAGAGAAATAAAAAGGGATGACGACAAGGTAGACGATCTATTTGATCAGGCACTTCAGGATATATCTGCTAGTATGTTTCAGGAGAAAGATGCCATATCCTTCCTGATATATCTATTGTTTGTCGCAAGGTTCCTTGAGAGGATTGCTGATAGGGCAGAAAATATTGGAGACAGAACCATTTACATGATCACATGTGAAAAACCGGGTGTAGCAGGAAAATTAGATGGATTAGTTGAGGATAAAAAATAAAAATAGTTAAATCCTCTTTTTAATTTTTATATAAGTGAGTATAATGAATTATATTAATCATTTTATTATGGTTAACAATACTGGAATTGTGTATTCAAACATCTGTTATCTAAGTTAAAAATTTTCTGGACCCGTTATTAGATTTTCTTATTACAGTGATCTAATTCTCTTAATTTATTGTTTTTGTATTTAACTTGGTATGATTAACTTTTTTATCGATTTTGAAATAAGTCTGGCACTCTCTAAATTAGATTTATTCATCTTTTATAATGGCGCTAGCATGTCTCGCAGCCCAGCATTGAATGCAAATGCCAATGGGCAGACCCGCAGTATGGGTATCAACAAGTTCTACTTTAACATCTAGGGCTGTTGTATTACCTCCCAAACCCATTGGACCGATTCCCGTTGAATTTACAAGTTCAAGTAATTCTTGTTCAAGTTCATCTAATCGATTATCAGGATTTTTAGAATTAATTTCCCTTAATAATGCTTTTTTGGCTAGTTTTAAAGCATAATCGGATGATCCTCCAATTCCTACACCTATCCTAGTGGGGGGACATGGTTTTCCGCCTGCAGCAAGAACTGTGTCAACAACAAAGTTTTTTATTCCTTCAATACCCTCACCAGGCAGTGCCATTTTCATTGCATTATTGTTCTCTGATCCGAATCCTTTTGGAAAAATGGTTAATTCAATATAATTCCCTTCAATTATTTCAATATCCACAAGAGGAACACCTTTACCTGTGTTGGTACCTGTGTTTTCACGTGTTAAAGGATCAACAACGTTGGGACGTAATGGTACTTCAATTGTGGCCTTTTCAACTCCATTTTTTATCCCATGATATAGGTTTTCAACTTTTACGTTACCAAGCTTTACAAATACTATGGGTAGTCCAGTATCTTGACACATCGGGATCCCATTTGTATGTGCTGCATCAATATTATCAAGTACTGCCTTAAGATTAAGCCTAGCTGTTTCATTTGTTTCATTAAGATAGGCCTTCTTCAAAGCATTCTTCACATCATTTGGTAGTTCAATAACAGAATTTTTATAGAGAAATGAAATAGTATCTTCAATTTGTTTCTGTGTTATCATCTGATCAGCTCTAAGAATATATACTAGGGGTTATATTTGTTTATAAATAATTAATTAGTTATTAAGTAAATTTGGGAGAATATAACTTATTATCTAATGAAGCCCTTAAATAAATTAGGTTTTTTGATATTTAAAGTAATAATACAAAAATTAAAAAAATTAGTATTCAAAAATAATTCTTGTATAAAAAATTTACAAATAAATAATTAAAGGGAATAAAAAAAGATCCCTTAATATTTCATTATCATTTTGACTTTTCGGAGTTCCTCTGCAATTTTGTCACGTTTCTGTGTTAAAACATCTTCAGAATCCATTTTAAGTGCTTCTTTAGGGCATGTTGAAACACAAATTGGTACATCCTTATCTATACAGAGATTGCATTTTTTAGCAATTCCAAATTCATCCATATGTATAGCACCTATTGGACATGAATCTCTGCATAATCCACAACCTATGCATTCATCTTCCATAATTACTATGGCACCGTCAATTTCAACAATTGCATCTTCTGGACAGACTGTCATACAAGGTGCTCTGTCTTTAGCACAATGAAGGCAGTGTACTGGAACTCCACTTATGACCCTTATTGCATTTTGAGGACATTCACGCTCACATCGTGAACATTCATCACAGAGCTCTGGTTTTGAAATTAATTCTTTCATTTCAGACCTCCTTGTGAAGAACTTTTTTAGTTCTCGAATTTGCTGTTAAAATGCCAATCATATTGGTGCTTTTTCTTTTCTTTTTACCCAGACTACTGAGCTTATCAATATGCTCTTTCTGTTTGTCAAATTTCATCCTTTCTGTGTCTACCTTTGCAATGGCCCGTTTGGAGCATGCTTTAATGCAGGCAGGTGTTTCTTTATCAGGGCATTGGTGGCATTTATGTGCTTTTCTCTCATGAATGGTTATGGAACCAAATGGACAAACCATCATACAGAGGCCACAGCCAATACATTTTTCAGAGGTGATATCCATTTCAATGGCATCTGTGGGGCATATCCTCCTGCATGGTGCATCTTCACATTGCTGGCAGATTATTGGATAGAATGATCCGTCAATCTCCCTTACAGATATCCTTGATGTTCCATAGAGTTTGCTGCAAGCTTCTTCACAATCTCCGCAGCCATCACAGAGGTCGGGTTGAATCAATATCTTATCCAAGTTCATATCCCCCTATATCTTAAGCTCAATGCAGATTGCATCTACATGGCTTTGAATCCTTTCTTTTTCGAGGTCAGTTAAATGTTTAAATCTCTTTTGTGCATCCAAGTACTCTTTAACCATTTTTCTTTGAAGTGGTCTGTAGGTGACTTTGAATTCACCTTCTTCTATCTCATAGAGTATCCATGATCCTGTTTCAACCGCTAGTCTTCCAAGTTCTATGGTTTTGGCAGGGTTGTAACCCCATCCAGTTGTACATGGTTGCTGCAGATGAATGTATGCAGGTCCTTCGATTTCTGCGGCTTTTTTAACCTTTTTCATGAAATCTTCAGGGTATGATATTGAAGCAGTCGCAACGTATGGTACTCCATGGGCAGCCATTATCATAGGCATATTCTTTTTGGGCTTGTCTTCACCAAAACTTTCTTTACCATGGGGTGAAGTAGTTGTTGATGCTCCGTATGGCGTTGCTCCACTTCTTTGGATACCTGTATTCATGTAGGCTTCATTATCGTAACATATGTAAATTAGGTTATGTCCTCGTTCCATAGCTCCTGAGAGAGCTTGAAGCCCAATATCTGCTGTTCCTCCATCTCCACCAAATACAACAACCGTTGTATCTGTTTTTCCCTGTGATTTCAGTGCAGCTTCAACACCCGATGCAACTGCTGCAGCATTTTCGAATGCAACATGCATCCATGGTATTTCCCATGAAGTTTCAGGATAAGGAGTTGTTATAACTTCTAAACAACCAGTTGCAGATACTGCTACTGTGTTTTCGCCCAACACTTTGAGGGCGAGTCTGACACCTATTGTTGCGCCACATCCAGCGCAGGCTCTATGTCCAGGTGCAAGGAATTCTTTGTCAGATATTTCCATTTAAAGCTCCTCCTTGTTTAGTCCTATCCACTGTGTATGTTTAGTTGGATTTTTAGTTTTTTCAATTATTTCCTTTATATCTGAAGGTTTAATATCCCTTCCTCCTAGACCCACTATGAATCCAGAGGCATCTAAACCTGTTTTTGATCTGATTTCGGTAGTTAGTACCCCACCTACGCTGAAGGAGACATTTTTATCGATTACGCCGATTTTTGAAGCACCCTTAATTGCTTCATATATTTGGTTGGTTGGGAATGGTCTGAAAACCCTTACACGTACCAGCCCAATTTTTTCTCCAGCATCTCTAAGCTCATCCACAACATCCTTAATTGTACTACATATGGATCCCATTGCAACAATTATTAGGTCGGCATCTTCGGATCTGTACTTTTCAACAAAGTCGTAATCCCTTCCGAAAATCTCCGAAAATTCTGTGTGAGCTTTGGCTATGATTTTTTGAGCCCTTTCCATTGCCAGTTCCATATCGTGGCGTGCGTCCATATAATAGCCAGGGTCAGTGAATGTACCAATTGACATTGGTCTTTTTGGATCAAGATATGCATGATCTGGTTTATATGGGGGTAAAAACTTCTCTACCTTCTCTTTTTCAGGTACATCAACAGGATCAACTGTGTGTGTTAATATAAAACCATCAATACATACCATACTTGGAAGAAGAACATTTTTATCTTCTGAAATCCGGTAGGCCAGCAATATCGAATCAAGTGCTTCCTGACCGTTTTCAGCATATATTTGCATCCAGCCTGAATCCCTTTCTGATATTGAATCCTGCTGATCATTCCAAATACTTAATGGGGCAGATAATGCTCTGTTGGCATCAGCCATAACCACAGGTAATCTTAAACCTGCAGCAGCAAAGATTATTTCATGCATCAAAGCAAGTCCCTGTGATGATGTTGCTGTGAATACCCTTACACCGGTACCAGAAGCACCTAAACTAGCACTTATTGCACTGTGCTCTGATTCTACTCTGATATACTCTGCATCTATTTCTCCGTCAGCAACATATTTTGCAAGGTATTCGGATATGGTTGTCTGGGGTGTTATGGGATAAACTGGAATAACCTTTGGATTTGCAAGTTTGACTGCTTCTGCAATTGCTTGGTTTGCAGACATCACTTTAATAACCATTTTATTCTCTCTCCATTTTTATTGCTTTTACAGGACATTCTTCTGCGCATATGCCGCATCCTTTACAGAAATCGTAGTCAATGTCATAATCCTTGTTTACACATCCTTCAGGACAGAACATTATACAGTTTACGCATTTTATGCACTTATCCTTGTCAAGAATGGGTTTAAATGTTCTCCAGCTACCTGTTTTATTTTGACGGGTACTGCCCGGTTCTTTAACTGCTGCTCCTATTGATACCATGAAATCACCTTTATTATATTAATTTATTTAATGTCCCTCTTTTGCAGCGTCGTAAGCTAGTTTTGCGGCTTTGGCGTTCTTTTCACCTATTTCTCCGCTGAAGGTTTCTTTTATAATTTTTATAATCGATTCGATTGAAACTGCACCAGTAACACCTGCAAATGCTCCTAATAATATGGTGTTAACGATTGGAACACCCAAAATGTCAAGTGCTATTCCTGTTGCATCAACTTTGTGGATCTCTGCACCGTTAATTGTTTCTACACCATTATTGGTGTTTATTATTATTTTTCCTCCATCTTTAAGCCCTGAAAATACATCCACGACTTCTAAAAGCCCATCATCCAGAACTACGACATAGTCTGGATTGTAAACTTGATACCTTCTTCTAATTGGCTGGTCATCTATTCTGGTAAATGCCATAACTGGGGCGCCTCTTCTTTCAACCCCGAAAAATGGGAACGCCTGACAGTATTTACCGTCTTCAAAAGCGGCCTTTGCAAGTATCTCCGCAGCTGTAACTGCACCCTGTCCTCCACGTCCGTGAAAGCGAACTTCAATCATCACTCATACCTCCATTCCTCATAGTTAATCATTATAAATTGTAATATATATACGTGTTGGTAACGATCTTATAGTAAATGATCTTAGTTAATTAAATAAATGGGGCGTTTTATGAAAATACTTATAATCACAGGAAAACTAGCAAGTCAGTTGGTAAAAAAAGAATCATCCAAATCCAAGCATGATGTGCATGTACACGTAGTTAACACACCCATAGCAGCATTTTTAACCCCCAAAAAGATAGTTGAAGAAATTGAAAGATATGGTTTAAATCATTCTGATAATTCTAATACAAACCAGCCAATCTTTGACATTAAATCATTTGATATTATATTAACTCCAGGTTTAATACGGAAAGATGTTAATTACGTTAAAGATAAAATGGGTATTAATACGTATAAAGGGCCTAAAGATGCAGCAGACATCGCCATAGTCATTGAGATGATCAATAAACTCACTCTATCCTCCAGTATTCCTGCTGATAAACTAATCGAAGATGAACTCCGGAAAAGGGCTTTCAAATTCATTGAAGAATTTGAGAATAATGATAAGAACATTCAAAAACTCCTTAAAAAACCAGAAAATATTCTTGTTGGTGCAATGCCGGTTGGACAAGATTTTCCTATGAGAGTACTTGCTGAAATAGCTAATGCTCCTTTATTAAGCGATTATGAACTGTTAAAAAGGGCAAAATATTTTGTTAAATCCGGAGCGGATATGGTTGATTTAGGTATGATAGCTGGTGAAACCAAAGTGGAACGTATACCTAAAATGATAACTCTACTGAAGGAACATTTGGATGTTGCTATAAGCATTGATACTTTAAATCCCGTAGAGATTAAATCTGCAGTTGAAGCTGGTGTTGATATGGTTTTAAGTCTGGATCATGGTAATTGTGAAGAAGTTCTCCCCCATATTGAAGATAAGAATATTCCTGCTGTTATCCTACCAACAGATTACAGTAAAAATTGGGTGCCAGAAACAGTTGATGAAAGGGTTAAATCCATTGAAGAAATGAGGATGAAATGCAGTAAAATTGATGTTTTAGCAGATCTTATTCTTGATCCAATTAACAGCAGAAGTATTGTGGATTCTATACTAGCTTGTAGACAATTCAAAGAAAAAAATAGAGAGCCTGTATTCTTTGGAGTTGGTAATGTAACTGAACTATTAGATGCAGATTCTGTTGGAGTAAATGCACTTCTTTCAGGTATTGCAATGGAACTCGGTGCAAGTGTACTTTTCACACCGGAAGAGAGTGGAAAAACTATGGGCAGTGTTAAAGAACTTGCAATTTCTTCAAAAATGATGTTTTTATCGAAAAACAGGAATTCTATTCCAAAAGACCTTGGGATAAATCTCGTGTTATTTAAAGACAAGCGTAAATCTGATATAATCTCAGAAGAATTTAATATTCCTATTGTTCAAGCTGTAGAAGACTATAAATTTAAGCATGATCCTTCAGGCAGTTTTAAGATCATGATTGAGGATGAACAGATAAAAGTAATTCACTATCTAAAAATGGAACCTCAAATTGCAATAAAGGGAAATACAGCAAAGGCAGTATATGATGAAATATTAAAACGGAATTTAATTTCAAGAATGGAGCATGCAACCTACCTAGGTTCAGAGCTTGAAAAAGCGGAAATTGCATCTAAAATTGGTAAGAATTATATCCAAGACTTTCCACTTTTCAAGAGAATTTATAATTAGATGAATTAAAAAGAATTATTTCATTACAAAAGTTAGAGTAAATTTGATTTAACAGTGCAATCTAGGAGAACAAATATGAATTCATGTGATAAATGCGGTAATCCCAATATCATAATTAAAAAAAAACAATCGGGTCAGAAATTATGTAAAGACTGCTTTATTAAATCAACCCAAAATAAAGTTATTAAAGATATTCGCAAATATAAGCTTATTGAAAAAGGTGACAAAGTATTATTAGGCCTTTCAGGCGGCAAGGATAGCGTAATGCTTCTTGATGTTCTTAACTCTCTTCGGAAAAGAAATATTATAGATATTATAGCAGTTACAATAGATGAGGGAATACATGGTTACAGAGAAGAAGGAGTTGAAATTGCTGCTAGAAATGCAAGAAAATTGAGTGTAGAACATAGAGTTGTGACGTTTAAGGAGTATTTTGGAAAGACTCTCGATGATATAATAGCACAAAATACTCTTAAAGATGGTAGAAGGAACGCATGTACATATTGTGGGGTTTTCAGACGCTGGATATTTAATAGAGTTGCAAGAGAAGAAGGTGCTACCAAAATAGCTACAGGACACAATCTTGACGATGAAACCCAATCAATTGTCATGAGTTACCTTGAAGGGAACATACATAATCTAACAAGAATTGGCCCCAAATCAGAAACAAAAAATGAGATGTTTACAATAAAAATTAAACCGCTTCGA
This sequence comes from Methanobacterium spitsbergense, assembly GCF_019931065.1. Lineage (NCBI taxonomy): Archaea > Methanobacteriati > Methanobacteriota > Methanobacteria > Methanobacteriales > Methanobacteriaceae > Methanobacterium > Methanobacterium spitsbergense. Next base: position 14,719 of record NZ_JAIOUQ010000003.1, on the reverse strand, counting down.
GAAATACCCGAAAAAGAGATTGGATTATATGTTATTGCAAAAGAACTTGAAGTACACTTTGCAGGCTGCCCATATGCCGGAGAATCATTCCGCGCAGAAGTTGGTAGTTTCTTAAAACAACTATCAAATGAACATCCAACCATAATGTACTCTACATTAAGAGGTTTTGATAAGATGAAACCTGTTTTGAAAAAGGAATTTTCTACAGAGTCCTTAGTGAGGGGATGTGAAAAATGTGGGGAACCAAGTGCAGCACGCCTTTGTAAAGTATGCAGCTTTTTAGAATCATGGGAAGAATCTGAAGTAGATTAATACAATCAAATTTTTCCAAAAATAAATTTATTATTAAATATAATTTATATTAAAAGATTATTCTTAATATAAAAGAGAGCTTCTAAAAAATATATTTAGATATTTATGAATATTTTGAATAAAGGAGAAAATTCATGCAAATAAAGTTGGTTATTGGTGAAAGAGAAGAGTTAATTGAAATTAATGAGAATAATACTATTAAAGATCTCCTCAATGATATTGATATTGCATCAGAAACAGTTGTTGTTAAAAAAAATAATTGTATAGTAATTGATGAAGAACTGGTTGAAGAAGGGGACTTAATAGAAGTTATACAAGTTATTTATGGTGGATGAGTTATTAGTTTAAATTAAACATTCAACTAAGAAGATCAAATTTTATAAATTGGGGATGTAAATCTTTGAAAGACTATGATCTAATTGAGGAATATATATCAAGGTACTTCAAAATAACTGGATTTCATACAACACCAAAAGGATCTTTTTTTACTGTTAAAAATTATGATTACAATAACTTTTCGAAATTAATAAAGGATCTAAATAAAGTAGGTTACATTCCGTTCATTGAAAGTGTTGAAGGAAGATACACAATAGGAATTGCTAGTAAAAAAGAGAAGAGTGAATCCCGTATCCATATAAACATAATTCTATTCATTGCAACAGTAGCAACCACGATATTTGCAGGTTATAATGTTGCTGGTGGTAACATATGGGATGGAATAGCATTTGCTGTAGCATTATTAGGAATACTCGGAGTACATGAAACAGCTCATTATTATGCAGCTAGAAAACACAATGTACAATCCACATTACCCTATTTTGTACCTGCTCCGACTTTTATAGGGACATTTGGTGCAGTAATAAATGTTAAATCCCCCATACCTAATAAAAATTCCCTTTTTGACTTGGGATTCAGTGGGCCACTTGCAGGTATTATTATAGCAGTCCCCGTCCTTGTAATTGGAATATACCTGTCGAAAATTACTCCTGTAATATCAGGGTCTATGATTTTTTATCCACCACCTATTATGAGTATATTAATGTACTTTTTAGCACCGAATATACCTTCAGGATATGAACTGCAGTTTCATCCAATTGCATTTGCAGGTTGGGTTGGAATAATAGTTACACTTCTTAACCTAATGCCTGTGGCCTTTTTGGATGGAGGACATATAGTAAGGTCGCTGTTCACTGAAAAAATTCACAGAATAATATCTATAGTTGGTGTATTTGTTACATTTTTACTTGGATGGATACCAATGGCCTTACTTATGATGTTGATATTGGTATTAAACAGAAGACATCCTGGTGCACTAGATAATGTTTCCAAGTTGACAGTAAGCAGGAAGATCCTGGCTGTTGTCATGTTAATAATTTTCATACTTTGTCTTGCACCAGTTCCACAAATTATATAAAAATTATTCTACCTGATCATTTTATTTATTGAATTAACTAATGAATTTATTAAAATGTTAAACTATTTGGAGATAATATGAAAGTTCACTATGAATGTGCAGCATGTTTTTTAAGACAGACAAGAGAAGCATTAGATCTTGCAACCAACAATGATTCATTAAAGATGGAAGTCACCGAAAAAGTGGTGAAAATTGTTTCAGAAAATTTCCATATTGGGGCTGTATCCAATGTTATAGGCACTGAGGTTCACAGAACCATAAAGCAAGAAACTGGGAATAAAGATCCTTACAGCAAAGAAAGGGAAATATCTAATGATATTGCAATGGATTTCCTTCCAAAAGTGGAAAAAATTCTAGGGGAAGAAAAAGATCTAAAAAGTTGTATTAAAGTTGCAATAGCAGGTAATGTCATTGATTTTGGTGCTCTTGGATTGGATACGGACATGGAATCTTTGATAATTAAAACTATGGGGAAAAATCCTACTTTAGACCATTCAAAAGAGCTTGAAAGTGAATTAAATAAATGTAAAACCGTTCTTTATCTTGCAGATAACATAGGAGAAATTGTTTTTGATAAGATTCTCATAGAAAAACTAGTAGAATATGATGTTGAAGTTACAGTTGCCCTTAAAGAAAAACCTATATTAAATGACGCATGTATTGAGGATGCTCTAAAAATAGGTTTAAATGATTTAGCCAAACTCACAACAACAGGTACAGATTCAATTGGAGTGATAGAACAGGATGTGTCTGCAGAGTTTATGAAATTATTCCATGAATCTGACATGGTTATAGCCAAGGGATTGGGAAATTATGAAGGTTTAGGTGAAATGGATCTGAAGATGAAACCCGTCTTTTGCCTACTAAATGCTAAATGCAGGCCAGTAGCAAGGGATATAGGTGTTGATCTTGGAGATAATATTGTTTTAATGTTAAGCAATAAATCTTAACTTTAACAATTCTTAAATTTTGATACAGATTAATTAGAAAGTTAACAACTTTTAGCAAAATAGTTATACTATGATTATATAAGCAGATCATGGACTATTTGAAAAAAATATTACTTGTATTTGTAGTTGTTGTGGTATGTGTAGGTATTATATTTACAATTTCAAGTTTTCAAGGACAGAATAATTCTAAACAGCTACAAAATCAAAATGATCAAATAAATCTCCAGTGGAATACTGATCTAAATTCTGCTTTAAAAGAGTCTCAAAAATCAAATAAACTAGTTTTCATTGATTTTTATGCTGACTGGTGTGGTTACTGCAAAGAACTTAATAAAGAAACATTTACAGACCAGAAGGTTAAAGAGAAATTTGATCAGAAATATGTTCTTGTAAAAATAAATGGGGATATGTATCCCGATATCACCTCCAAATACAAAGTGTACGGTTATCCAACACTTCTTATATTAGATTCAAATGGAAATGAAATTAAAAGGCAGACAGGATTTGTATCAGCTACAGAACTTTTAAATGTAATCTGAGGTGAATATTAAATGTATATTGGATTTTTATTCTCATTTTCAGCCGGACTAGTATCAGTTGTTTCTCCATGTGTTCTTCCATTGATACCAATAGTAGTTGGTCATTCAATTTTAAACCGTAAAACTAAGGATATTCTTGCATTTATAATAGGTTTTTACATAGTTTTTGCAGTTTTAACTGTTTCAACCGCAATTTTTACTGTTGCTATAAACCATTACATCTATTATTTCCGGTTGATTGCTGCAATTCTTATAATTGTATTGGGAATATATTTTATTGTGAACAGAAATATTTTCAATTACTCATACAAACCTAATCCCAAAAATGAAACTGCAGGATCATTCTTAATTGGAATTTTAACTTCCCTTGCTTGGTCACCTTGTTATGGTCCATATATAGTTGCTGTAGCAGCTTACAGTGCAGCTACAGGTAACTGGATTTACAGTATAGAAAATATGTTGTTATTTGCAGTTGGATTTTCAATATCATTGTTACTAATGGCATTTTTGGCATCTAAATTACCTTTTAATCGTATAATGAAGTATTCTAATGAAATAAGAATCTTTTCAGGAATTATAATCACAATTGCAGGTGTTTATCTGTTAAGTGGATATTTGGGATTGTAAATTTAGGAATTGTACAAAATTAAATGGTTAAAAGTGGTTATTATGAAAGTTGGATTTATTGGATTTGGAGAGGTTGCATCAACCTTATCTCAGGGTCTTATGGAAAATGGTGCCGATGTTTATACTTGTATTTTAGGTAGAGGTACCAGAACAAAGGAAATGGCCAAAAAAACTAAAGTGAAGTTATACAACTCGTATAGAATGCTGGCAGAAAGGTCGGATATTCTCATATCTTCAGTTGTACCTTCAAATGCTATTGATGTTGCTGAGATGGTTGGGAAATATTCTAAGGGTATCTATGTAGATATGAACAATGTTTCTCCAAAAACTGTTAGGAAGACTTTGGGAATGATAAAAAATGGAAAAACAGTTGATGCGGCTATAATTGGTTCTGTTTTGAAAAATGGAATTAATGTGAAGGTAATAGCTTCAGGTGCTTTTGCAGAGGCTTTTGCAGAATTAGAAGATTATGGGATGAATATTACAGTTGTTGGGGATGAAAATGGTCAAGCTTCAGGAATAAAACTTCTTAGAAGTGCCTATACCAAGGGCGTTTCTGCATTACTTTTTGAGTCAATTTATCATGCTTATAAAATGGGTATAGATAAGGAAGTTCTTAATTACATTTCAGAAACAGAAGGACAGGATTTTACAGATTCATCTATTTCAAGGATAATATCTGCTGCATTTCATGCTGAAAGGCGTTCAGAAGAAATGATCGAAGTAGTTGAAATGCTTTCGGAAAAACAGAATCCTATTATGAGTAAGGCAACTGCAGAATTCTTCAGAAATTTGAGTAAAAATATTAAAAGGCATGAAAATAGACCTGATAATTATATCGAAGTATTTAATCTCTTATCTGAAGATTAGGCTTATTTTAATGGGATATATCCATTTACTATTTCAAATTTAAATTTTTTAAGAATTTATAAATTATAGAAAAAACATAGAACAATATTAGCTCTTGAAAAAGTTAATGTAAGTAGAGGGGAACTATCCATGAAGGTGGAAGAACGTACAAAGGAGTGTAATGAAGCTCTTGGTAAACTGGTTGGTAAAAAAATAGTTGACATCAAATTCAAACCCTATAATGGTGATTGTTGGAGACTTTATATTACCACAGATAAGGGTAGGATGGTAATGAGTTTCTGCAGAGATTGGACATGTCCCGAAGTTGAGCATAGGGAAGTTGAATAATAATTTACTGACTTAAATTATATTATTAAGCATTTGGACTCTTTAATTTTTATTTTAAATGTTGTTTATGAAAATAAATGTATCGTTGCATAAACAATTGTTGCATAGGCAACATTTATATGATGTAATATACTATCTAATAATATGAGTTTAATTGATACTAAATTTTTAAAATAATCGTTAGTAATGTCTAAATGAACTTTTTTTATACATTATTTGAATATGCAACTTTTATAAAAAATGTAATAAAATTGATATCTTTTCTAATCTAGTATTGAATTTTTTATTAATATAGGAGTATTTTAATATGTACAAAGCTGAAAAGTTACTTAAAATTAATAATTCCAAGATTCCACTTGGACTTATTGTGTCTATGATACATAGAACAAGAATGATGTACCTTAACGATAGGGTGGGAGATATGGATATTACTCCCGGTCAATTCCCATTTATAATGGTGCTCTCAAATGAAGAGGGTATCACTCAAGAAGAGTTAGCAGCACATTTTCACATTGATAAAGGAACTGTTGCTCGTGCTTTAAGGAAACTTGAAGATAAAAACTATCTTTTCAGGAAAGTGGATTTAAAAAACCGCAGAAGATACTTTATTTATTTAACTGATAAGGGAAAGAGGACCGTTCCCAAGATAACAAATATTGAACAAGAATGGGAAAATTCTATTTGTTCAAAGTTCTCTGAAGAGGAATACGGTAGATTATTTGAAATTTTAAAAATCCTAGCTATCAATAGCTTGGAAAAAGTAAATAGAAATGGAGAAAATAAAAAATGAATAATTCTAATAATGAAATATCCCTGGGGGGCGTGGATAAACGAGTATCAATGATCACAGGAGATCCAAAAAAGGCAATACGTGCTCTTTCTATCCCAATGATAATTTCAATGCTTCTTATGATGGCTTACAATCTGGCAGACAGCATATGGGTTGCGGGACTTGGACCAAACTCTCTGGCAGCATTAGGATTTATCACACCACTATTTATGATGGTAATAGGGTTAGGAAACGGTCTTGGTGCCGGTGCAAATTCATTAATATCGCGATGTATAGGTGCAAATAACAAAAAAGGTTCGGATAATGCTGCAATACACTCCTTAATCCTTACACTGATCCTTTCATCTATGTTAACAGTATTTGTATTGATCTTTCTTAAGGATATACTTCTGGCAATGGGTGCTGGCGAATCACTCAACCTAGCAATACAATATGGACAAATTGTCTTTGGGGGATTAATCTTCCTGATATTTTCAAGCGTTGCTTCAGGTATACTCAGGGCAGAAGGGGATGTTAAGAGACCAATGTATGCAATGGCTGCCACTGCTATTATTAACATAATTCTTGATCCAATTTTCATATACTACTTTGGATTAGGAGTTTCAGGTGCAGCAATTGCAACTATAATATCTGCAACGATTTCATCGGCTTTAATTCTTTACTGGTTGCTCTTAAAACGGGATACATATGTATCGTTATCCAGAAAAGATTTCCATGCAAGCTGGAATGTTATAAAAGATATTCTGGGTGTTGGATTACCTGCAAGTGCTGAATTCTTTGTAATGTCCATATTAGGAATTTTTGTTAATATAATGCTGGTTATGACCGGAGGAACAGATGCTGTAGCAGTTTATACTGCAGGTTGGAGAGTTGTAATGATAGCCATGATACCTGCTATTGGAATAGGAACTGCTGCAATCACAATTGCAGGTGCAGCATATGGGTCACGAAAGTATGATAATATTTCCATCGCTCTTAACTACTCATCTAAATTGGCAATTGGAATTGCATCAATAACCGGTCTGATAATCTATGTATTCGCTTCAAGTATAGCTAGTATCTTTGCATATTCACCTGAAAGCGCATTCATGGCACCATCAATAGCAGCATTTCTACAGGTTATGTGCCTTTTCTTAATTGTAGTTCCTCTAGGAATTTCTGCAAGTTCGGTATTCCAGGGAATGGGAAAAGGATTAACCTCATTAATTCTTACTGTAATCAGAGAAGTTTTATTCATTTCAGTATTTGCCTATTTAATGGCATTTACTTTGGGTTTAGGCGTATATGGAATATGGTGGGGAATAGTAATAGGAGGGGCTTTCGGATGTGGAATAGCATACCTTTGGGCATCTAGATATATTAAAGGTCTTAAAAGAAGTTATTATAAACAGGATAATTATAAAAGTAGAATCTCTTCTGGAGAATAAATAAAGAATTTTATGGTGTAAATCATTACCATATCTATTTTATTCCTACAAAGTTGATTAATTTTTGGTCATATTATCATTAATTAAACCTTCATCTCCTACGAATATCCTAACTCTCCATCCTTCTTCTTTTTCAATAATTTCTCCCCTAAGCGGTATGAAATGGGAATCTATTAAAAGACGAAGATAAGTTACTTGTTGTGCAGGTAATTTAAGTGGACTTTTTATTTTACGATCTTCAGTACGCATTTCACAACAAAGCCTCTCATTTTTATCAACATAAAACAGTGTTTCTAATCCACTTTTCAGAGATTCTGCTTCAAAACTTCGAAGATGCATCCCGGCATCAAAGGAGTATAAAGCTTTATCAGAACCCCTATCTCCATTTCTGAACATTTTATGAGCATCAGATGAAGAGTTACCTTCACTTGATTTAGAAGATACATACCAAGCCCTTTCAATTACTTGTTCCACACTCATGTCCTGTGGAATTATTCCATTATTTTCATACTTTTTAATTAAATTAAACACTTCTCTACGGGTTACATCTTCTTCAGCAGCACTAACAGCTAACCGGGTAAGCACAGGCCCATAACCTGCCATTCTGAATGAAGCCCATATTTGGTCTTCACGTTTATAACTGCGGCCTGCAACAATAGCATTCACAGCATCAGCATTCATATGTGCTATATTATTCAGATTAGCTCGAGAATAAGTATTCAGGCGTTTAGAAAGATCTTTAAGGTTCCTTTCACCAGGAACATTTCCTTTTTTTATTTCTTCTTCAAGTATCTGGATAGTTGAATCTGGAAGCAGTATTCCAATACTTTCAGGTATTTCCATATTATTTTCAAGTATTTCTCTTCGTATCATTCTTCCAGATATTTTATCTCCCGAGATTTTGTACTCGGGGATTATGTGAAATTTGAGCTTCTGATTGTACTTATTGTATAAAAATTCGTTTACAGCAAACCATCTTATAACATTTCTATTAGGTAACTTTCTTGGTATTCCGCTGAAAATTCCCTTTTTAGCAAAGTTTGACGCGTACTTCTTAATTCTGGCAGTTGAAACATCTGCTGCATCTACATAATCAATAACGCCTTCTTCTATCATCATGGCTATTCTTATTGGGACGGTATAAGCCAGTGTTAATCTATGATGAAGTCCTTCTATAGGTACAATTCTATCGGCGCCAGCTTCTAACGCCATTTTACTTCTTGCCTCATAATTTGCAAAAAAAGGTGCATGATTTGCACTGTATCCCTTATTTAGATAAATAACAACTTCATCGTTTTTCTTATCAGCAAGTTCTCTAGCTTTATCAATGAGTTTAACATGTCCCTTATGGACTGGGTCAAAATCAGCACTTATACCTATCATAGTGTTACATCCATTAAATCGTCTCTTTTTTATTTATTGTACATGATAATTTGCATTATGATTATAATATCTAAATTAATAATAAGATAGATTTTTTTAATTATTATTTATTATAGAATTATTAATTGATTATCCCATTAATGTTTAAGCATTCTTCAATAATTCGAAATAACTGTACCATAACTCTGCCTGTACCATTAAATTGTCTTCACTTGTTTTTTTAATATAAAATGGTTTTTACCAATACATCAACCTATAAGTCACCATATGGGCGATCTATTACTTTACTTTCTGACTATTTAATGTGGAGGGTATTTATTAGGTTTTTACAAAGCATATCCGGTATTTAAATTCAATCTGGAAAATAACTGAAATAATGAAATATATTAAAAATCTATATATGTAAATTTTTATCAATAATAATCAATTGAAAAATTTGTGGCTATTTATGAAAAAAAGTGCAAAATATACCAAAGAACTCCATTCAGGACTTATAAATGACAAACCAATTGCAATCAATGCCAATGATGGGAGAGCTAAATTGGCTTTTTTGCGAGATTTAATCATCTTTTTATCAGCATTCTTATCAAGGAAATTTTTTTTATCGGCATAATACCAGTTCAAACTAAATAAAACACCGATAAAAAATAAATTTAAATCAAAAAATATTATTGGAACTTTTAGATAGCCGTAACTACCCACCAAGTTTGTTGAAAATGGCACCAATGCAATTAAACTTAACCATATGATATTTATCCATAAAATGGTTTGATTAGCTTTTTTTATAAAATAAAACTGTGTGTGATTTATTCTCCAGAATAATGCTAATAAGATAAAACTCATGAAATAAATAAAAAATTGTTGAAGCATTGCAGAAAGACTATGTATTACAGCAATATCTGTGGCAGGATAAATTAATTGTGGTACATTAAGACTTAAAACTAATAATGTCATTGCAATGGCAAATATACCATCTACCAAAGTTTCAATACGTTTGGTGGTCATTGGAACATTATAATTTTCCATAATATTTGCCTCAGGATTGAATTTAATTCAATGTTATTCATATTTATTATTAAATACAATTATTAATTCTTTTTTTGATTTTATGGCATATTCTAAATTATAGTAATGTATTTATATTATTTCCATTTCTTTCAATGGTTCTGTTATAACAGCACCTATCAAAAGCCCAAGTGAAATAGCCACGATGGTCATTGCGACCATTATCCCATCTGTTATGGCTGTGAAATAATTTTGACTAACTAAAGTTGCTAGGCTCATAAATCCCAGTGCACCAGGTACAAGTATCCAGAATGCTGGCATTATAGAAACAATACTTGGTGTTTTATGATCCAGTCTTTCAATTATAGTTCCACTAATTGTCATTAAAAGCGATCCTGAAAAAGCTCCAAATACACCACCTACAAGGTAATTTCCAGCTTGTTGGCCAAAAAATGCTATGTACAATATTAGTATGACCCAAGGCAAGTCTTTATTTTTTATTGACATGAAAAGATACATTCCCATTGCAAATATAAAAACTCCTAAATATGGTGCCCACCATCCTAATGCATTTAGGGGGTTGGTTACCAAAAAATTTTGTTGGGAAATTCCTGTAATTTGTATACCAACAAGTACTCCAAAAAGTATCAGAAATAGTATTGCAGTTCCGTATATTACTCTGCTTGCACCGGATATAATCTCACCATAAGCCAGTTCGAACATTCCTGTTGTTAGAGTAGCACCTGGAAGGAAATAGGCTAGTGCAGGCAATAGCATTGCAACAGAACCTGTAACCAATCCTGATTTAACACCCCAAATAGAGAGGGAAGTAACAATCAGAGCTGCAACAACAGGGAGTATAAGTAAAAATCTATTTCGGCCACGACTAAATATTAATAAAATTCCTACTATTGCTCCAAGAACTCCTGAAACTACTAATTGTTCTGGTGTGGGTTGGAGTAGCATTCCAATGCCCATTGAAAATAAAATATATCCAAATAGTATACCTAAAGGTCCAAATTTATGTTTTTCAGAAAGTATTTTTCTTAAACATTTTTTACCTTCAATTGGAGAAATTTTACCTGCTTCTGCCTTGTATATCAAGTCGTAAATTTCTGAAACCTGATTTAATGGTAAAAGTCCAGGTTTTTGAATAGCAGCATTTAATGGTGCTGATTCCTGTTCACCAATTTTCAGAAGTAGCATGGTGGGAAACACAAGGATTTCAGCTTTTTCATTATATGCCTGTGCAATTTTTTCTAGAATTGATGTAATATCCACCACAGAAATTCCTGAAGCTGTCAAAGCCTTACCTAATTCGGTTAGAAATTCCATTAAACCATTTGATGAAGTTTCATTTACTTTAAGATCATTATTTTCCATTGGCATACCATAGTCTTTAAAGGATTTCAATCTTTTGATATTGAACAAATTTTTATTTAAAATAATTTCAAAAATTTGGATTGATTAAAAAAAATATATATTGGTAATTATTTTTTACGAACCAAATTGGTGGTTGATCTTGTAATATCACAAAATTCAATCTCAGTTCGCCATTTATCCTTACATTCACATTCAAAATCTTCAGGAATACTCTGATTGAGATTCGATTCAATGATCATACTTTTTAAACGTGAATTGCATTTTTTACAATTATACGGGCCTCTTCTACTTCCAAAACCTGCAGTATCCATAATTATGGGAATATTTAAGGATGTCCTGACTTGTTTTATGATTTCCATTATACTCCATATCCACGGTGGCTGGTAGGATCCGCCCTTCCATAAAAGTTCCATTAAAGTATCTTTGTGGATAGTTGCTGGGCAAAATGATATCCTACTTACACCAACAGATTCTGCATATTCTGCGGATTTAACTGCTTCTTCTATTGCAATTTTTTCTGATGTTAATATGGGTTTAACAAAGAGATATGCCTTGGCTTTTACATTACAATCTAAAGTTGTTGTTCTAATAGTTTTAACAGCCCATTCAAAATCTTCCCTAGAGAAACCTTTGTTGATCTTTTCTTCCCTGGTATAATCAATGGATGTTTCAAGACCAATACCAATCTCAAATATCTTATTTCCAAGAGATTCACAACATTCTTTTAGTACTTCTGCAGTGATAAATTCTGGTCTAGATTCAACAACTACCTCTTCAACATATTCCTCATTTTTAAGAAATTTTAAAATTTCATTTCTGGCCTTTATTGGTACTTCATCAGGATTAAGGAAACTTCCGGAAACGAATATTTTCACTACTGTTTTTTCCTTTATCTCTTGTCGTCCAATTGAATTTTTAAATATGTCTATCAATTCATCAGCATCTACATTTTCAAGAGGAGAATCTGCAACGTAACTGCACATTGTACAGCCTCCAGATCCTGAAAGTGCCCATGCACATCCTTGGGTGGGTAGAACTATAAAAATAGCGTTACCCTTTCCAGAGTACAGAATGTCTTCCCCGGACCAGCATGCAGCAAGATCCTTAGGGGATCTTTTCTCCATTTTATCAAGAGCATTTTCTCTGATTTCTTGCATTAAATTTTGAATTTCCATTTATTCACTTTCCTTAATAATAGATAATTTTAAAATAATATTCTGGTTATTATAATAATATAAATTAGTTGTTGATAAGGGTATAGGTGAATAAATTGGTGAATGAAGTAAGTGTAAAATCACTACTTAACGAAACATAAAAAACGTGATGATTGGTTTTTAGGGGATTATACTTTCAATCCATATGCAGGCTGTTCAATGGGTTGCATTTACTGCTACACAGGGCAGTAAATATGGGGGCGACCATGGAACCATTGTGTCAGCTAAGTCTAATGCTGTGCCCATACTAAAAAAACAATTAAAAAATTGTATAAGAAAAATGAAAGGGGCTTTATAGTCCTTGGATCATCTTCTGATCCCTATCCTGCCCTAAAAACAGAACTAAAATTAACAAGTGAAATATTGGGTTTGATAAGACGTTACAGATTCCCACTTCATCTACTCACTAAATCCACATTAGTATTAATGGATATAAAAATCCTCCAAGGGATTAAAGATGTTGCAATTTTGCCAACTGGACTTGAAAATAAATTGGATTCAGGTATCATTTTATCTTTTTCCTTTTCAACATTAAATGAAAAAATTGCCAAGATATTGGAACCTGGTGCACCTAGTCCAATTAAACGACTCAAAATAATGAAGAAATTCAGTGAAGCAGGTTTCAAGACAGGAATTATTAACATGCCTATTTTACCTTTCATTTCAGACTCTGAAGAAGACGTTGAAAACATGGTAGTTACTGAAAGGATTATGGTGCAGACTATGTTGTGCCTGCAGGATTAACTCTTTTTGGTGATGCACCAGAAGATTGTAAGAATCTTTACAATAAATTTTTAAATGAAAATTATCCTCATCTTGTGTCTAAATCCAAAAATCTCTATATGGGATCTTTTGCACCTTCACGACGATACCAGAACGAACTTACAAATAAGTTTGGAGAAATATCTGGTCATTATGGGGTTAAAAATAGTATAATATAATTTATATTATTACTTTATTTTATGAATTATTAATTAAAAAAAGAAAAAAAGATGGAGAGTTTAGAAGCTGTCTATAACTTCTCCGAGTAATTTTATGGATTTCTCTTTGTCTGGTCCAATTGGTGAACCTGCGACGTACTGTGTTACACCCATTTTTCCGAGAGCTTCGATCTTTGGAACGAATTCTGCTGGTGTTCCCACTACTGAGAATGCTTCCATTAATTCGTCGGTTACGGCTCCGATTGCTCCGCCGAAGTCTCCTTTAGCGAGCATTGCACCGAATTTAGCGCCGGTGTCGGTTGGTAGGCCGTGTCTTGCGAATACAGGTGGTGGTGATCCTGCTGCGATAAATGCGACAACTATTTTGGCTGCACCCAGTGCTTTGCCTGCGTCGTCGTCTATGGAACAACATGTGTATGCTGCTACATCTACATCAGATAATGATTTGCCTGCTTCTTCTGCTCCTTCTTTTATGAGAGGTACAGCTGCTTCAAAGTCTTTTGGGTTTGATGCGTTAATTAATGCACCGTCTGAGAATCCACCAGCGGTTTTGAGCATCATTGGTCCCTGAGCACCCATATAGATAGGTATTTTTTCCTGGACTGCTTTAACTCCACCGAGCTGAGCTCCGGTTTCTGTTTTTTCGCCAGCCATAAGGGTTGTCATCATTGCGATGGCATCTTTAATTGTGCTGACTGGTTTTGTCCATTCGATACCTAATGCATCGAAGGTTGCTTTGTCACCAGGGCCAATACCTAAGGTAGCCCTTCCATTGGATAATTCATCTAAAGTTGCAACAGCTGCTGATGTTATTGCTGGGCTTCTTACATAGGGGTTGGTTACACCAGGACCCATTTTAATGGTTTCAGTACCATCTGCAATTAATGCTAGTGTTTCGTACACGTTTTTGTTGTTGTAGTGGTCTGTAATCCATGTGTATTCAAATCCTACGTCTTCTGCTAGTTTTACAAGCTTTACAATCTTGCTTATTGGTTCATTCGGAACAAATTCAATACCAAACTTCATGATTTATCACCTTTTTTAAATTTATTTGGAGTATAAAAATATTTTGTCATTTAATCGTAAACGAAAGATTTAAATAGGTGATCAAATTCCATAGAAGCTCCAAGTTAGAGTGAGGGCCAAATATATATTTTAAATGATTTTAAATGGTTCTAAATGGTTCATTTATTTTATTAATCAAATCTATTTTTTAAGGAGTATAACAAAAAAGAATGTAACTTGTAGATACAATTTTCAGATGTCCTGTCCATCCAATCAAATATTAAAAGTATTGCTACTGAAATATATTTATATATTATATTAAAAGATTTTTTTAGATCCATGACAAAAAGTTTATAAGCTCTGCTTAACTAACAGTTACCTACACATATATTTTTTATAGATGTGTTTTTGTGTACTTCATTATCCAATATGCATTAATTTCTAATTATTTTGCAAGTCTATTGGGTAGTGGTATACTATGTGCTACGATTTATTTGGCGTTGGCTGGAGTGTGAAAATATCATTCTATGAA